>NZ_JBSSCH010000011.1:0-81266 GCF_054059615.1 Thermostichus sp. OS-CIW-33
TCTGGCAAGGAGAGACGCTTTCAGTCGCGTCAGCGTTGCGTAGCAAAAACGTGGGTCAATCATCGCATCTCCAAAGCTATTGTCTCTAGGGCAAAGGCGACAAATAGCGCTCTTGCTCTGGAAGACTTGACAGGGATTCGGGAAAGGGTCAATCAACAGCCACGCAGCAAAGCCGAACGGCGCAGGGCCAACAGTTGGGCGTTTTATCAACTCCGTCAATTTTTGGAGTACAAGGCTCTGCGTGCGGGGGTTGCTCTGATTCTTGTTCCGCCTGCCTACACGTCGCAGACCTGTCACAAGTGTTTGCACATCCATCCCGACCCTGCGCAATCCTATCGCAGTGGGAAGCAGTTCAAGTGTGGGCACTGTGGATGGGAAGGGGATGCGGACTGGAATGGGGCCAACATGATTGCCAAGCTTGGGGCTGTCGTAAACCAGCCTAGAGGCCCGTGGTTGGCTTGCCAACTGCAGGGCTACCGTTCGCGCCAGCGGGCCGGAGGCCTTAAGCCCGCCCTGTACTGCGAAGCAGTCAGGGCCGGGTAGTTTACTCGGCTCTTTGCCCCCATCGGTCTGGAGATCCACGCCGAAACCCCCGCCGAGATTGCCATCAGCATCACCGCCCAGCTCATCCAGGTGCGACGGGGATCCCCGAAGAGAATGCCCGGCGAAACTCAAGGTGTAGGCTTGCCGGTTAGCCGGAGGACAAGCTAGGCTAGAAAAGCGCCGCGGGGTAGAGCAGCCTGGTAGCTCGTCGGGCTCATAACCCGAAGGTCACTGGTTCAAATCCAGTCCCCGCTATGCCTGAGAGACGGTTGGTTAAAGCAGTGTCCGCACATCCACCACCTTGCCACTGACTGCCGCCGCTGCCACCATGGCCGGGCTCATGAGCAGGGTGCGCCCGCTGGGGGATCCCTGGCGGCCCTTGAAGTTGCGGTTGGAAGAAGAGGCGCTGATCTGGCGCCCCACCAGCCGATCCGGGTTCATCGCCAAACACATGGAGCAACCGGGATCCCGCCACTCAAACCCCGCCGCCTCGAAGATCTCCCGCAGGCCCTCCTGTTCTGCCTCCTGCTTTACCCGTTCTGAGCCGGGCACCACAAACGCCTTCACCCCTGGGGCCACCCGCCGCCCCTTGGCAATCTTGGCTGCCTCCCGCAGGTCGCTCAAGCGGCCATTGGTGCAACTGCCGATGAAGCAGACATCCACCGGTGTCCCTACAATGGGATCCCCCGGCTGCAAGTCCATGTAGGCATAGGCCTCTTTGGCCAGTTCCCGCTCGCTTTCCGGCAGATCTTCTGGGGCAGGGATCCGCTCATCCACCCCAATCCCTTGGCCGGGGGTGATCCCCCAAGTAACCGTCGGCGCAATATCTGCGGCCTGGAAGACCACCACATCGTCGTAGCGGGCATCGCCATCGCTGGCCAGGCTTCTCCACCAGGCTACCGCCTCTTCCCAATCCGATCCCTGTGGGGCAAACTCTCGCCCCCGCAAATACTCAAAGGTCACCGCATCGGGGTTGACGTAGCCACAGCGGGCTCCTCCCTCGATGGACATGTTGCAGAGGGTCATGCGCTCTTCCATGCTCATGGCTTCAATGGCGCTGCCCCCATACTCGTAGGCGTAGCCCACCCCGCCTTTGACCCCCAGCTTGCGGATGATGTGCAGAATTACATCCTTAGCGTAAACTCCCGGCCCCAACTTGCCGTGGATCTCAATGCGGCGCACCTTGAGCTTGGACAAAGCCAAAGTTTGGGTGGCCAATACGTCTCGCACCTGGCTGGTGCCGATCCCAAAAGCAATGGCCCCAAAGGCCCCGTGGGTAGAGGTGTGGCTGTCCCCACAAGCGATGGTCATCCCCGGCAGAGTTAACCCTTGCTCCGGGGCAATCACATGCACGATCCCCTGCCGACCGGAGCCGCTGTTGTAGAAGCGGATACCGTATTGCCGGCAATTGCGCTCCAATTCCTGGATCATCTCCTCTGCCAAGGGATCCGCAAAAGGCCGTGCCCGGTTGTCGGTGGGAATGATGTGATCCACGGTGGCCACCGTCCGCTCGGGAAACAGAACCGGCAGATGACGCTCCCGCAGCATGGCAAAAGCCTGCGGACTGGTCACCTCGTGAATTAGGTGCAGGCCGATGAACAACTGCGTCTGCCCAGAGGGCAAAATCCGCACCGTATGGGCATCCCACACCTTATCGAATAATGTCCTCTCGCTCATCTTCCTCGGCCCGCAGCCAAGTCCTGTAAACTTTCAATGTGCTACTTGGGGAAAAGCTTGTCAAGGCACAGGCCTCCGTTATCTCTGGGCAACGCTGCTGAGCTGAGCGAGATGCAGCCCTTCTTTGAACATCCCCAGCCGGCAAAGGCGGGTCGGAGTCCTCAAGCCAGAAAACCTGTTGCCAGCCCTTCAAACGGGATCCCTGATGGCCGGCCAGGGCAAAAAGCGATAGCCCGCCCCTTCAATGGCGGCGACGATATCCGGCAGGGCCTCTGCGGTGTGGGGCCAGCGATCGTGGAGCAGCAAAACCAGGGGCTGATCGGAAGCCTGGATCGCCGGCAACTGAGCTCGAACACGCTCCAAAAGTTGGGCTGCGCTTTGGCCCGCGTAAGCATCTTCCGGGCTCATGTTCCAGTAAAGAACTCGATATCCTGCCTGCTCCAGAGAGCGACGCAAAGCAGAATCTAGGCGAAAACCTCCCGGTGGGCGAACAACCAGTTGGGGATCCAAGTTCAACGCTTTGAGCAGTTGGGTTGTCTGATCCACCTCAGCATAAAACAGCTCATTGCTTCCGTAGAGACGTTGATAATCGTGGGTAAAAGTATGATTGGCTAGGGTGTGGTGATGGGCCTGGATCAATTGAGCCAATTCAGGAAATCGGGAAACGTGGGTGCCGATAACAAAGAAAGTGGCCGGGATCTGAAGATCATCCAAAACCTGTAAAAGTCGGGGGGTAGACTGAGGCCAGGGGCCATCATCAATGGTCAGAAAGGCAGAACGAGGTGGCACCTCCAGTAAAGGCCCCAGCATTTCTTCCAAGGGCAGTTGCAAAGGTTGGCTGTTTTCCGCCGGATCGAGAAAGTCGGGATCCGGGATCCAGCCATGCTGCAGAAACACCTGCACATGAGCGGGAGCAGGGGTAATCAGTAAACGCCCCGTCTGCTCATTTTGGTTGCCCCAGCTCAGCCGATAGGGCAGATCCGAAGCGACCTCGACGGTTGTTGTACGGGTAATGACTCCGTAGGGGATGTCGATCACATAATGCCCGTTCACCTCTTCTTGATGGATCCAGGCTGCAGAAGGAGCTGATAAATAAATGAGCAAATCTTGGGGATTGGCGCCGCGCACCACCCGAATGCTTTCAATGGGGAGAATGAGGTTGTATTCCGAGGTGGCCGTCAGGTTCAGCTCAAAAAGAGGCTGGGCCTCTACCGTGCAGTAGTAGATCAGTCCAACCAGTAGGAAGGCTAGGCAAAATATCAACGCTTTCAACGCTTTCAGAGAGTGCATGGAATGGCTTAATCCTTCGCAACCAATCATAGGACAGAAGCCACCCAAGCTCGATAGAGCCCATCAATTTAACCGGAAGGCCCTGCTGGGCTTCTGGGTGGCGAGAGCAGCCGCTCTTCCCATTTACGTGCAGGCGAGGCCCGTCGGATGTCCCGCCAAATGGCTGTGGCAGCTAAGGTACCATCAGCAACCGCAATCGCCACCTGGTTCAGGCCCTGCTTCAAATCGCCCAGTGCAAACAGCCGCGGATGAGCAGTGCGACACCACTCGTCGGTTAGCAGGTTTTCCCCTTGCCATTTCAAGCCGGGGATCCCTTTCAAATAGGCATTGTGGTATCTGGCGCCCATCGCCACCAAGCCGGTAGTTGCTTCGATGTAAGTGCCATCTTCCAACTCCACACCCTGCAATTGATGGTTTTCTCCAAGAAAGCGGCGAATAGGAGATTCGTAGAGGGGGTAGCCATGATCCGCCAGTTTTTTGCGCATGTCGGGGCCGACCGAGCAGAGGCCGTGGGTCAACACCGAGATATAGGGTGTAAACCAGTTGAGGACAAAAGCTGTATTGATCCGATCTTCCGAATTGACGATCAACACTGCCTTTTGATCTCGCATTTCATAGCCGTCGCAGATCATACAGACATGCAGTGAATAGCCGGCGTAGTCGTAAACATTCTGCATATCCGACAACTGAGGCAGCTCGTCCATAATGCCGGTTGCTGCAATCAGATATTTGCTCCGAAAAATGGGGTAGAGGCTGTTAACTTTTCCCACCTTGACTTTGACCGCAAAGAGGTCTCCCTCATCGGTGGCATCTTCCACGAAGCCGCGCAGGTAATCTACCCCTAAACTGAGGGCGTGCTCTGTTCCCTGTCGCAACAGCTCTCGCCCTGGAGTGGTCGGGGGCAAGCCCAGATAATTGCGCAAATCCTGCATCCAAAAAGAGCGGCCTCTGCCCTTCTCCACCACCAGGCAACTCAATCCATAACGAGCCAGATAGATTGCCGCCGACAACCCCCCTGCTCCCCCTCCGGCCACAATCACGTCATAGATTTTGCCCAAACCAACCTCTAGATTCCTGCTGCTCAGTTTCATAGACGGGATCCCCTCACTAGACTTCTGATGGGTGGCCTCAAGTTGTCGGTTGCGGCCCGAAAAATCTTAAGAAGCTCCAGACGTTCCGCAGAGCTGCAGATCATACTTGGTCCATCGCGTTTCTGTTGAGATGTGATCGAGCTAAGGGAGCAGTCCCAGCAACCGTCTAGAATGGGGACTGAACTCCCCCTTAGGAGAAAAGCCCTATGCCAGGTATCTTAGCGGCCATTGCCCTGATCTTTGTCGGCTACCTGTTCAACTCGGTCAAAATCATCAGCCAGGGGTATGAGGCATTGGTGGAGCGTTTGGGCAGGTTTCATCGCAAGCTGACCCCAGGATTGCACTTTATTCTTCCCCCTATCGATAGGATTGTGTTCCAGGAAACCATCCGCGAGAAGGTGTTGGACGTGCCTCCTCAGCAGTGCATCACCAGCGACAACGTCTCTCTGATGGCCGATGCGGTGGTCTATTGGCGCATCACCGACATGATCAAGGCCCGCTATGCGGTGGAGGACGTGCAGCGGGCTTTGGTTAACCTGGTGCTGACGGCTCTGCGGGCAGAAATTGGCCGCATGGATTTGGATCAAACCTTTTCCTCCCGCGCCGAGATCAACGCCCGCCTTTTGACAGAGCTGGACGAGGCCACAGATCCCTGGGGGATCAAGATCACCCGCGTGGAAGTCAGGGACATTCAACCCTCTAAGACTGTGCAAGACTCGATGGAAAAGCAGATGGCTGCCGAGCGGGAGAAGCGGGCCGCCATTCTGAAATCAGAAGGGGAGCAGCAGGCCAGCATCAACCAAGCGGCTGGGGCCGCCAAGGCGCAGCTATTGCGGGCAGAAGCGGAGAAACGGGAGCGGCTGCTGTTGGCTGAGGGCACGGCTGAAGCCATCAAGACCATCGCCGCCACTTTGCAAGAGAATCCAGAGGCAGCCAATGCGTTGCAATACCTGATGGCGCAAAACTATATCGACATGGGCTTCAAGGTAGGCAGCAGTCCCAGCGCCAAGGTAATCTTCATGGATCCCAATTCGATCCCTGGCACCCTGCAAGGGCTGCTCTCCATGGTGGACGTGGCCAAGGGTGGGGAAGGATCTCGCGCGGCGGCCTCTCAGAAGCTGCGTACCCCGGCTTCTTTCCCAACCGAAGTGGACTTTCCGCGGCTCGACTGAGTTTGACCGACCATGATGGCCCGGGATCCCGATTGGCTGCTGGTGGGACAGGTGGTGGCGGCCCACGGCTTGCGGGGCTGGCTGCGGGTTAGGTGCTGGTCGGATTTTCCAGAGCGCTTCACAGAGCCTGGACCACGCTGGTTGCAGCGGGATACGGATCCCGAGCCCCTGCTGCACCCCTTGATCGAGGGGCAGTTTTTCCCGGCTAAGGGTCTTTATTTGGTGCGACTGGAAGGGATCCCCGATCGAACGGCGGCTGAGACTTGGGTAGGAGCTAGGCTGCTGGTGCCGGCTTCCCACCGCTTGCCCCTGCAGCCGGAAGAGTACCACTACCGCGATCTCATCGGCTTGGCCGTCTATCACCAAGGGGAGCTGCTGGGACAGGTTTCGGGGATTTTGGCAGCCGGCCAGGATGTGCTGGAGATAACGACCTCTGACCATCGGCAGGTGTTGATCCCCTTTGTGAAAGCCCTGGTGCCTGTCGTGGACTTGGAAAAAGGCGCGCTTCACGTGCAGCCGCCGCCGGGGCTGGTGGAGAGCTTTCTGGGTTAGAGTTCGGCAAGACGGCCTGACTTCCGTACCTGCATCCCATCCTGAACTTGGCCCTCAGAAGCGCCTGTGTGGCCGTTCTAGCCTTTTGTGCTATCATGGGGACAGTTTTTTGATGATAAGCTGATTCCTGGCCTTTAAGGTCAATTTTTCTGGGTTTCTGTTGATCTTGGCCGGGAGCCTTCTTCGGAATTGGAGTTGGGAATGACGGAAAACTACGGTGCAGAGCAGATCCAAGTTTTGGAAGGCTTGGAGGCTGTGCGCAAGCGGCCTGGCATGTATATTGGCTCCACCGGGCCGAAGGGGTTGCACCATTTGGTGTACGAGGTGGTGGACAACTCTGTGGATGAGGCCCTGGCCGGCTATTGCGACGATATTCAGATCAGCCTGCATCCCGACGGCTCGGTATCCGTTTTGGACAATGGCCGCGGCATTCCGGTGGACATCCACCCCAAAACCGGGCAGTCGGCTCTGGTTACGGTGCTGACGGTGCTGCACGCGGGGGGCAAGTTTGGCGGTGGCGGCTACAAAGTCTCCGGTGGGCTGCATGGGGTGGGCGTGTCGGTGGTGAATGCCCTCTCCGAATGGGTGGAGGTGACGGTTTGGCGAGAGGGCAAGGTTTACTTTCAACGTTTCGAGCGCGGGGCGGTGGTGGGATCCCTGAAATCTGAACCCCAACCCAAGGGATCCAACCGGCGGGGTACAGAGGTGCGCTTCAAGCCGGATGGGCTGATCTTTCCCGAGCGAGAGTTTGACTATGCCGTATTGGCGGCCCGCTTTCGCGAGTTGGCCTACCTCAATGCCGGCTTGAAAATCACCTTCAGCGATCTGCGGCGGGATCCGCCTCACTGCGAAACCTATCAATATGCAGGCGGCATCAAGGAATATGTGGCCTTCATCAACCACGAAAAAACGCCCATCCACTCTGACATCATCTACATCCAAGGGGAGCGGGATGGGGTGGAGGTGGAAGTGGCCCTGCAGTGGTGCTCGGATGTGTACACCGACACTTTGATTGGCTTTGCCAACAACATCCGCACCAACGAAGGAGGCACCCACCTAGAGGGCCTGAAAACCTCTCTCACCCTCACCATCAACAGCCAAGCCCGCAAGCTCAACAAGCTGAAAGACTCCGACAGCAACCTGGCTGGAGAAAATGTGCGCGAGGGGTTGACGGCCATCGTCTCGGTCAAGGTGCCTAACCCCGAGTTTGAGGGGCAAACCAAAACCAAGTTGGGCAACACCGAGGTGCGGGGCATTGTGCAAACCCTCGTCTCCGAGGCGCTCACGGAGTACTTGGAATTCAACCCCAACGTGGCCAGGGGGATCGTCGATAAGGCCATCCAGTCCTTCAATGCTGCCGAGGCAGCCCGGCGGGCCAGAGAATTGGTGCGGCGCAAATCTGCCCTGGAATCTTCCACGCTGCCGGGGAAGTTGGCCGATTGCAGTTGCCGCGACCCGGCGGAGTCTGAGGTGTATTTGGTGGAAGGCGACTCTGCAGGGGGCAGCGCCAAACAAGGTCGGGATCGGCAGTTTCAGGCGGTGTTGCCCCTGCGCGGCAAGATCCTCAACATTGAAAAGGCGGATCCCGCCAAGATCTACAAAAACGCCGAAATTCAGGCCATGATCACAGCGCTGGGTTTGGGGGTGAAAGGGGATGAATTTGATCCCAGCCAACTGCGCTACCACCGCATCATCCTCATGACCGATGCTGACGTGGACGGCAGCCACATTCGCACCCTGTTGCTGACCTTTTTCTACCGCTATCAAAAGGCGCTTCTGGAACAGGGCTATGTCTATATCGCCTGTCCGCCGCTCTACAAAATCGAGTGGGGCCGCAACAATGTTCGCTACTGCTACAGCGACGCCGAGAAAGACCAAATCCTGCGGGGGCTGCCTGCCAACGCCAAGTACACCATCCAACGGTTCAAGGGTCTGGGGGAAATGATGCCCGAACAACTTTGGGAGACCACCATGAACCCGGCAACGCGCACCCTCAAACAAATCACCATCGAAGATGCGGTGGAGGCGGATCGCATTTTCACCATCTTGATGGGAGATGCTGTTGGCCCCCGACGGGAGTTTATTGAGGCCCACAGTGCCCATTTGGATCTGACAGCCCTCGATATCTAGAGCGATATTTAGAGAAAGAACTCCGTCCCGCCTCTGCCGGGGTTGTTGCTATGTCTGCAGCGCCCTATGTTGCTCCACAACGTTGACGCGACGGTGCTAAGGGAAACCGTGACGGTGTTGCAGACGAGGCCGCGAGCAGCCAAAAGCTCCTGGACGGGGCAAGATCCCGGCTGCAGCTCAGACCCTGTGGCAAAGTGAGGGAAGAGCGTTCCAGATCCTGCTATGCCTGCATTGCTTACGGCTCTTCTTGCGGTGCTGGGGGGCTATCTCCTGGGATCCATTCCAACCGGCTATTGGGTAGGTCGTTGGTGGGGAGGCATCGATATTCGCCAACAGGGATCCGGCTCTACCGGAGCAACCAATGTGTTGCGGACGTTGGGCAAGGGGCCCGCCCTGCTGGTGTTGCTGGTGGATGCTGCCAAGGGGGCAGCAGCAGTGGCTCTGGGATCGGCCTTGGGATCCGCGTGGTGGGTGGTTTTGGCGGCATTGTTCGCAGTGATCGGCCATAGCCGTTCCTGCTGGCTGGGCTTCAGGGGGGGCAAATCGGTGGCCACCAGCCTGGGGATCTTGTTGGCTATGGCTTGGCCAGTAGCCCTGACAACTTTCGGCGTCTGGCTGCTGGGGCTCGCCCTCACCCGCATCGTTTCCTTCAGCTCCCTGCTGGCGGCAGTGGCGGCTCCGGTGGTGATGTGGGCAACAGCTCAACCTTTGCCCTATTTGTTGTTTGCGTTGGCGGGCGGGGTGTATGTGATCGGTGCTCATCGGCGCAACATCGAGCGCCTACTGGCCGGGTCGGAGCCGCGCATTGGCCAAAAATGGACGCAATCTCCCTAATTTTCAAGGCACTGTGAAGCAGCTGTATTACTCCGCAACGCTATGCAACCGACCACAGTGGTTTTTGTCTACGGATCCCTGCTGCGGGGCGGCCAATACCACAGCTTGCTGCAGGGGGCAGAATTTTTGGGGACAGACAGCCTCAACCACATTGATCTTTACAGTCTCGGCCCCTACCCGATGGCAGTTCGTGGCCGAAACCGGCTCTACGGCGAGTGCTACCGCATCCCCTTGAGTCTATTGCCCCGATTGGACGAGCTGGAAGACCACCCGCGGGTGTACGAACGGCAGTGGGTGCAGTTGGATAGCGGCACCTTTGCCTGGGTTTATCTGGGTCGGCCTGAGCAGGTGCAGGGGTGTTCCCTCATCCCCAGTGGCCGCTGGCTGGCTAGAGATCAAAGTGGAGCTTGACGCCCTCAACATACTGGGGCGGCAACAAAGACTCTATCCCACTGTTGTGCTCCGCACCACTGTCGCGAACGCGAGTGTGAACGGCTGCGGACGGATCCCATTCTTGGGAATCAGGCTCTTTGGCGGAGAGAACACCGGCATCCACAGGGCTGGAAACGCGCTCCAGGTAGTAGATGCGATCCCCGCGTCGCCAAATGTCTGGCTCAGGCAGGTAGAAGAGCCGACCCGGTCGAGATGAGCCGCTCCTCAGCCGCTGCGGGCGCACCAACAACAAGGGCAGGCATAGATCGGCTTTGATTCGATAGGCAAACTGATCCCGCAGCCGTTCAAGGGTGGGATCCTCCAGTCCCATCTGGGCCAGGAAGGGATTGGGCAGCGCTGGTGCTGAAAAAGCGCTCCGCACCGCTGTCGGGAACGACTCTTGAGCCGTCAAGACATCAGCTTTATTGCTCCGCACTGCCTCCGGCAGGGTTGAGGCCGCATTCGCAGAAGCGTCACGTAGCGATAAAGGGAGAGGCAGGCCCAAGTCCGCCAACGTGGGTAGGGTGATCGAGCGCAGCTCGGCCCGATTGGCCTCCAGATAGCCGGCCCAGCGCTGCAGTTGGGGGAAGGAAGGCTGCAAGGTGCGGATCCCTTCTGAGATAGGCATATCCGGCAGCAACACCGTCCAGATGGTGGCCGAAACCGAGAGTTTCACCATCAACTCGGCAATGGCCCAGTTCACCTGCGGATCCAGAGTCAGGATCAACAGAGTTTCCGCATGGTCGATATCGGCCTTCAACAGAGCAGACTCGTTCAGCACGGCCTCCTGCAGGGATCCGGGGATGGCTTCTGGCTTGCCGACTTCCTGGCTTGGGGCAGACTTGTGGGTGCCGTTGCCGTCAGAGGAATGAAGTTGTGGGGGCAAGCCATCTGCTGGACGACGCTTCGGCGTTCCTGACAGGGATGTGGAGGACTTACGGGATGGCGGGATGGAGTCCTTACCGTCTGTTGGGTGGGGAGCTTTGTAGCTGCCGTGCCCATTTTTGGAAGACCCAGAAACCAACGGGATCACCTCGACCGTCTGGTTGAGCGAGCGCATCAACTGGGCCAATTGGTTGGTGAGGGGATGATCGCCGATGATTATGGTGGAACTGCCCTGATCCAGACCCAGCCAGCGGGCCACCCAGGCTGCCGTCAACCCCTGTACCGTCACCGTCACCGAGATCGTCAAAAACACCAGCGCCTTGAGGGCATCTCCCCCGGTAATGCCGCGTTCTGTCAGCAAAATGGCAAACAAGGAGGCCACCGAAGCCGCCACAATGCCCCGAGGAGCCAGCCAAGCCACAAACAGCTTCTGCCGCCAATTCAGGTCGCTGCGCCAGGTACACAGCCACACACTCAAGGGACGGATGACCAGCATCAAACACAGCACTGTGGCCAGGGATCCCCAGCCCAGGGCAAACACCGCCTTGAGGGAGAGCGTGGCAGTCAGCAGGATAAAGATCACAGAGATGGCCAACACCACCAACTGGCCGTGAAACTGCCGCACACCCCGCTCGGCAATGGCCGCCTTCTGCCGCACCACCAGGCCCGCCATCACCACCGCCATCAGCCCCGCCTCCGATCGCAGCGACTGGGCCAAGGCAAACACCCCCAGGGCCCCCGCCAGCACCACCGAGTTGCGCAGCTCCTCGGTTAAAAACTGCCGCGACCAAAGCAGGAAGGATCCCATCAGCCAGCCCCCCAGCGCTCCCACCGCCGACCCGATGGCCAGACGGCTGGACAACTGTTCCAGGGCCATGAGAAAACTGGGATGGCCAGAGAGCACCACCTGCAGCACCACCACCGCCAAAATGGCCCCGATGGGATCGATGAGCACCCCTTCTCCTTCCAGGAGGGTGCTGACTGCCGGATCGACCCGTACCCGCTTCAGGATAGGGTTGATCACCGTCGGCCCCGTCACCACCACCAGGGATCCAAACAAAAAAGCCAGCCGCCAGGGAAACTCCCCCAGATAGTGAGCTGCTGCCGCTCCCCCCACCAAGGTCAGCAGGGATCCCAACAAAACCAAATTGCGCAGGCTATCGGATACCTGATTGAGACGTTGCAGCCGCAGGTTCAGTCCCCCCTCAAACAAGATCAGAGCCACCGCCAACGACACCAGCGCTTCCAGCCCGGATCCCATGACTTGGGGATGAACCCAGCCCAAACCATCTGGCCCCAGCAACAGGCCAAACAGCAGCAGGAATACAATGCTGGGCACTTTGACAAAATTGGCCAGCACCTGAGCAGCGATCCCAGCCACCAGGGCTAGCGTAAACAGGATCGTCAGCTCAAATGAATCTTGCATATTGAGGCTTAACCGAACGCAATAGCGGGACGGAGCCCTTACCTTTCCAGCTACTGAACGCCAACCCTCTCATTGTTTCCATCGTTAACGTCGTTATTACTCCGCAACGCTAACGCCAATACAGACTGCTGGAAAGTCTCCAATCGTCAAGGTGGCTCTACCCATCACGTCAGCAGTTCATGAGCTCGAACATGCAGAGTTAACATTTAGTTAACCTCTGTGTGCTGGCTCCATAAAGTTGCAAAAGCTACACCCAGCTCCACTCTTTCTACAGTACACACGACTTACCTCAACCTATCACAGAGCGAGCTTGACGACCACTCTGGCATTGGGAGCCCTGTTGGAATGAAGGCCAATTAACATGCTGCCAGAAATCTCCCCTTCTAGGCTTTCTCGCCTTCTGAGCGGCTGAGACCGGTCTCTAAGGGCTTAACGCGACGGATAGGCAGATTGGCAATAAGAGCAGTCGTTCCCCCTTCCGTGGCCAAGTGAAACTGCATCCCTTCTGAATCCAGCTCCACATAGCGGGACACCACCCCCAAAATCTCCAGGCGCATTGATTCCAGTGCCGCTGGGGTGAGATCAGCGCGGTCATGGGCCAAGATCAGCTTCAACCGTTGCTTGGCTTGCTGGCGGCTGTTGCCGGAGTGCCGAGAAAAAAGCTGATCCAAAAAATCGAGGAGCATAGGTTTTGTTGGCTTTGTTACTCAGTTGTAAACAGGTCAAAATTGCCATTGCAACCTGGATAAAGTGGGGAAAAACGACAAAACAGTTGTCAGAGCACCTTTTGGTTTAAAAACCGTTTGGCCCGCTCCCAAAAGGACTCGCCCAAACTGGCCATCTTGGGGAAGTCCACTGTTTCCCCTTCCAGCCGTCGGGCAATGCGCTGGATGGCCTGAGCAGCCAGAGTTGGATTGGCGGAGAGAACCAGGGGCTCCCCTTTGTTGGTGGAGACGATCACCTCGCGGTCTTCTGGAATAATACCCACCAACGGGATGGCCAGCACCTCCACCACATCTTCCACCGACATCATCTGGCCGGCTGCCACCATGTCCGGGCGCAGGCGGTTGACAATCAGCTGAGTCGATGAAATCTGTGCAGCTTCCAACAAGCCCACCACGCGATCTGCATCCCGCACCGCTGCCACTTCTGGGGTGGTGATGA
This sequence comes from Thermostichus sp. OS-CIW-33, assembly GCF_054059615.1. Taxonomy (NCBI): domain Bacteria; kingdom Bacillati; phylum Cyanobacteriota; class Cyanophyceae; order Thermostichales; family Thermostichaceae; genus Thermostichus; species Thermostichus sp. OS-CIW-33. Next base: position 13,197 of record NZ_JBSSCH010000011.1, read on the forward strand.
TGATGGCCTCGTTGGCCCCGGCGATGGCATTGCGAAACCCTTGTTCGATCCCTGCCGGACAATCGATCAGCACATAGTCATGGCTGCTGGCCAGCTTCTCGATCAACTGGCGCATCTGATCCGGATGCACCGCCGTTTTGTTGCGGGTTTGGGCTGCCGGCAACAGCGAGAGATGGGGGGTGCGCTTGTCTTTCACCAAAGCCTGCTCGAGGCGGCACTCCCCGGCGATCACCTCTAGGGCCGTGTACACCACCCGATTCTCCAGCCCCAGCAGCAAATCCAGGTTGCGCAGGCCAAAGTCTGCATCCACCACCACCACCGAGCGACCCAAGCGCGCCAAGGCAGTGCCCAGGTTGGCCGTCACGGTGGTTTTGCCGACTCCACCTTTACCAGAGGTTATGACAATGACTCGGCTCATACTCCTCTCCGCAGAAAATCCTGAAGGCTGGCGACGCAGATGACATCCTCCTGCAGGTAAACCACTTCAGGGGTGTTGGGCAGGGATCCACCTTCTGGCGGACGGGCCACTTGATCGGCAATGCGCAACTGAGTGGGCTCCAACTGCAAAGCCAAAATTACAGCTCCCTTGTCGCCGTCGGCCCCCGCGTGAACCAGGCCCCGCAAGCGTCCCCAAACCCAAATATCTCCTCCAGCAATGATCTCGCCGCCGGGGTTGAGATCCCCCAACAGGAATACCGAGCCCCTGTGACGCACGGACATGCCAGAGCGCACCGTCGAACGTAGGTACAGAGGTGTGGTGTCTGGGGGAGCAAGGGGAACTGCCTCCAAAAGGGAAGATTGCTCCACAGAATAGCCCAACGTTGCTGCTGCGATGGCTGTCGAGCGGGATCGGGTTTGGACGCGCCACAGTTGCAGTCCATGCTGAGACAATAGGGCAGCAAGAAGTTGTAGGGTGGGCATGTCCAGCTCTCGCTGCTGGCTCCAGAGGGTGAGGGGAGCGACTCCGGCCCAGTAGGGTTTGCGGCTGCGCAACTGCCAAACCAGGTTTTCCCAAAGCTCCTCCCAAGGCAAGGTGCTGGGCAAGTGCAGATGGATCCCCTGGGCATCCGACCGAAAGTAAACGCTGCCCGTGGCCCAGGAGTCTGGAGATGGGGAGATTTCAGGGTTCCATGTAGGGGATCCCGTCATGACCGCCCTTAAACGTCTGCCTGAATATAGAGCCCTATCCTATTCCATTCCCCCAAGCCAGGGGAAACTCTCTCGGCGGTTGCCCTTGATAGCAAAGCGGTTTCGCTTGGGTGGCAGGACAATCTTGCTTCGGGATCGCTAACTTGAGGGTACTTGATGGAGCCAATTCCTGATGTTGAAACCTCGCCACACCCTCAGGCTGCTCGCGCCAGCAGGACAGGATCCTCTCCTCTCCAAGGGGTGGAGTTCTCGCGCGGTGAGACCGGTCGCCATTGCCCTACTCAGCATTCTTGCGGCATCTGGGATGGGATCCCCTGCCCATGCCCAAGATCTGGGCCGTTTGCTGATTCATGGCCTTCAGTGGCTGCAGGTGAGCCAGTTGAACGATGCCCAAGAGGTGAGCTTAGGCCGCCAGATCGATATTCAGGTCAAATGGGGGCGCGTCCAGGGTAGAAGCTCGAGCTGCAGGAGCAAACCAAAGCAGCAACGCCCACAGAGCCGGTGCCGGCCACCTTGCCCAGCGCCAATAGGAGCGCCAATAGGAATAGGGGATCCCTGCCATAGACTTTGCTAACTCACTAGTGTACCGTCCGCTTTGGATTTTGCCAGGGAGTGGCTGGAGCGAAGAGGACGTCATAGCTACGCAACGCTAACGCGACTGGCCGGCATCGTCTCAGGAACCGTTGGGTCACAGCCGGCGGATCCCATGCCAAACTTTGGTTTAGAATATTTTTAGATTCGAGATTCAGTCTCACTCATTTGAACTTGGGGAGGCCAACCTTTAGCCTTGCCAAAGATATCCTTCTTCTGCAGCGCTCCACTGGGATCTAGCTTCCTGCCCTTTCCCGTCCTGTTTTGTTCATTATCTCTACCAACTCAGGAGTTTCTTATGGCCGTTCCAAATGGTCATTCCGGCACGCTTCCAGAGCAAGAGGCTTCTTCTATGGGAAAGGACGCCCTCCCGCTAACGCAAACGGGTAACGCTCTAAACCTGGCTCCCCTGCCTGCTGATGGGGCCTCTGCGGCTGCTCAGATGCCGGCACTGCTGGGGGAGAAATCCGGCCCGCCCGTGTTTCCCAGCCCTGTCAAGTTCAGCGAAATTGAGATTGACCACCGTCCGGTTGGGGCTTCAACCCTGAAAGTGGTGGATTACTATGCCGACGGACGTCCAGTTGCTGCTGCAACTCTCAAAGTCGTGGACACTTGGGGGGAGGGACGCCCAACGGTTGCCTCTGGGGCCAAATTCATCCATGATCCCACGCTCAATCGCCCGATAATGGCCGATGGCCTGAAAATTGCCAAAACCTTTATGGGCAATCGCCCCATTGAGGCCAGCTCCCTCAAGGTGATGCGCTAGCCCAGATCCCCAAGGGGGGCCAGGGATCCCCTTGCTAACCTAGGTTAGGGCACAGCAGGGCAGTGAGCATGGAGATCCTGGCGATTCTCTTGGGGCTGTTGGCGAGCTTGGGAGGAGGAGCGGGCTATCTGGCGGATCAGACGGCGCGGCAGCTTTTGCTGGATCAGTTGGATCGGGCAGAGGTTTTGGAGGTGCGCATCCAAAGCCAGCCCAATTACCGGCTGCTGAATGGCCAAGCGGATCGCCTGCTGATCGCCGGTCGCGGGCTCTATCGAGCGCCCTTTCCCCGCATCGAGCTTCTGGAGCTGGAAACCGATCCGGTGGCAATTGACCCCTCTTTTTTCCAGGGGGCTCCCTTGCGCCTGGCGCGACCTCTGCAAGCGGCGGTACGGGTGTTGGTGCGGGAAGAGGACTTGAATGCTGCCCTCAACAAGCCAGAGGTGCTCCGCCAGTTTCAGGATATCCGCGCCGATCTGCCCTTTGGGGGAGCTGGAAGGGAAGCTCGCCGTTTTGATCTGCGTCAGCCTCGAGTCGAGTTTTCGGATCCCAGCCGCATTCAGCTCTCTGCCCTCTTGGTGGAGAAAGACGGCGGTACTGAGCAAAAGGACTCCGTCCCGCTAACGCGAGCGGTGGAGGTGGTGTTTAACACCGGGATCCGCGTGGAAGAAGGGCGCAGCCTAAAGCTGGAGAATCCGGAGTTTGTGATCGGTTCTGTGCGGGTTCCCGATGAGATCTCAGCAGCGTTTTTGGGCGGGCTCAATGAGGTGCTTGACCTGCAAGAGCTGGAAGAGATTGGGATCCTGATGCGGGTGCTCAGCCTAGAGATAGAGCCTGACCAGTTGCAGGTGATTGGGTTTGTGCGGGTGGAAGGGTTGGAAAGGACCTCGTCCCGCTAACGGGGATCCCCATTGAGCAGGGATGAGCTCCCCAGGGCTGCGCTCTAGCAGGAGAGCTGCTCTGTCAAACTGGATAAAGAGCAGCCAGGCTGGAGATGGGATTATGGCCTTCGATTGGTTTCGCCGCCGCTATACCGACTCTACCGACTCTCCTGGTGAAGCGGAGTCTTCGCCACCAGCCCCGGAACCGGCGGAGATCTCCCCTGAAGACTATTTGGCTTTTGCCAAAGCCGCCTATGCCAACCTGAAGGCCCGTGCTGCTGCCCAAGCCCCACCGGCAACCCAGGACTCTGTCCCACCTGCGCCAGCGGAAGGGATCCCTGCAGAATCCGTCCAGCCACAGCCACCGGCCTCGACTGAGGAATCCGTCCCGCTTGCGCAAGCAGAACCCCGCGAACCCGTCCAGTCCTCCACTCCAACACAAGAACCAGCATCTCCAGAATCGCCCCCTGTGCAGCCGGCGGCAGCTCCCTCGTTTTTCGATCTGGCTCCCCGCGCTGCTGAGCGTCTCCAAGCCCTGCAAGCCAGCGCTGTGGACGAGCCCAAACCCGAGGCGGCGACTGCAGCGGTTGCTCCTTCTCCAGAGACTGGGCCGGAAGAGCTGGTCTTCGATGAGGGCTTCCGCTGGTCAGCCGAGATCCTGGCGGCCCAAGGGCGCAAACCGGAAGAGATTTCCGTTGAGGAGATCTCCTGGCTGCAAAAGCTGCGGCGAGGCTTGGGCAAAACCCGCCTTAACCTGATCAACCAGTTGAAAGCCCTGGTAGGCCGCGGCCCTCTGGATCAGAAGGCTGTGGAAGAAATTGAGGCCCTGTTGCTGCAGGCCGATGTGGGGATCGACGCCACCGAGCAGATCATCCAAGCCCTACAAGAGCGCATGCGAGAGGAGGTGGTGCCCCCAGAGGAGGCCGTCAAATACCTCAAGCAGCAGATGCGGCAGATGTTGACGGTGGGGGATCCCACCTTTGCCCCACAACGGGACACGCTCAACATTTGGCTGATTGTCGGGGTGAATGGGGCGGGCAAAACCACCACCATTGGCAAAATTGCCCATGTCGCCCGCAAGTCTGGATACCGCTGTCTGATTGCTGCTGCTGATACTTTCCGGGCTGCTGCTGTGGAGCAGCTCAAGGTTTGGGCAGAGCGAGCAGGGGTAGAGGTGATCGCCAATCCCTCTCCCAATGCCGATCCGGCAGCAGTGGTCTTTGACGCCATCACAGCCGCCAAGGCCAGGGGCACAGAGCTGCTGTTGGTGGACACGGCAGGCCGTCTGCAAAACAAGAAAAACCTGATGGACGAGCTGGCCAAGATCCGCCGCATCGTCGATAAAAAAGCTCCCGAAGCCAAGGTAGAAAGCCTTCTGGTGCTGGATGCCACCCAAGGGCAAAACGGGTTGCGCCAAGCCGAGGTATTTGCCGAGGCTGCCAAGTTGAGCGGCGTGATCCTGACCAAGCTGGATAGCACCGCCAAGGGGGGGATTGCCCTGGCCATTACGCAGCAGATGAACCTACCCATCCGCTTTATCGGCGCCGGAGAGGGGCTAGAAGATCTGCGGCCTTTTTCCAGCTACGAGTTTGTGGAAGCTCTTCTAAGCGAGTATTGAGGCACCCCCTCTCTGAGAAGGGCCACCGTGAAGGAGAGACACACAGATCCAGGCTTTGTTGGGCGTCGCCCCCGCTTTCTAACCTGGAGTGCCGCGCTGGTGGGGGCAGGTTTGCTTTGGGCCTGGAGCGGGCATCGCTGGATCCAGAGCGGGTTGAACCTGGTCTGGGCGGGATCCACGCAGGATACAGAAGCTTTGCAGGAATTTGTAACCACCTTGGCTCAGGTGTTGTCGGGGGTGCTGGGCTTTACCCTCTCGGTGGTGGCCATTGTGGTGCAGTTGAGCGCGGATCGCTTCACGCCAAAGGTCACGGAGCTGTTTTTGCGCGAGAAAGTCAATTTCTACCTCTTCTTTTTCCTGATTTTGGCCAATGTGGTCAGTTTGTGGAGTTCGGCAGCCCTGAGCCTTTACGTTCGCGTCGGCGGTGTGGAGCAACAACGTCTGGGGCTGCTCGTCGGGCTGAATCTGCTGCTGGGCACAGCTTCGTTTTTGATGCTGATCCCCTACTTTCGCTTCGTGTTTCACTTTTTGCAGCCGGCACGGAGTCCTTTCTGAAACCTTTGGCTTTGATCTGGGAATGTTGGCCCAGTCGAGCTGTGCTCTGGGCTCTGAAACAACGGAAGCCATTGTGCAAGCCTTGTTACGCCTGGATCAAGACCCCGTTCGCGTCAGCGGGACGGAGTCCTTAAGCGAGCAACAGGAAACCACCCTGCGTGGGATCCGCAAAACCCAAGTCCGCTTGGCAGCCTATCGCGTCAGCGGGACGGAGTCCTTGCAGTTTTTTAGCTGGTTTCAGGGCTTAACCTTGCCGGCAGATAAGCTGATCGCGTAAGCGGGACGGAGTCCTTAGAGCTCCTCTGGATCTCTGGAGCTTCCCTAAAAAATTCTGCCGATCGCGTAAGCGGGACGGAGTCCTTGTCTAGTCTGGTTAGAGCCGCCCCTTGCTGACTTGTCCCATCGCGTTAGCGGGACGGAGTCCCATGCGTCCTTTCGGCAACCCCAACCGTCTGGGCAGTTCTCCTAGCCGCAGATCCCTGCCGGGATCCAGCTCCTTCGTTCAGTTTCGCCGCGACCCGCACCTAGTGCCCTTTTGGGGCCTAAGCCTACTAGTCATGGGCCTGGCGGTGCCCCTGTTTGTGCTCTCGGGGGCGGATCCCAGTTTGGCTGGCTGCGACGAGAGCTTTTATGCCCAAATGGCCCGCGAGCTGCTGCGGGGAGGGCATTGGCTGGGGCCCACTTTTTTGGGGGAGCCTTTTTTCGAGAAACCCCCTCTGCTCACCTGGAGCGTGGCCCTCAGTTTTGCCCTGTACGGGGTAAACGAGTGGGCAGCGCGGCTGCCAGGGATCCTCGCTGCTTTGCTCTCCATTCCCCTGGTGGGTTGGATTGGGTGGTTTTTTTTGCCGATGCGGGCGGCCTTTTTGGGGATGGCGGTTTTGCCCCTGTGCTACCTCTGGGTGCAGCAGGGGCGGCTGGTGGGGCAGGATGTGCCCTTGACCTTTCTGGAGCTGCTGGGGATCCTGGGGCTGGTCAACGGTATCCGCGGCCACAGGGTTTGGTTTTGGCTAACCGGAGTGGCCTTCGGGCTGGGCCTGCTGATGAAAAGTGCCATGATCCTGCTGCCGGGGGCGGCTTTGATCCCCTATCTCGTGCAGCAACGGCGCCGCTGGATGGGATCCGCCCCATTTTGGCTGGCGCTTGGGCTGGGCTTGGGGATTTTTGGCCTCTGGCTAGGTCCAGCCATGCAGGTGTATGGCCCACAGGTGCTGACCACCCTGGTGGGGAAGGTGTGGGATCTGGGGCAAGAGCCCTTCCATGCGGATGCCACCGGCTGGTACTACCTTTGGCACATTCCCGTTCATGGCTTCCCGTGGACGGTTTTGGCTTTGGTGGGTGGCTTTCTCCTGGTGCGCCAGCAGCCGGGATCCACGCTGCTGATCTGGTCTTTCCCCCTGCTGCTGCTGTTGTTGTTGCAGCTTTATCCCACCAAAACCCCCTACTACACCGTGCAGCTTTACCCTTGGCTGGCTCTCTTGGCCGGGGTAGCCTTGGATCAAGCGTTGGCTATGCGGGGTCGCGTCAGCGGTGCGGATCGCGTTAGCGGGACGGAGTCCTTGCACTTAAAGCCCCGTCTGGCCCAGGTGCTCTCTTGGGGACTGGCAGCGGTGGGGCTGTTGCTGTTGGGTTTGGGGGTGGCCGTCCGGCTGGGCGTAGACGGTCTGGAGCTCCTACAGCCTCATGCTTGGCCGCTGGTGGTGATGGGTGTTTTGTACCTCTTGCTGCCAGGGATCTGGAGTTGGCGGCGGGTGTTGCGCTGTGCCGGCAGTCTGTGGGTGGGAACCCTCTTGTTGGCCGGGATCCTCGCCATGATCACCATCGTCTTGCGGCCTGATTTTGGCAATTTCAGCCCTGCTTTTGCCCAAATGGATTGGAACCAAATGCTGCCCCCGTCCGTTCGCGCTATTCGGACGGAGTCCTCGACAGAGGCTGGGGAGACGGTGGTGGATATTGGCCGCAGCGGCTTGCCGGATGTCTGTCAGGCCCAGGCCATCGCTTTTTATACCCCCCATCCGGGGAGATGGGTGGATGATCAGGCTCTGCAACGAGGGGAATATGGAGACTACCTTTGGGTTTCTCCGGTGCAGGCAGAACAGGTGGAGATCCGGGATTTGGGGTTACAACCTCTAGCGGCGGTGGAGGGCTGGCAACTGGTGCGCCGTTTGGATCCCCTCTTGGAGCAGGGCAGCGGGGAGCCTCTTTGAGTTTAAAAATCTTAAGTTTAAGAATCCTAGGAAGTGTTAAAGCATGGCGGGAATAGCGGAATCGGGCCGGTCGTGGGTGTCTCTAGAGCGTACCTGGGTAATCCAGGGATTGGCTTGGCTGGCAGCGCTGCTATTTGTGGCGGGGGTGATCCTGCTGGCAGGGGCTTCACCTCTCCAGGTGGCGGCCAGCATGTGGCAGGGGGCCTTCGGCACTGAAGCTCAGTTTGGCCGGGTTTTGGCAACGCTGGCTCCCCTTGTCCTCTGCTGCTGTGGGCTGGTGTTTACGTTTGTTGCCGGTCTCTACAACTTGGGCATCGAAGGGCAAATGGTGGTCGGGGCAATTGCGGCCACGTTTCTGGTGCGTCTGGAAGCGGGATGGTTGCCGCCGCCACTGGCCATTACCTTGGCGCTTTTGGCCGGGATCCTGGGCGGGGCGGGCTGGGGCCTGTTGGCTGGGATCCTGAATGTGTGGGGGCGGGTCAACGAGATCTTCGCTGGGCTGGGGCTGAATTTTGTTGCCCAAGGTTGGGTGCTCTACCTGATCTTCGGCCCTTGGAAAAGGCCGGGGGTGGCTTCCATGAGCGGGACGGAAGTGTTGGATCCCCGTCTGTGGTTGCCCACCTGGGGGCGGTCAGAGGCCAGTCCGGTGGCGTTGCTGCTGGCCCTGTTGGCTTTGGCCCTAACGGTGCTGGTGGTGGGCAACACTCGCTTCGGCCTGCAGTTGCGGGCGGTGGGGAAAAACCCTGTAGCTGCTTTCCGGTTGGGGATCCCGGCTACCCGCAGGTTGCTCATGGCATTTGCCTGCTGTGGGGGCTTAGCAGGGCTGGCGGGCGCCTTGCAGGTGTTGGCTCTGTTCCATCGCCTCATCCCCAATATCTCCAGCAATTTGGGCTTTCTGGCCTTGTTGGTGGTGATGCTGGCAGGCTTTAACCCCCTGCTGATTTTGCCGATTGCCTTTTTCTTCAGCAGTCTTAACATCGGCAGCTTGCAACTGCCTCTCTCTTTGCAATTGGAGTCTTCTTTGGCCGGTGTGATTCAGGGATCCCTGGTGTTGTTCGTCTTGCTGGCCCAAGGGATCAGCCGCCGCTACTTCCTTGGGAAAGGTTAATGGCTTCGGCGATTTCTGGGATCCCTTTGCGTTAGCGTTGCGCAACAGCGAGATTCAACTCCTATCGTGGGGGAAAACTTTAGATTTTTCTGTTCAGGACAGCGGCGCGGTTCCCGCCAGGGTGCCGTGGGCATAGCACCATCAACATCGGGAAATGGGGTTATCGTAGAAGGATGAACCGGACATCCCCTTTTTCGAATCGACCGCTCATTGGCGTTACCACTCGCAACCGCAATGACGAAGGAGACTTCGTAGCGCCGGGACGCTATGTGGACGCCATTCGCGCTGCCGGAGGGATCCCCGTTCTTTTTCCCCCAGGCGAAAGTGAGCCTCAGGATTTGCTGTCTTGGGTGGATGGCCTGGTGTTGACCGGTGGCGGCGACCTCTGCCCCAGCACCTACGGAGAAGATCCGCAACATCCCCAGGTGCGCTATGTGAACGCGGAGCGGGATCGATTTGAGGTGGCCTTGGCTCAGGCCGTGCTGGCCCAGGGGATCCCTGTTTTAGGCATTTGCCGGGGGATGCAATTGTTAAATGTGGTCAGTGGCGGCAAGCTGATCCCCCATGTGCCTGATGTGTACGACGAGCTGGATCACTTCAACCCCGCTGATCGCAAGCCCATTCGCCACAATGTCAGCCTGATCCGCTCCACACGGCTGCACCAAATCGTCGGCGCAGAAGAAATCTCTGTGGTCTCTTGGCACCATCAGGCCATCCGCGATGTGCCCTCAGGTTGGCGTTTGGCTGCCCGTTCTCGAGATGAGCTGATCGAGGCCATTGAACACGAAACCCACCCCTGGGCTGTTGCCGTGCAGTGGCACCCGGAGTTCACCTTTGCAGAAGCCGAGCACTTTCGCCTGTTTCAAGCCTTTGTGCAGGCAGCCCTGCGTTTTTCCCCGCGCCTAGCTGGCCTGCTGCCCAACCCTGAGCCCGTACCCCAAGTCGCCTAAAGGAAGGTTCCCAGCCAGAGGACAGTCCTGCCGTTGGAGAATCATCCAACAGTTATCCCGTCAGTTATCCCGTGCTAACTTCTAGGCGGTGCCCCCTTGTCAAGAAGCGCCGATCGCGGTAGCGGGACGGAGTCCTTTCGCGTCAGCGGGACGGAGTCCTTGCGGGCATGAAAGATGTCTTGGTACTCAAATACGCTCGTTAGGCTGAGGCTTTGCCAGGGCGGGATCCCTCTGCGGCAGCTCAACACCCCAGTAGCCAGCAGAAAGCTGCCCCATGCTAGGCTCTAGGCGGTGCTGCCCTAGTCGACAAGGGGGGACTTGAAGGATATGAAAAAAAGGGTGGGCAGGGTAGTTTTCGCAAGTGCTTTAACTTTTTTTGCCAGTTCAATTCTTCTGAGAGCCTACGGTTCGCATTCAATCGAGTGGGCTCGCCAGTTCGGAACTCCTGCGAATGAGGTGGCTGACTCTATTGCTGTCGATCGCGCCAGCGGTGCGGAGCACTTTCGCGCCAGCGGTGCGGAGCACTTTGGACAGGGCAATGCTTGGGTAGCGGGAACCACTACGGGAGCCCTTCCTGACCAGTTGAGCGCTGGGAGCTGGGGTGCTTCTGTGCTTCAAGTACAGTCGCTAAGCCTGAGCTTCCTTCTCTTGGGAGAGCGGCCATGCACCGAATAGCTGCTTTGCCAGGGGGATGGGATCCCACCCAGTCCGGGGTCATTTTCCTGGAGCAGGATCCTGCTCCCATTGTTGTTCTCTCGGCAGCCGATACGGACCTGACGGCTTTGAGCGCGGCCATCCGTCTTTTGCCCCAAGACTTTCCGGCCATACGGGCAGCTAATCTGCTGCAGTTGCAACAGCCCCTCAGCCTGGATGACTATGCCGAGAGGGTGCTGCGGCGGGCGCAGGTGGTGCTCCTTCGCCTGTTGGGGGGAAGGGCCTACTGGAGCTATGGCCTGGAGGTAGCCAAGCAGGTGGCCGCCGAGGAGGGATCCACCCTGATCGTCATTCCTGGGGACGATCGCCCCGACTGGGATTTGGTGAGCCATTCCACTGTGCCCCTGGCGGTGGCGGATCGGGTGTGGCGGTACTGGCTGGAGGGGGGAGCGGAGAATGTGGCTGCCTGTCTGCTGTTGCTGGCTGGGGAGTTCCTAGGGGGCCAATATTCGGCGCCGGATCCACAAGGGTTGCCTCGTCTTGGGATCTACCAACCTCCCGTAGCCTCGCCGACGGATCCCCAAGCTCCCAAGGTGGGGATTTTACTCTACCGGGCCCATGTTCTGGCGGGGAATACAGAGCCGGTGGATCAATTGGCAAAAGCCTTGGTGGAGCGGGGGCTGCAGCCTCTGTGCCTTTACACCTACAGCCTTCAAGATCCCGACTTGCCCCAGGCCATTCGGGATCACTTCGGCGGCCAGATTGACCTGTTGCTCAACACCACCAGCTTTTCTCTGGCGCGGTTGGACAGCCACCAGCCCGATGTAAGCCTGTGGCAGGAGTTGGATGTGCCTGTTTTGCAGGTAATCCTCAGCGGTGGATCCCGGCAGAGCTGGGAGAACTCCACACGGGGATTGGGGGCGCGGGATCTGGCCATGAATGTGGCTTTGCCGGAGGTGGATGGGCGCATCATCAGCCGCGCCATTTCCTTCAAAGCGGTTCAACAGCGGGATCCCCACTTGCAAACGGAGGTGGTGGCCTACGTGGCTGTGCCGGATCGGGTGGAGTTTGTAGCCGATTTGGCGGCCAACTGGGTGAAATTGCGGCGTACCCCCCCTTCCCAGCGGCGACTGGCTTTGATCCTGGCCAACTACCCCAGTCGGGACGGGCGACTGGCCAATGGGGTGGGTCTGGATACCCCTGCCAGTTGTGTGGAAATTCTCAAAGCTTTGGCGGGAGCTGGCTACTCAGTAGATCCCCTGCCCCAGACTGGAGATGAACTCATCCATTGGCTAACCGAAGGCCAGACCTACGACCCCTTGGGATCCCTGCGCCCCGCTCGGCAATGCCTTTCTGCTGCCCTTTATCGAGAGTGGTTTGCCCGCTTGCCTGAGCCCATCCAGACCGACCTCGTCCGGCAGTGGGGGGATCCGCCCGCCCAAAACATCCCCATCGCCGGTCTCCAGTTGGGGCACGTTTTTGTTGGCATTCAGCCCCCGCGAGGCTATGACCGGGATCCCTCGTTGAACTACCACGCCCCGGATCTGGTGCCCCCCCATGAGTACCTGGCTTTTTACCTGTGGCTGCGGCAGGTCTTCGCCGTTCAAGCGGTGGTGCATGTGGGCAAGCACGGCAACTTGGAATGGCTGCCCGGCAAGGGATCCGCTCTTTCCGCCACCTGCTACCCAGAGGTTGCTCTGGGGCCAATGCCCCACTTCTACCCCTTCATCGTCAACGACCCAGGAGAGGGATCCCAGGCCAAGCGGCGAGCCCAGGCAGTGATTATCGACCACCTCACCCCGCCCCTTACCCGCGCCGAGCTGTACGGCCCCCTGGCGGATTTGGAACGGCTGATGGATGAGTACGTGCAGGCCCAACAGTTGGATCCCAGTCGTTGTCCCCTGATTCGCGCCCAGATTCAGGAGCTGGTTCGAGCAGAGCATCTAGACCAACAGTTCAACTTGGAAAAAGAAGAAGATTGGAATCGCCTGGATGGCTATCTCTGCGAGCTAAAAGAATCTCAGATTCGCGATGGGCTGCACATCTTTGGTCGAATCCCTGCCGGTGAGCAGCTTATCGATCTGGTGGTAGCGCTGGCCCGCTACCCCGGCCACGGACAACTGGGGATTACTCAGGCCATTGCCCGCGATTGGGGATGGGATTGGGATCCCTTGACCGCCGACCTGACAGATCCTTGGCCAGAGGGATCTCCGAACTCGCCGTAACCCAAGCCAAGCGTTTTATTTTCCTCTCTCAGGGAGCAAGGAAGAATCTTAAGAGTAAGAGGAGTTGATCGGGATCCCTCATCAACTCCTCTGTTGGAACAATGGAAGCAGGCTAGAGAAACAGCTGGATCCCGGAATCGTAGCCCAAGACCGGCTCGCGCCTAGGTGCCCCCTGGCCAGCTACCGGGAAGCCCTAGCGGGCGTTTCAATAGCGAGATTGAAAACTCCGCCGCCGCTCGCCGCCACTGTTCGCGTTACCAGAGCGGAAACCTGAGGTGGGGCGTTCTTCCCGGGGACGAGCTTTGTTCACCTTGAGGTCGCGCCCCATCCATTCTGCCCCATCCAGCGCAGCAATGGCGGCTTGCTCCTCTGCTTCAGAGCTCATTTCCACAAACCCGAAGCCTCGAATGCGGCCTGTCTCACGGTCAGTGGGGATCTGCACCCGCTTCACAGAACCGTACTCAGCAAAAACAGCGGTCAAATCCGCTTCTGTCACCTTAAAGGAAAGGTTGCCAACATAAATCGACATAGACGATCTCCGAAAGAGAGAGTAACAAAGGGTGAGATGTTCGGAGAGCCGTCTGCCAATACAAAACGTGAAAATCCGTCAAGACCAGAAGAAACGAGCACTACAACCGATAACAATCTCAGCTTCTATCCTAACACAGAAGCAGGGGTTCACCACTTCGATTTCGCGAAATTCTGGGGACATTGCCTTCACACCCCAACTGGCCCGGCCCAAACACTCCGCTGCCCTACCTGCGCTGACGCCACCTCAGCCCAGCTTCTCCAGCCTGGATCCCAGTAACCTCATCTGGGCTTCCAGCTCCGCCAGTTGCTCCTGACTGGCTTGCACCACCTCAGGGTTGGCCCGGTTGAGAAAATTGGGGTTCTCTAGGCGAGCGCGGATCCCTTGGGCCTCTTTTTCCAGCTTGGCCAGGTCTTTTTGCAGCTTGGCCCGCAGCGCTTCCACATCCACCAGTCCTGCCAAGGGCATCAGCACCTGCACTGTGCCCACCACTGCAGCCGCCACCTGTTTGGGCTCCGTGGCCAGGGATCCCGTAATCTCCAAAGCCTCGGCCTTAACCAGATCCCGGATGTAGGCTTGGGCAGCCCTGAGAATTTGCTGCTGGGTGGGATCGTCGGTAACCAGGAGGGCGGTGACGGCCTGCTGGGGCTTGAGGCCGGCTTCTGCCCGCAGGTTGCGCAGGCTGGTAATGGTTTGGATCACCAAGCCAAACTCCCGCTCCAGTTGAGGGTCGATCCAACTGGGATCTGGGGTGGGATAGGGCTGCACGGAGATAGAGGTGGTTTGGTTGGCCTGGGTGAGCAGCTGCCAGATCTCCTCGGTGATGTGGGGCATCCAGGGGTGCAGCAGCTTGAGAATGGTTTCCAAAACGGTGGCCAGCACCTGCTGCGCTGCGCGTTTGGAAGCCAGGTCTTCTCCCCGCAGCCGGGGCTTGACCAGCTCGATGTACCAGTCGCAAAAGTCATCCCAAATGAGAGAGTAGAGCAGGCGCGCCCCCTCGCCCAGGCCATAGGCTTCCAGCTCGGCGATAACTTGGGTGGCCGTGGAGTGCAGCCGCGACAGGATCCAGCGATCGGCCAGCTCCAGCGCTTCGGGGGCAGGGGATCCCAGTTGGGCAGGGGTTTGCCCCTCCAAGTTCATCAACACAAAGCGGGAGGCGTTCCAGATCTTATTGGCAAAGTTGCGGGCGGCCTCCACGCTGGCGCTCTCCCCCGTCTTGCGGTCGTAGGCCAGGCGGATATCCTGCCCTGCCCCCACCACCTCTTTGACCAGGGCATAGCGCAGGGCGTCGGTGCCGTATTTGTCCAGCAGCTCCAGGGGATCGATACCATTCCCCTTGGTTTTGGACATTTTCGCCCCGTGCTCATCCCGCACCAGGCCATTGATGTACACATCTTTGAAGGGGATCTGGCCGGTAAATTGGGATCCCATCATGGCCATGCGGGCCACCCAGAAGAAAATGATGTCAAAGCCCGTGGACATCAGGGAGTTGGGATAGTAGCGTTTGAAATCCTCGGTCTCTTCCGGCCAGCCCAGGGTTGAAAAGGGCCACAGAGCAGAGCTAAACCAGGTATCCAGCACATCGGGATCCTGTTCCACCCGCTCAACTTCTGGGCCAAACTTTTCCCGTGCCTTGAGCAGCGCTTCCTCGCCGTTGCGGGCCACCACAAAAGCTTGGGGATCCTCGAGAAGCTGGCCATTGAGGACTGGATACCAAGCTGGGATCTGATGGCCCCACCACAACTGCCGAGAAATGCACCAGGGGCGCAGCTTTTCCAGCCAGCCCGTGTAGACTTTGGTCCAGCGCTCAGGGATAAAGCGGGGGCTATTTCGTTGGTATTCCTCTTCCAAACAGCGAGCCCCCATCCCCGAGACATCGCAAAACCACTGAATGGAAAGCAAAGGCTCGATGGGCACGCCGCCGCGGTCGCTGTGGGGAACGGTGTGGGTGTAGTCCTCCACCTTCTCCAGCAGGCCATGTTCGGCAAACCACTGCACCACCTTTTCTCGGGCCACAAAGCGATCTAGGCCGGTGAAAGGATCCCCGTTTTCGTTGAGGGTGCCGTCTTTATTGAGGATGTTGATGAAGGGCAATTGGTGCCGTTTGCCGATTTCAAAGTCGTTGGGGTCGTGGGCCGGGGTAATTTTCACACACCCGGAGCCAAAGGAGGGATCCACATACTCATCCGCAATGATGGGGATGAGGCGATTTTTAATGGGCAGGCGAATGAACTGGCCGATGAGATGGCAATAGCGCTCGTCTTGGGGGTTCACCGCCACCGCCGTATCCCCCAGCATGGTCTCGGGCCGAGTGGTGGCCACCACCAGATACTGGCTGGGATCCTCGGCCAAGGGATAGCGAAAATGCCACAGGTGGCCCTTGACCTCTTTGTCGTCTAGCTCAATGTCTGACACCGCCGACTGGGTGGCCGGGCACCAGTTCACCAAATACTCGCCCCGGTAAATCAACCCCGCCTCGTATAGCCGCACAAACGCCTCGGTTACCGCCCGGCTCAGCCCCTCGTCGAGGGTAAAGCGATCCCGCGTCCAGTCCAGCGAGAGACCCAGCCGCCGCAATTGGCTCTTGATAGCTCCCTGCGACTGCTCCTTCCAAGCCCAGGCTCGCTCCAGAAAAGCCTCTCGGCCCAGATCAAAGCGAGTTTTGCCTTCCTGACGAAGCTGATTTTCCAAAATGGTGTGCACGGCAATGCTGGCATGATCCGTGCCGGGGAGCCAGAGCACGTTGTAGCCGCGCATGCGCTTGTAGCGCGTCACCACATCCGGCAGGGTAAAGGCAAAAGCATGGCCCATGTGCAGGTTGCCCGTCACATTGGGCGGGGGCAGCACCATGCTAAAGGCCTCTCCCGGCGCCTTGGGATCCGCCACGTAAAAGCCCTTCTCCTCCCAAAAGCGCTGCCACTTCGGCTCGGTCTCGAAGGGGTTGTACTGGCTGGGCAGGTTGACAGAGGAAATTGCAGCAGTCATGGGGAGAATAGGCCAACGGCTGAGAAGGATGAATCACTTTGATGAATCACTTTATAGAGTAGCAGTTCAACCCTTTGCCCTTCGGGGTAGAGTGGCCCATCGGTCTTGACCCTAATCACACGGCTAGAGAGGGATTTCGAGCTAGGGTACTACCATCCTCAGCTTTGGGTACGGCGTTATGTCCAGATCATTGACGGCAACGGTCCTGATGGCTCTGATGGCTCTATCCCCTGGGATCCCTGCCTTGGCGCAACAGGACTGGAAGAGATCAGAGAGAGACATCCTACTTTGTCGTGGGGAGCCTTTTGAACCAGGCTCTCTGGCAGGTTATGAAGCTTGCTTCAGTGCTCGCCTTCATCCGGATGAACAATCCTGGCCGCCTTCACTACCCCTGATAGGCCTGTATTTTATCCCGCACGCTGACTACTTTTTTTGCTTTGTAGGTGCAGGAAAGCCCGGTAGCCTGGAGGCAATTCTCGTCGGTCGAAGTGGAGAGTTCGTGTTTGGCCTAGATCGCCCTCTGGCCCCTTCTGAACTAGAAGGGGAGACCCCTTGGATTATCCAGCGAAAAGCCCGCATTCTCGAGGTGGAGGGGGATCCTGGGGATCCTGTTGCCGGTTTCAGCCAACTGGTGGTTTACGACGAAACCGAGTTGAACTTGGAGGGGTTCGTGCCTGTGACTGCGCCTCCAGGATACCTCATTTCGCCGGACGAGTTTTTAGAGGCTCCCGAGTGCCAAGCCATTTTGAATTGAGGACTCCTCCACTTGTAACTGGTGTGCGTTCTTGGGTTTTGGCAGGCTTACGAGATGGCTCTAGAGCCCAGAGTAAGCGTTGAGCCATTCCATGAAGTAAAACACCAGTGGCGCGGTGAACACATAGCTGTCTCCCCGATCCAAGATGCCACCGTGGCCCGGGATCAGATCCCCGGAATCTTTCACCCCTGCATCCCGTTTCATCAGAGATTCTGTGAGATCTCCCAGCAGGCTGGTTAACCCAATCAAAAACCCCAGAATGCCCCCACTCAACCAGCTCCACGGCCAGCCCAGGTAATAAGCTCCAACCACCGCAAGGGTCATGCTGGCGGCAATCCCGGCTACTGCCCCTTCCACCGTTTTCTTCGGGCTGAGGATGGAGAGCTTGGTGCGCCCAAAGGCCCGACCACACAGGTAGGCCCCCACATCGGCAGCGATCACGCAGCCAATGGCCAGCAGCGTAATCCATAGCCCTTCGCCCAGCCCTTGCGCAAAAGACAAGGCCCTGACCCGAATCCAGAAGCTGGGCAGCAACGCACAGTAGAACAACCCCAAAATCGAGGTGGCAATATCGGCAATGGTGGCCACCTTGGGCTTAAAGAGCAAATAAAAACAGATGATCGATCCCGCCACGATAAAGGCAGGGCTGGTCCACTCCGGCCTCACCTGCTGCAAAATCACCAGCACCTGGCTGGAAAACATGGTGGTGCGCATGGCCGGCGCATTGCCTTTGGCTTGCACCAAGCGAAAAAACTCCAACTGGGCCAAAAAAATGATCAGCCCAATGGCTGCAGTAAAATACCAGCCCCCTAGCAGGGTGACCGCCAACGCAAACAACACCGCCGCAAAACCGCTAACCCAACGGGCTCCCATGGGCGCACCCCGTCACGTTGGCTGGCCAAATACCTCTTGCCCCCGGCTCCAGCAGATCGACGTCCAAGCCGAGAGCAGAAGAAACCCCCCCTCTGGTGTTCAAGATTCGCGTTTGCGGGACGGAGTCCTGATGCGGCTGCTGCAATGGAAACGCCTCTTGCCCTAGCCTTTCAGTTTAACTCCCTTGGCCTCGAAACAACCGCTTTCGGCCCTGCAGGATGGGATTTCCAGGTAAGGTGGCAGACAGACTGGAGCATGAGATAATGGGCAAACCGCAAAGCTCACTGCTGACCGCCTAAGATACCTCTGATTCGTTGCACCGCAGCATGGTTCAAGAACTTACTTCGCGCTCCACAACTGCTCGCATTTCTGCCGAAGAGGCTCGTCTTCTTTATGAAGACATGGTGCTGGGCCGCCTGTTTGAAGACAAGTGCGCCGAAATGTACTACAAGGGCAAGATGTTCGGCTTTGTGCATCTGTACAACGGCCAAGAGGCCGTCTCTACGGGGGTGATCAAGGCGCTCAAGCCCACCGACTACGTGTGCAGCACCTACCGCGATCATGTGCATGCCCTCAGCACCGGGATCCCACCACGGGCGGTCATGGCAGAGTTATTCGGCAAGGCCACCGGCTGCAGCAAGGGTCGGGGTGGTTCCATGCATCTCTTCTCGGCGGAGCACAATTTCTTGGGGGGCTATGCCTTCGTGGCCGAAGGGATCCCAGTGGCGACGGGGGCTGCTTTTTCTGCCAAATATCGGGGCACCGACCAGGTAACCGCCTGCTTCTTCGGGGATGGAGCCTGCAACAACGGCCAGTTTTACGAGTGCCTCAACATGGCTGCCCTCTGGAAGTTGCCCATCGTCTATGTGGTGGAAAATAACTTCTGGGCTATTGGCATGGCCCATGAACGCGCCACTTCCGACACCGATATCTACCGCAAGGGCCCAGCTTTTGGCATGCCCGGCTACCAGGTGGATGGGATGGATGTGCTAGCAGTGCGAGAGGCCGCCCAACAGGCCATCGCCCGCGCCCGCGCCGGAGAAGGCCCCACCTTGCTAGAGTGCATCACCTATCGTTTTCGGGGCCATTCCCTTGCCGACCCTGACGAGCTGCGCAGTCCTGAGGAAAAAGAGTTCTGGCGGCAGCGGGATCCCATCAAGCAACTGGAACGCTATGCCCTGGAGCACAACCTAATGTCCGAGGCAGACTTCCAAGCCATCCACGCGGAGGTCAGCGCCGTGATTGAGGACGCGGTTCTTTTTGCTCTGGAAAGCCCAGAGCCCACTCTGGACGAGCTACACCGCTTTGTCTTTGCCGAAGATGAGTAGATCCTGGCCACTTCCCCGGTAGCGGGGGAGTCGCTTGCCGGGGGATCCCCACAAGGTTCTCTGGCCAACTCGGGTGGCCCATCCACCTGGCGGAGTGCTGTCCTGCTGGATCCCTCGAGGCTCCTCGATGATTGGCATTGGAGGAACCTTCTCGAGATCTGCGCGATGGCGCAGATTTTTTTGTAAATATCGCTTCCCATTTGTTTACACAGCTTCATATCATTGAGATATCGAGCATGAGTATTTATTCCCGGTCATGAGCAATTCTCTTGAGTTTCCCTGGCTGTCGGTGCTGGTGCTCTTGCCTCTGCTGGCAGCCTTCGGGATCCCCTTGATCCCCCAGAGCCGTTGGGTGCGTTGGTATGCCCTCGCTGTGGGGGCTTTTGATTTGGGCCTGATGGCCTATGTCTTTGTGCGGCACTATGACCTGCAGGACTTTTCTCTGCAACTGGCGGAGCGCTACGCCTGGGTGCCCCAAATTGGGTTCCACTGGTCGCTGGCGGTGGACGGCCTCTCCTTCCCGCTGGTGTTGCTGTCGGGTTTGATCACGACCCTGTCGATTGTGGCGGCTTGGAATCTCTCCCACAAGCCGCGTTTGTTTTTCTTCCTGCTGCTGCTGATGTACGGCGCCCAGGTGGGCGTATTTCTGGCGCAGGACATGCTTCTATTCTTCCTGATGTGGGAGATTGAGCTGGTGCCGGTCTATCTGCTCATCTCCATTTGGGGTGGGCCGAAGCGCCAGTACGCCGCCACCAAGTTCATCCTCTACACCGCCGCCGCCTCCATTTTTATCTTGGTGGGATCCCTGGCGATGGCCTTCTATGGCGAGGGCTTCAGCCTGGAGATGGCAGAGCTGAGCGCTAAGTCTTACCCGGTGGCCTTGGAGCTGTTGGCCTATGCGGCTTTGCTGATTGCCTTTGGGGTGAAGCTGCCGATTTTCCCGCTGCACACCTGGCTGCCGGATGCCCACAGCGAAGCCTCTGCTCCCATTTCCATGATCTTGGCGGGGGTTCTGCTCAAGATGGGTGGCTATGGCCTGATCCGCATGAATGTGGGCATGTTGTCGGAAGCCCACGTGTACTTCGCCCCGGTGCTGGCGGTGTTGGGTGTGGTGAACATCATTTACGGGGCGTTGGCGGCCTTTGGTCAGAACCATCTCAAGCGGCGCTTGGCCTATTCATCCATTGCCCACATGGGCTTTGTGTTGATCGGGATCTCCGCCTTCACGGAGCTGGGCATCAATGGGGCAGTGCTGCAGATGATCTCCCACGGTCTGATTGCCGCGGTTCTGTTCTTCCTGACGGGGATCACCTACGAGCGCACCCACACCCTTGCCCTCGACAAGTTGGGAGGGTTGGCCAAGCAGATGCCGAAGGCTTTTGCCCTGTTTACAGCGGGATCCCTGGCCTCTCTGGCGCTGCCGGGGATGAGCGGATTTGTGGGTGAGCTGACGGTGTTCTTGGGCTTGACCACCAGCGATGCCTATGCGCCGACCTTCAAAGCGGGAATTGCCCTGCTGGCGGCAGTGGGCATCATTCTGACGCCCATTTACTTGCTCTCCATGCTGCGTCAGGTGTTCTACGGGGCTCAGGATCCCGGCTTGGTTTTGGAAGACTACCTGGGGGATATGCGCCCGCGGGAAATGGCGGTGGCCCTCTGTCTGCTGTTGCCGATTCTCGGCATTGGCTTCTACCCGCGCCTGGCTACCCAAACCTACGATGTCACGACGGTGGCGGTAGCTGCCCAGTTGCGCAGTGTGTTGGCAACTGAAATCGTGCAGCGGCCTTTCTTCCCCTTGCCAGTGCAATCGGCTCAGGTGGCGGCTTTGCCTCTGGAGGATTAAAAGGGGGTCGAGACTCGGTTCTTCTTTATCTCTATTCCTTACTCTGTCCAGAAGAGCTGGTGTTCGAGGTGCAACCCGACTCAACTTTCAGCTCTTCTTTTGTTTTTTTTAAGTTTTAAGATTGGATTTAGGATCCGGGATGTTCCTGGGCTGGGATTTTCGTGCAGCCGATTGTTCTTGTGCCGTCCATCCTATCGGTGATCGGTGTGGATAGAGTTTTGTTCCATCAGGTTGAGTTGCACCACCAACCACCAGAGGGTTACATCGGAGTAGGTTGCCCGACGCTTGAGCCGAGAAATGGAGTGTACTGGGTTTTGGCTGTCGATCATCCACTCAGAAGCGATGATTTGGCCGCGTTGCTGAGCATTCATTGTTTCTCCCTCCGCTCGCCAACTGCTCAATACTTAGAATGGCTAATATTTAGGATGGCGAATTTGCGCGGGAGCGTGTGAAAAAATATATTACGCAGGGATCCCCAGAGTCGGCTAACTTTCTTAGCAATGAGGATCTCATAGGCCGTTGAGTTGCCGATTTGCCGTCCGGGGATCGGACAAAACGTTGCAAAAGGGGCAAAATGTTGGGCAAGGGGATGCCCCTATCTTCACAAGTCTTAAAACCTGGAAAAATTCCATTTTCTCCTGACTCCTCTGTCTCCCTCCGTCGGCCTTTGCAGCAGCAACCCTTGAGAAGTCTGAGATCCCGATGAGAGCCCCCCAGCCTGCCTCTGCTTTTGGAGAAGTGGTGGAGGCCGACACCACAACCTTTGTGGCCCAGTGCTTCGAGCCGGAACGCCTGACCTTCCCGCCCATGCCTGCTCTCGGCAGTTGGACGCGCTCCCAAGACGAAGAGACCGGCAACCTAATCTACGGGGTGGTTTGCTATGCCGCCATCGCCCCCATCGACACCGTCCACCGCGCCAGGGCTTTGGGCCTCTCCCCTCAGGAGCTGCGGGAGCAACAGCCCCAAATTTTTGCCATGTTGCGCACCGATTTCCGCGCGGCCATTGTCGGCTTTGTCAGCGGGGGACGAGTCTACCAGTACTTGCCGCCACGGCCTCCCCAGATTCACCAGCCGGTTTATCTCTGCTCCGATACGGAAGTGAGGGAATTTTGCCGCTCTTTCGAGTTTTTGCGCACCCTGCTACAGGTTAACGGGATCCCAACCGATGAGCTGGTGGCTGCCGTGATCCGCCAGACTTACCGAATCCTGAACCGAGATCGCAACTGGCTTTTACAGGCAGGTCGGCAGTTGAGCTCTCTGTTGCGGGATGATTATGAGCATCTCAGCGCAATTTTACGAAAGATTGAAGCCTAAGCGAAGAAATATTGAGAATGGCCTTGGATCCCTCTGGAATCGAGTCGGGGGGTGATAACCTGAGGCCGTTTCCTATGGAATTGATTCCCTTTGAATCCTCTTTCTGCTGTAAAAATGTTTAACAAATTCAATCCTTCTGACAAACCCTCCAAAGGCAATTGGGCAGGTCGTACCTTTTCTGCAGCTGCGGGCGCTTCGGTGGCAGCCGGTGTTTGCATTGCCCACGGTCAGCCGGCTTATGTGTCGCTGTTGGTGGCCTGTTGCGCGACGGTGTTTACCCTCGTTTTGGATGAAATGGGCTGGATCTAGGCTCGGTTTCAACTTCAGCTTTGGTTTTGCTGCATAAGAAGCCGCTCTAAAGCAGAGACTAACCAATCCAATAGGGATCCCTGGCCCTCTGGGTTTGCTGCTTGCGTGAAAGGATCCCTTCATCTTGCTTCGCGGGCTGCCCGCACCAACAATCCTGCTGTGATCAGCCCTGCCAGAATAGAGCTGCCGCCATGACTGAACAAAGGCAGGGGCACACCTGTGGTGGGCAGAACCCCGGTGACCACGCCGATGTTCATCAGCGACTGCCCCACCAAAAACATCAGGCAGCCACAGGCTACTAAGCGAATGGTCAGCTCTCGACAGCGCCCCATCACCCGCCAGCCCAGCAGAGTGTAGAAGGTCAGCAACCCCAGAAAGAACAGGGATCCGGCCAAGCCAAACTCTTCTGCATACACCGAGAAGATGAAGTCGGTGTATTGGATGGGCAGGTAGAACAGCTTTTGCTGGGAGAGGCCATATCCCTTGCCCCACAGGCCGCCAGAGCCAATGGCCAACAGACTTTGCACCAGCTGGTAGCCATCCCCTTGGGCATTGCCCCAGGGATCCAAAAAGGCCAAGATGCGCCGCCGTTGGTAATCTTTGCTGAGAATGCTCACCACAGCCGCCAGAATCCCCAGCCCCGCTGTGGCCAAAAGGGTGAAAGCTGGGATCCCGGCGGTCCAAGCCATGACCCAGAGGGTGAGGCCGCAGATGGCCGTGGTGCCCAGGTTGGGCTGGGCGAGGATCCCCAAGAGCGCAAAGGCGAAGATGCCCGCCCAGAGGACGCGGAACCAGAGGGGATGGTGAAACCAGCGGCCAAAAACCCAGGATCCCTGCAAGACCAACAGGGGCTTGAGCAATTCCGAGGGCTGGATAACAGGGATCACCTTCAAATCCAGCCAGCGGCTGGCTTCCAGGCGGGAAACCCCCAACCCCGGCACCTGGGTGGCCCACACCAGGCCAACTCCCACCAAGCAGAGGATCCCGGCCCAGGGGAACCAGCGCCGCAGCGGGATCTGCACCAGAGCCCAGAAACAGCCCAGACCCAACCCGGCCCAGAGCAATTGGCGCTTGAAAAAGTAGAGGCCATCGCCGGTGATCCGCTGAGCCACCGGGTAGGAAGCAGAAAACAGCATCAGCAGCCCCAGCACCAGCCAGATCAAGGTGAGCCAGCGCAGCCAGCGAGCCTCAGCATTCCAGGGATCCCTGGAGGGCTTGGCAGCAGGCTCGGAAATGGTTGCCACGGTGTTCAAAGCTGGAGTACTGGTCAAAACTGGCACAGGCGGGGGACAGCAAAATGGTGATGGGTTGAGCGGGCTTCCCCAAGCTCTGAGCTTGACGCGAAAGGGAACAAGCCGCTGCAAAGGCTCTTTCCACCGCTACATCTAGGGTTGGCACCAGCTCAACGTCAGTATAGTGGATCCCCTGGAGGGCCTCTGCCAGCACTGGGGCAGACTCCCCCATCAGCAACACGCGGGCCACCTTGGCCCGAATCAACCGCAACCAGGCGCCGGGATCCCCCTGCTTGGCCCTTCCTCCGGCAATCAGAATAATGGGTGGGGAAAGGGCGTTGAGCGCCACCCAGCCGGCCTCGTAGTTGGTGGCCTTGCTGTCGTTGACAAAGCGGATGGGGGTGGCTCCCACCTGGATTTGCGCCACCCGCTCCAGCCGATGGGGCATGCCGGCAAAAGATCGGATGGCTTTTTGAATGGCAGCGTTGGGGATCCCGGCCAGACGTGCTGCTGCCGCCGCCAAGAGCAGGTTTTGCAGGTTGTGTTGGCCAGGGCAGCGTTCTGCAAAGTCCTCCAGCTCCGCCACCATCTCCCCCTGGATGTAGAGGCGGTTTTCCCGCAGGTCAAGGGTTGCGGTGGGATCCCGGTCACAACAGCCTTGGGTAGCAACAAGGGAAGTCCAATAGGTATTTTCCCAGTCCTGCCGGCGGCGGCACAGGTAGGGATCCTCGCCGTTGAGCACCCGCCACTGGGCCCGATCCAAAAGGCGAGCCTTAAAGCTGGCATAGCGCTCCAGCGTCCCATGCCGTTCTAGGTGATCGGGAGTGAAGGTGGTCCACACCCCAATGCGCGGCGGCCCTCCAGGAGTACTGCTCATGAGGCGGCTACTGGCCTCCAACTGGTAGCTGCTCAGCTCCGCCACGATCCAATCCGGCTTGAGCTTTCCCTGGAGCGTTGCCAAAGCCACCTGCGACAGGGGCAGGCCGATGTTGCCGCAGGGGATCCCTTGCAGCCCCGCCGCCTTGAACATCTCCGCCACCAGAGCTGTGGTGGTGCTTTTGCCGTTGGTGCCGGTGATCCCCACCCAGGGTAGGTGGTCAAGATAGATCCAGGCCAGCTCCGCCTCCCCCACCACCGGGATTCCCTGTTGACGCACCTCCTGCAGCAGCGGGTGATCCCAAGCAATGCCTGGACTGACCACCACCTGCTTCACCCCTTCGGCCAGTTGAAAAGGCTGCCCCAGCCGAACCGGGATCCCTTCTTGATTGAGCTCAGCCTGCCGCTGTCTGAGAAGAGGGGAATCTTGCTCATCCCAAACCAGCACTTCATAGCCCTGGGCCCGCAACAGTCGCGCTGCCGCCAGCCCCGCAATGCCTAACCCCAAAACTTGATGTCGCACGTTGGTTTCTACTTCTTTCTTTATTTGGGGATCCCTGCTTGGATCTTACCGGTCACGTCCTTGACCCGCATGTTTTTGTTCGACACTCCCCTTGCTTATGGGGGTAACCAGTTGGTGGAGTGGATGGAGTTTTCCTAGCCGCCTGGATGGCTAACTTGGGAATAGGCTGGAGACCAGTCCGCCGGCCACCCTCTACAACCCGTGCAGATTTGTCTTTGGCGTAGAAAAGATTCCACCTAGCCTGCCAGCCTCACTTTGTGGATGCTGTAGGAAATTTTCTTCCCTATGCATCATCTACTCAATCTTCCAAGGGATCCAACTTGGGATCCAGACTCTTGGCCGTTAGACGCAGAGCCTCCGCCTGATCCATCACCCGTGGAGCTTGCACTGCCGTTTCAAGGCCCTGGCGATAGCTCTCCCACAGGGGCATTTCTGGGTAGGTCTGCTGCAACTCGCTGATCTGATCCAGAAGGGCCTCCAGCCAGCCGGCCGTGCTCCAGGTGAGCAGAAACTGGAAGGGGTTCCACAGGTTGAGCTGCCGCCCCAATTCATTTAGGCTCTCGTTGCGAATGGGCGGATCGAAGATGTCCGCCACCGTCATTAACTGGCGCGCCAGCAGAGGTCTGAGGAGTTTCTCGGCAGCTTCCACCACAGCAGGGATGGCAGCCTGGATCTGGTTGGGTCTGGGAATGTTCCGCGCCTGGGGCAAGGCTTGCAGCACCAACTCCAGTCGCCGCTCTGCCTCTGCCGATTCCAAAGCCGATTCCAGGGTGGTGCCCACACTGAGAAACACTTCTCCCGTCAGTAGCCGCACTGCATCGATGACCAGGTGATACAAGGGGGGGATCACGAGCTTGATCCACTCGCTCTGGAAAAACTCCCGCAGCCGCCGTGCCGCATAGTCCCCCACTTGGGTGGTCTGGATCCCCACTTGAGTGAGATTGAGATACCAGTCGGGAGGAGATCCCTTGGGATCCAGCCAACGGCGCAGCGTTTGCCATTCTTCTTCTGTGAGGGCAGTTCGTCCCTGTTTTAAGCCAGTTCGCCGCAGCTTGCCCTCGGCATTCAAGAGCTTGCGCAGCTCCGGTGTGCCCAGCAAGGACAAGGCACCTGCCGAACCCACACTGCCGATCTCGATGGCGATCAAGGCGGCCAACAAGGCGGCTGAGGCCTTTACTTGAATCTGGCCGCTTTTGTCCATCACCAAAGGCAGGCGGCTGTTGCCATAGGCACGGGCACTCATCGCCTCCAGAGCAGAGCGTTGGTCAGAGGTCAGCGTCCGAGCCCAAGAAGGGATCCCATCTGAATGGGCCGGTTCCTGTAAGCCGTGATACAGCAAGCTGGCCACCCAGGCGCGATCCGCAGCCTGCCGCAAAGAGCCAATGACCACTTCCCATTGGCAGGGGTTAAGCAGGGGCAAGAGCGCTTGCAGCTCTCGGTGGATGGGCTCTGGGGATCCCGCCGTTCTCGACTGTTCCAGAGCGCTTTGCAGCCGATCCCGCGCCTCTCGGCACAGCCCGCCCCACTCCAGTTGCAGGCGAGCCAGGGTCTGTTGCACCGTCTCTTCGGAGCGACGGGGTAGATCCTGCCAGCCCGCTTCCAGCTGCCGCCACAGCTCCTCCCAGTTCAGGCCCTCAGCAGCGCCATTCACGGCATCTGAGGCAACCTTTGCGCTGGGCGAGGCGTTTTGGGGCTCGGAATGGAAAGGGGGATTCAGGGGTTCAGACATGGACAGAATCCGCTTCAAGGGGCTCACGGGCATTATAGCTAGGGGTAAAACGCCAGCCGAGGCAAACCCAACGTTTCCGGCCATCCCATCATCAAGTTGAGACACTGCACTGCCTGCCCGGCTTGCCCTTTCATCAGGTTGTCGATCACCGACAGGACAATAACGCGGTTGGTGCGGCTGTCCACCTCCACCCCGATCATGCAGGTGTTGGTGCCGGAGACCCATTTGGTTTGCGGGTAGACCCCCCGCGGCAGCACCTTCACCCAGGGAGATTGGCGATAGAAAGCGTTGTAAATGGTGAGCAAATCTTCCCCCACAAAGCCGGGATCCCGCAGAGTGGCATACAAGGTGACGTGGATCCCCCGCACCATGGGCACCAGATGGGGCGTAAATTGCACGGTGATGGGGGTGTGGGTCAGGTCGGTGCAAGCTTGCTCGATCTCGGGCGTATGGCGGTGCTGGGCCACTCCATAGGCTGCCAGAGAGCCGTCCACTTCGGCAAACAGGGATCCCACCTTGGGGGTACGACCTGCCCCCGAAACGCCGGATTTGGCATCGAAAATGAGGCTGTCCAGCTCCACCAACCCCTGCCGCAGCAGAGGAGCAACCGCCAACAATGAGGCAGTGGGATAACAGCCGGGACAGCCCACCAGTTGGGCTTGGGCAATCGCCTCGCGATAAAGTTCCGGCAACCCATAGACCGCCTGCTCATTGGCCTGGCGATAGGCAGGGCTGGGCCAGTTGGGATCCGTCTGACCCATGCGGTACCAAGATTGGTAGGTGGCCAGGTTGCGAAAGCGGTAATCCGCCGACAGATCTAAGACTTTGCACCCTTTGGCCAGCAAGGGCGGGGCCAGCTCGGCAGCCAGCCCATTGGGGAGAGACAAAAACACCACATCGCTGTTGGCGGCAATACGATCCACCTCTACCGGCTGAACGGTCAGATCCACGGCCTGGGCCAACTGGGGATAGAGATCCCCGTAGCGCTTGCCGGCACTGTCTTGCCCGGCCAGGTAGGTGATCTGCACGCCGGGATGCTCGCTCAGTAACCGCACCAACTGTACCCCTCCGTAGCCGGAAGCGCCGACAATGCCAATGCGGACAGGCTCTGTGGGGTGGGGTGGGCGGGGCGCCATGTTGGCCATGGGGGGGCTGCCTGTGCAAGAGGGTTGCGTGATGGCTTGCCTTAAGTTCTACCGCATTTTTCTGCTGCATTTGACGCTGCATGGGTGCGGATCCCATCTTGTTCATTCGCGTTGGCGTTGCGTGGCCATCCAGGGGGATTTGTTATGCTGGGTTCACCTGAGCCGCTCGGGCCTTGGCAGCGGCTTCCGTAATATCTGTCTATGTTCTGTGTAGCTTTCTAATCTGCGGTCTATGCACTATGAGCGATTGATCAACATGGTCTTGCGGGCCTACGGCCAAAGCAGCCGCCATGGCCTGGATCAGGAAACTCTGACCCTCTACTCAGAAGGCCCCTACACCCTCTACAAACTCACTTCCCATTTCGATCGCCGCTCCATTTTTGTGTTGGCCCAGAATCAGCGGGATATGTTTGTTTCTGGCGATGCGTTTAACAACAAGCTGATCCCAGGAGAATGGCAGGCGTGGCTGCACCAGAAAGCGCTGGGCATCGCTCCCGACACGGCACAAGCAGGTTAGCCGAAGACCATATCTGGCGTGGAAGGATCCCCAAGCCTACGCCCGGCCTGTTGAGATCCAGCCCATGCTGACAATGGCCGCCTACTTCCAGCTCAGAGGGTGGTGGGATCCACAGGTCGCTCCACCTGTCCAGAATCTACCCGCCACTGGCCAGAACCCCAGGCTGAACCTGTCGGGGCACCACCGAGAGACGATCCAGATCGGCACAGTAGGCCAGATCCTTATCGTTTTCCGGCCCCAGACCCAATAGCCGTTGCCCGTGGCTAGAGCGTCTCAACAAACCCAGCAGATCGTCCTGCCAAGTTTGGTAGAGGGCCAAGGCCGCCAAGGTCTCGTCGTTGCCCAACTGGTTCAAAGAGCAGCCCAGGCGATGCAAGATGGCTCCGGCACAGGCAGTATCTTCCAGCGAAAAGGCCCCTTCCCACCCGGATCCCACCAGCCACACCTCGGCAAAGGAGCCCCGTCTGAGAAAATCCACCACGGCTCCCAAGTTCACCAGGGCTGCTGTAATCACCACTGGGATCCCTTCCAGGCGCTGTAGGCTGCGCGTGCCGTTGGTGGTGCTCAGGAAGATGCGCTTGTCCCGCACGCGGTCGGGAGTGTAGTCGAGGGGGGAGTTGCCCAGATCAAACCCCGCCACCGCTTTGCCCCCCCGTTCCCCGGCCAAAAGCCGCTGGGAAGCCGGCCAGTTTTGGCTTGCCTCTTGGAGCTGCTGCAGGTGGGCAAACACCTGTACTGCTTCTGCTCCTGCTGCCAGCGCTGTGGCAATGGTGGTGGTGGCCCGCAGCACATCAATGGCCACCGCACACTCCGGGATCCCAGATGAAGGCACCTGTTCGGGCGTATAGAAGTGGAAAAAACGCATGGGGGAAGAGGTAACGTCAGAACTCACGCCGGGCGAACACCAACACTGCCAGAATCAGCAGCAAAAGGGTGTAAACCAAGCCGTACAGTGCATCTCCGAGAAGTTCTGCTGGGGGCGGAACTTGGCCGTAAACCGCAGCATCTCTCAAATTGAGGCGCTCCAAATCCGGCAGGATCAAATAAATCACCTCAAACAGTTTGCCAAATCCGGCATCTTTCACCAGCTTGCTCAGTTGCAGCAGGGCGCGGCTGGCATGGCCCATCAGGAACAGGGCAATGGTGTAGAGGGTGGCCAGAATCGAGGAAGTGAAAACCCCGAACAGCAGGGCTGCGGCAACAATCAGCACCAGCTCTAAGAAAGTGAAGACTGTTGCCCAGAGAATGGCCAAAAGGGGGATCGGGGCCTGCACCAGCAGCAAGCTCAGCAGAAACACAACCGTCATCAGCAGCACCAGCACCGACAGCAGCGCCGATAGGCCCAGATGCTTGCCGACAATGAACTCTGCCCGGCTCATGGGTTTGGCGATCAGCACATACACCGTGCGTTTTTCAATCTCCTTATTCACCAGCCCTGTGCCCACGAAAATGGCCACGATCAGGCCGAAGAAGTGAATGGCTGCCAACCCCAGGTCGGCAATGATTTTGTTGTGGGCCTGGTTGGCCACCTGCGGGATCAAAACAGTGGCTCCCAGCATGGCCACCGCAAATACCATCACCAGGTAGAGAATCCGATCCCGAATCGTTTCCCGGAAAACGTTGTGGGCAATGGCCACCACGCGCGACGCATCCATGACTGAACCCAAAGCTGTGATGATCCGACTGATACACTGGTAACAGATCCAGCCTTTATTCTATGCAGTTCCAGGCCCAGATTCAGATTCACCTACGCCCCTCTGTTCTCGATCCCGCCGGGGCTGCGGTTCAGTCCAGCTTGCATCAGCTGGGGCATACCCAGGTACAGCAGGTGCGCATTGGCAAGCATATCCAACTGCAGCTAGAGGCCCCCGACGCCGAGACCGCCCGCCGCCAGGTGGATGAGCTGTGCCATCAACTGCTGGCCAACCCGGTGATTGAGACTTATCAAATCCAAGTGGATCCCATCGGTGGCTGATTTGATGGGTTCAGGTGATTTGAGGTTGACTTGAGGCGTTCCAAACAACTGTGAAATTGTCCATTTCACGGAGCGCAGTTTTTTCTTAGGGGAGAGAAACTGGGAAAATGTCTCAAGCTCTCTAGGATAGCAACAACCACACCCTCTTCTTTTCTCTCGTCAAGGGATCCCAATGGCTGGCGTGAGGTTTGGCGTTGTTGTTTTTCCGGGTTCCAACTGCGACCGAGATGTAGCCTGGGTAACCCGCGGCCTCTTGGGCTGCCCAACGCGGCTGATCTGGCACCGAGAGACGGATTTGTCGGAGCTGGATGTGGTGGTGCTGCCGGGGGGCTTCAGCTATGGGGATTATTTGCGTTGTGGGGCCATCGCTCGTTTTGCTCCGGTGATGGGATCCCTGAAGGAGCACGCGGCGCGAGGGGGCTATGTGCTGGGCATCTGCAATGGCTTTCAGATCTTAACAGAGGCGGGCCTGCTGCCGGGGGCGCTGGTGCGCAATGCCAACCTGCACTTTATCTGCGACCGAGTGGGGATCCGTGTAGAACGGCAGGATCTCCCCTGGACAAGCGCGTATCCCCAGGGATCCACCTTAACCCTGCCCATCGCCCATGGGGAAGGCCGCTACACCTGTGATCCGGATACCCTCAAGCAGTTGCAGGATCGAGGGCAGATCGTCTTTCGCTATGCTCCGGTTGCGCCCAACGGCTCTGTGGACAACATCGCCGGCATTTGCGATCCCAGCGGTCGGATTCTGGGTTTAATGCCCCACCCTGAGCGGGCAGCAGATCCCGATTTGCCAGGGCAGGATGGGATCCCCTTTTGGCAGTCGATTTTGCGCAGCTTCGCCGCCTAACTCTTCTCCAGGAGAACTCACCCCTGCCCCGGCCCTCGAGACAACACCTGGCGAACTTGATTCACCATCTCCTCGTGATCCACCACTGGCTTGGCGATATAACCATCCGCCCCGCTCTGGGCCAAGAATGCCTCGCGGTCGCCCTGCATGGCGTGGGCCGTCACCAAAATAATGGGGATGGAGCGGCTTTTTGGATCCGCCTTCAACAGTTGGGCAATGCGGATCCCGTCCACCGCCTCGCCGCGAAAGGTGCTCTGGGACAGGGAAACATCCAACAAAATGACATCCACCTCGTGCCCCTGGGCCAGCTTCAAAATCTGCTCCACATCCTGGCTGTGAAAGACCTCAAAACCTCCCCGCCGTCGCAACACCTTCTCAAAAACACGGGCGTTGATCGGATCATCTTCCACCAGCAGCACTGTTGCCATCGTTAACCCAATCTTGAATCTGAACCCAAGCTAAGCTGTCTCTGGGATCCCAAAAGCCATCCTAAGGCATCCTTAGCGAGTTCAATTTGAGCAGTAGGACAAGCGTTCTCCTACAGAGTACTGAAGAGTACCGAAAAGGGTCTCAGTAGCTCTGAGAACTCCCCCCTCCTCTCCCAAAAGGAAGGATCCTCAGGTTGCCGCTACTTGACTATTTATTTTGGAATCTTATTTTGGAATCACTCCATTCCGAGTTGCCGCTACCCAACCGCAAATAGGAAAGCCGGAGAGAGCTCCGGCCCCATCCAGAACTAAGCCTAAACCACAAATCTCAAAAGAGACTGACCTTCCCTCTGCCTTGCTTGAGCCCGGCACAGCAGGAACGGCAGCCACTACCCTGGGTTACTTCTTGGTAATTCTCGGAGTTTCCCGAAAGGCAACTGCGAAAAACAAAAGGCCCAACGTCAAAAACAGGATAAAGGTGTAGGTGATGGCTTCCATACGAAACCTCCAAGTCAGAATTGCTAAGGATTGCTAAGGGGGGCTTGATTCCAGATTAACTCAGAGCCGCCAGCACCCCATCTCCAAAGTGAAGCAGAGTGCCGACGGCATCGCCGAAAAGGGCTCTAGGCTTCCTGAACCTTGCGAGTGGTGGGATCCCCTACTTTCTGGAAGACGCCGAACTCCACCATTTCCTCGCTCATATTGGGGTCAATACCGGCGAACACATCGCGGAAGAGAGTGCGAGCGCCGTGCCAGATGTGGCCAAAGAAGAACAGCAGGGCAAAGACCGCGTGAGCAAAGGTAAACCAACCGCGGGGGCTGGTGTGGAAGGTGCCGTCCGCCTTGGGGGTTTCTCGGTCGAACTCAAACAACTGACCCAACTGGGCCTGGCGGGCATATTTCTTGACGGTTGCCGGGTCGGTAAACACCTGACCGTCCAGCTTGCCGCCGTAAAACTCCACCGTCACGCCCACCTGCTCAAAGCTATAGCGAGACTCTGCCCGACGGAAGGGAATGTCTGCCCGCACCACCCCATCGGCATCCCGCAGGATAACCGGGAAGGTCTCGAAGAAGTTGGGCATCCGCTGCACCGTCAGCTCGCGCCCTTCGCGGTCACGGAACACTGGGTAGCCCAGCCACTCGATGGCAATGCCATCCCCTTTGTTCATGGGGCCAGCTCGGAACAGTCCCCCCTTGGCCGGGCTGTTGCCCACGTAGTCGTAGAAGAGCAGAGACTTGGGCAGGGAGTTGTAGGCCTGACTGCGGGTCATCCCGGCTTCCATGGCCGCATTTACCCGGCGGTTAATCTCCTGGTTGAAATAGCCAGAATCCCATTGGTAGCGGGTGGGACCAAACAGCTCCACAGGGGTAGTGGCGCTGCCATACCACATGGTTCCGGCCACCACAAAACCGGCAAAAAACACCGCCGCAATCGAGCTGGAAAGCACCGTCTCGATGTTCCCCATTCGCAGAGCGCGATAGAGGCGCTGGGGTGGGCGTACCGTGATGTGAAATAGACCTGCAATGATGCCCACAATGCCGGCAGCAATGTGGTGGGCCACCACCCCTCCGGCGTTGTAGGGGTTAAAACCGGCTGGCCCCCATTCCGGCGCCACCGGCTGGACGTGCCCCGTCGTCGCATAGGGATCGCTCACCCACATCCCCGGGCCAAACACCCCCGTCAGGTGAAAGGCGCCAAACCCAAAGCAGAGGATCCCGGCCAACAGCAGGTGGATCCCAAATATTTTCGGCAGATCCAAAGCCGGCTCGCCGGTGCGGGGATCCCGGAACAGCTCCAGATCCCAGTACACCCAGTGCCAGCAGGCAGCCAAGAAGAGCAAGCCGGACAAAACGATATGGGCAGTGGCTACCCCTTCAAACGTCCAGAAGCCCGCATTGGCAACGCTCTCGCCGTAGATATTCCAACCGCCCCAGGAGTTGACCACCCCCAGGCGAACCATAAATGGCATGACAAACATGCCCTGACGCCACATCGGATTCAGGACAGGATCCGACGGATCGAAAATGGCCGTTTCATAGAGCGCCATCGACCCGGCCCAACCTGCTACCAGAGCGGTATGCATCAGGTGAACCGCGATCAGGCGACCTGGGTCATTCAGTACAACCGTATGGACCCGATACCACGGTAGTCCCATAAAGCTCGGTCCTCCACGTTCTCCAACACTTACGCGATATCCAGTCAAACAATTAAGCCGACATCTTACCTGGGATCCTGACCCGAGCAGTCTCTTCAGAGTCGGGGGGTACCGCACCCGCTTGAACCCCTGAGCGCACCCAACTAGGATATCGCTCTCAGAATTTCCATCGCGGGCATCAAACAGTATAACGAAACGCTACCGACCTGAGTGGCTTCAGGCAGGATGCCGTCTCACTTTAGGCATCATCATCCCAGATCTCTCGCCGGAGATTAAAAATATGACTTAAAATGTTACAATACTTAGCAACTGTGAGCGCTCTCCTGGCTCAGGCTGAAAGGTGTCGTGGTTTCTGGCAGGGGTATGGCAACGATTCGCTTCGTCAACGAGAACCGAGAGATCTTCGTCGCTGAAGGCGCTAACTTGCGCTTGAAGGCTCTGGAAAACCAGATCGATCTCTACAAAATGATGGCCAAGCTGCTCAACTGCGGCGGCAACGGCCAATGTGGCACCTGTGTGGTGGAGATTGTTGAGGGATCCGAGAACCTCTCCCCTCGCACCGAGGCGGAAAACCGCAAGCTCAAGCGCAAGCCCGACAGCTACCGCCTTGCTTGCCAGACCAAGGTGTTGGGGGATGTTTCGGTCAAAACCAAGCCCTAGCCTTGGCCCGCCCGTTTTCCCTTTGGGCAAGTCGTACTCAAGAGTGGTATGCTGACTGCCAGTTGGGCTTGTGGCATTTGGAGTTATGGAGACGAACTACCTGGGCATCTTGGCCACTCTCTTAGTCGTTCTGGTGCCCGCCATCTTCCTGGTGATTTTGTACGTGCAAACCTCCAGCAGATCTGGCGACTGACCGGGCAACTCCCACTGGCTCAAGTCGGGTAAATGCTGGTCAAAAGGGGGGATCCCCTGTGTAGGAGGGGATCCCTTCGTCTTTTGTCGTCTAGGCTGGGCGAATTAAGGGTATTTGGAGCTCTATCGGTCAAGCTGTTGCTTGAGCTGACCTAGCCCTGTCGAAAGTCCCCGCAGGCTCATACAAAAACTCAAACAGGTTGCCGTCGGGATCCTTGCCGTAGAAAGAGGCCGTGCCATCCCTGTGGGTGTGAATGGCCCCTACCGGGATCCCTTGGGATTTCAGGCGTTGGTGTTCTTGCTGGAGCTCCTCTATGCTGTCGAAGACAAAGCCAAAGTGAGGCCCTGCTGCGCGGTAGCCCGGC
Organism: Thermostichus sp. OS-CIW-33; assembly: GCF_054059615.1. Taxonomy (NCBI): domain Bacteria; kingdom Bacillati; phylum Cyanobacteriota; class Cyanophyceae; order Thermostichales; family Thermostichaceae; genus Thermostichus; species Thermostichus sp. OS-CIW-33. Next base: position 48,478 of record NZ_JBSSCH010000011.1, read on the forward strand.
CCCAATAGCGCCAGCCCATCCTCTCCTGCCTTCATGTAGGCCCAGTCGGGATCCTGCCAGACGTTGACCATGCCCAGCTTTTGGTAGAACTCCACCGCCTTGGGGATGTCTTCTACCCGGATGGCGACATGCCCGAGTTGTCTAAGTGCCATGTCATCCTCTGTGCTCAAGTGAGCCAACTGCAACGGTTCTCCTCCAGATCAGCTTGACACACTCCCCACCCCGAAGGGTAGGGATCCCCGCAGCAAGACAGGGCTCTAGACCTGACTTCTTGAGAACTTGAGACAGGGATCCCAACCCAGTCCATAGGCGAGACAGACGATGGCCTTTTTCAAGCCTTCAGGGCAGGGATGGGCCAAGGCTTACCCTGTTGGCTGCGCGGCCAAGAACCGCTCCAGCTCGCTCAAAGCCTCTGCATCCATCTTGGTTTGCATAGGGCAAAACTTTGGCCCACACATAGAGCAAAACTCTGCCGTTTTGTAGATATCTGCCGGCAAGGTTTCGTCGTGATATTCTCTGGCGCGTTCTGGATCCAAAGACAATTCAAACTGCCGGTTCCAGTCGAAGTTATAGCGAGCTCTGGACATCTCATCATCCCGATCCCTGGCACCGGGGCGATGACGGGCAATATCGGCAGCATGGGCGGCAATTTTATAGGCAATGAGGCCGTTGCGCACGTCCTCAGCATTGGGCAAACCCAGGTGCTCTTTGGGGGTGACGTAGCAGAGCATTGCCGCACCATACCAGCCAGCCAAGGCCGCCCCAATGGCGGAGCTGATGTGGTCATAGCCTGCCGCAATATCGGTTACCAAAGGCCCCAAAACGTAGAAGGGAGCTTCGTCGCACTCCTCCATTTGCTTGCGCACGTTAAATTCAATTTGATCCATCGGCACGTGCCCCGGCCCTTCTACCATCACCTGCACATCGTGCTCCCAGGCCATGCGGGTCAGCTGGCCCAGGGTTTTCAACTCCGCCAGTTGCGCCTCATCAGAGGCATCGTGCAAACATCCCGGTCGCAAAGAATCTCCCAGACTAAAAGAAACATCGTATTTCTTGAAAATCTCGATAATGTCGCGGAAGTGGGTATAAAGCGGGTTTTGTTTGTGGTGGGCCAACATCCAACGGGCCAGGATCCCACCCCCACGAGAAACAATTCCTGTCAGGCGGTGGCGTACCAACGGCAGATATTCGATCAGGATCCCGGCATGGATGGTCATGTAGTCCACCCCTTGCTGGGCCTGCTTTTCGATAATATGCAAGATGTCTTCTGCCGAGAGTTTTTCGACATTGCCATGCACGCTTTCTAGGGCCTGGTAGATGGGCACCGTGCCAATGGGCACTGGAGAAGCTTGGATAATGGCTGTGCGAATTTCATCCAAATCGCCCCCGCCGGTGGACAGATCCATAACGGTATCGGCGCCGTATTTGATGGCCAATTTCAGTTTCTCCAACTCTTCCGCCAATCCTGAGGAACTGGGGGAAGCGCCAATGTTGGCATTGACTTTGCACCGGGAAGCGATCCCAATGCACATCGGCTCGAGGTTGGTGTGATTGATGTTGGCAGGGATGATCATGCGACCCCGGGCCACTTCCGAGCGGATCAGTTCCGGCGGCAGGTTTTCCCGCTGGGCCACATACTCCATCTCTTCGGTAATCACGCCCTGACGGGCAAAGTGCATCTGCGTTACATTTGCTTGCCCACGGCGACGGGCAACCCATTCGCTGCGCATGTTGTCAACTCCAGTGCTCGCTTTCCTACGCTGGTATGAACCAGATCAGGTTCTGAGGATGTAATCTCAGCCTGGGGGGGGATCCCCAGACACTCCTAGCGTGGTGTGATCATATCACCGAAATAGAGATGAGGCGGGGAGCTTTATAGTCTTTATTAAAAGAGTTTGAGATAGTACTAACCCTCACCCCTGGCCTCTCTCCCCATGAGATCCTGACCCTCACAGGGATCCCAGCCAGCGCCGCCAGCTCCACCAGGGATCCTTTCCCTTGCTGGCCCTGAACAGTTCGGCCACTTCCTCGCCGGTGGGCTGGGCAATAAAAGTCTTCAAGACGCTGTAGAGGCCGGGCTCTTCCTGCTGCCACACGCTCCAGGGATCCGGATAGGCGCGAAACAGGGCTCCCTCCACCAATGAGCGCAGGTAGTAGCTGGTCTCGAAGGTGCTCAGAAACCGCTGGCGCAGACGGCGACCGGCCAGACCCACCCCCACGGTGGCGGCATCCTGCAATTGGGGGTTGAGGAGAACGACGGGTTTGGGATCCCGTCCTTTGGAAGCCAGCCCAGAGGGATCCCCGCCACTGACCGCTTGGCAAACCCGCTCCACCTGATCCAAGCTGTAAACCGCGGGCATCACCAGCAGGATGCTCTGTTCTGGGGTAGGTTGAGTCCGGGAAGTCAAGCTCTGTAATTCAATCCCTTCTGGCAGGGATCCCCATTCCCGCTGCGCCAGAGCCGCTCCGCCGGCATCGCTAAATAGCACCAAAGCCGGTGGCTGCACAAGTTCCAAAAAAGGGCGAGCCAAAACCTCCGGCTTCAGGTCGGGGGCGAGGATCTCGATCAGCAGGCGGCGATACCCCGCTTGCATGGCCAAGCGAGTTGCCCGAATGGCTTGTTCGCAGGCTTGGGCCAGATCGACGGGCAGGTCGGGAAATTGAGTCAGTTGCAGTTGCTCCGCCACAGCTCAGATCCAAATCAGATCCAACAAGGTTCAAGAAACGGTTGCCTAGCCTGACGAGTCTTCCCAAGCCTTGTGGGTGAGCAATTCCTCCAGCACCCGCACGCCCCGCAGTTGATTGGAGAGGGGTAGGTGGCCTTTGGGGGCAGACAGATCCCAGATGAACTCGTCAGGGTAGCGAGTCCAGTGGTAGCCCTGCTTCCAGCCAATGAGCGGCCAGAGGCGCTCCCAGTTGCGGTTCACCCCCAGCCACAGTTGCCGCTGCACCGAGTAGCCAAAGCGATCCCCGGAGGCCGCCCGCCACAGGCGATCGATCGTGCGCAGATCCTCGACCGGGATCCGGCTCACCTCGGAAAAATACAGCCAGCCCCGCCGCGCCGCCCCCTCTCCTGCCGCCCGACATAGCAGTTGTAGGCTCAGCCGATCCGCCTCCAGCCAGGCTCCCGCCGATAACAGCTCCTGCAGAGGACGATAGTCGATATTCAGGGCTGAAGTCAGAGGGACGGTCACCATTGCCAAGTTGCAAAAGGTCTCCCTTGATTTTAGTCCCTGCTGTCCGTCCCCTCAGGTTTCAGGCGGGTACTTGGGCGGATCCCCGAAGATGATGCGATAGCCGATGTACGCCACCCCCAACAGCCCTGCCAGGATCCACAAGAAAGCCGAAAAGGGCATGTAGGAAAAAAAGACAAGATAAACCCGGCGACTGAGCCAAGAAAAAATAAGATAGACTGCCGCCAAAATGCCGATCCCTTGCAAGGTGCGAAAAGCCGGCACCCGCGAGAGAGGCATGCGCTGCCGCGCCACCCAGATGGAGCTAAGAAAAGTCCAGGGAGGCACCAGCAGCAAGAACATATCCGCCTGCTTCACCACCGCCTGCCAGCCAGCGGTGTTGGTGGCATAGGCCAAGTAGCCCGCCCAGAGGACAAGAGTTACCGCTCCCAAGCCGATACTTAAGCTGAGCAAAAAAGGCTCCTCCCATTGGCCTGGGATCCAGTCGCAGAGAACCCAAACCACCCAAGGGGTGGCAAAGAGCAAAAGCGCAATGGCTAAGCCATTGGCGTTGAGCTGGGTAAAAAACGTCTCCAGGGTCATGAACAGCAAAAGGAGCGAACGTCACCCTTGATGGTAATGATTCCTCCTTCAATCTGCAATTCGATTCGTATACAAATCCACCTATTGTGGGCAATGCCCGCAAGGTTCACGGCCCGCCTGGGCACCCCGGTAAACGTTGCCAAGTAACACCAGCAGGGATAGGAGTAGGAAAAAGAAAAGGGATCCTTGACACTGGCCAGGGATCCCTTCCTGTAGTCTTTCCTAAAAAGCTCAAGACATTTTCTATGGCGCTGCTGAGGGAATTAACCCAAGCCACTCTCCCCTTTTGCAAGAAGTGAGTCTGGCATCGGAATCCCTACTCCTCCGGATCCATCCGCCTCAGTCCATTAACCCAATCTACAGCCCTTGCAGCACCGTATCGGGGCGGGCCGACAGATTCTGGATGCGGGTATCCTGGGCAGGCGGGGTGTCTGCTTGGGTGAACACGCCGATCTGCCGCAAATACCGAGCCAAGGCATCTTGTTCGCTGCCGGGGGTATCGAAGGTGATGCCGGAACTGGGGGCCAAGTTCACCCGGTTGGGGTTGGACAGGCGAGGGAAGGGATAGTCATCCCCACCGTTGGCCAAGAAGTCCAGGGTCACCAGGCGGAAGGTGCGTCTGGGATCCCCTTGCACTTGGCCGTTGCGCACCACCACATCCCGACCTGTGGGCGTATCCACCCGCAAGGAGAGGACGCGGGATCCCGGTGGCCGCGAGGGATCAAAGCTAAAGGCAAAGCCGCCAATTTGCGGGAAACGGCCCGGCGTAGCTCCCGGCTGGGTTTGCGCCACCCCGTGTTCCACTATCTGCTTCAGTTCCTCAGCGGTGACGGTCAACAGAGAGAGGCCGTTGTTAAAAGCAAGGGCCGTTTCGATGTCCAGCTGAGAGATTTGACCGGACTGCTTGCCGGCTTCAGGGTTAGCCACCGGTGGGATGCGCCGCACCGGCTCACCGCCGCCGCCGCCGGTGGTAGCCCCAATGGGAGCGCGAATGCCACCGCCATTTTTCAGGGAGATAACCGTAGAAGGATCGACCGTTCTGGCGTAGGCCAAGTTGGCATCGGCAGTGAGGTTGCCCAGGTTGGTTTCCTCGGTGCGCACCTCTGCCCGCAGGCCGTTGAGAAATTGAGTGGTGGAGCCAAAGGTGCGGCCATCCTTGGTGCGGATGATGTTGCCGATCTCATTGGCCACCCGAACCACGTCAGGATTGGGGGTGCCCCTGACAGCTGCTACCCCTTGGTCGTCGGTGGCATAGGCACCGCTCACCGGGTCAATGCGGGCAATAACCCCGTTGGCGTCAAAGCTGACCACCAGGCGGCCCACGTAGCGATAGTTGGAGCCGGTGTTGACCACCGCCACCGGTTGACCACTGGCGGAGGAGCGCAAGATGGGGTAGTCACCCCTGCGGGTATCGGGCAAATCAGTGCGCAGGCGATCGGTGGGCTTGGCGATCACCTGGTGGGATCCGCCGGCAATGATGATGTCCACATTTCGCAATTGGCTGGCCAGGGCTACCTCGTTTTGCAACTGTTGCAGATGGGCTAGGAGGATAATTTTGTTGATGCCCTGAGCGGTGAGTTGATCGACGAAGCCCTGGATTAGAGCGGCACTCACCTGGTCAGTATCGTCCACCCTGCCTTCTACCCTCACCTCGGGGCCGGGGCTAGAGATGGCCGCCAAACGGGTGGTGGTGGCTCCCACCAGACCGATCCGCTGCCCTCCTACCGTGATCACCGCCGTCTTGGCGATCTTGCCGCGGATAGAGCTGGCCTCTTGGCCATCGGCGGCAAAGTCAGCGCTGGCCAATTCCCCGGTGCCGCTGAAGCTGAGGTTGGCGCTCAGATAGGGAAAACGAGCCCCAGCGTAGCCGCGGCCCGTGTCGGGCCGGATGAGGTCGCGAATTTGGCGCGTGCCTTGGTCGAACTCGTGGTTGCCGAAGGCAGCCGCCTCAAAGCCAATGGCGTTGATGATCTCGATATCGGCTTTGCCAGGGGTGAGGTTGTAACGGCCTTGCAGAGACCGATCCGTGCTGGCGTTGTAGAAGGGGCTGGGGATATAGTTGTCCCCACTGGAGAGCACCACCGTATTTGGGAATTGGGGGCGCAGAGCATTCACCACCGCCGAGAAGCGCGGCGCATCTTGTACGGCAGCGATCGAGGCTTCCAAGTCGCTGGCATGTAGGATTTGCAGGGTAAAAGCGGGCGGCTGAGTCGAGAGAGCCACATTGGGATCCGAGGCGATAAACCCAGCCCCTCCGCCGGTTGGGGGAACCGAGCTGCTGCTACCGCAGGCGCTGGCCAGGCTCAGCACCAAACACCACAACCCGACCCACAGGGACCTGGCCAGAGGGTTCAGCCAATCCGGGAGCCATCTCTTGGCAGGGGCAGACCCTCGAGCACGGCAAGCTGGTTTCATGACAATTCCTTCACTCCATCCACAAGAGAGGACGCATCCGCGTTCACGTTACCAAGGCTGGGATTGGGGTTTCGCTATGACCTGTTTAAGGTTAGGTCAAGCCTAGGTTAAACTTCCCCTGGATCCCAGCCAAATTGTTGCAAGTCCACCTGGCCCTCGGCGTCGAAGTGGATCCCTTCGGCTTGCAGCAGCGCTTTCTGCAGGTCGTCGTAGCCCAGGCGAAAAGGGGAGTAGGAAATGCAGCCCTGGGCGTTGATCACCCGGTGCCAAGGGATGTCGGTGTTTTGGCCTTGCAGGCGAAACAAAGCATAGCCCACCTGGCGAGCATAGCCGGGGTAACCGGCAACCCGCGCCACCTGCCCATAGGTGGCCACTCGGCCCGGCGGGATCCGCCGCACCACTTCGTAAAAGCGCTGGTAGAGGCTAGTAGATGGAGCGCTAGTGGAGCCAGACTGGGTCACAGGGATCCTCGCTCAAACTTGGCAGACAATAAGATGTGGAACGGATTGGATCCCCGGGTCCATGAGCTATTTAATCGCGGTACTGCCGGATCGCATAGCCGCCGAGGCGGCCTACAGCGCCCTGGAACAAGCCGGCTTTTCCCTGGAGCGATTGCATCTGCTGGGGCGGGGCTACAAGAGTGCCGACGAGTTTGGGCTGATTGACCCGGCCCAAGCGGCCCGCCGTCAGATGCGGCGCCTGGCCATTTGGTTGGTGCCCTTTGGCTTTTTGGCCGGGGTGGGGTTCAGCGTTTTGAGTGGTTTGGATACCTTTGCCTGGGCGGGACCTATAGGCAACCACCTGATCGGCGGCCTATTGGGCGCGATGGGCGGGGCCATGGGCAGCTTTTTCGTCGGCGGCGGAGTGGGCTTGTCTGGTGGCTCCGGCGATGCTTTGGCTTACCGCAACCGCCTCGCTGCGGGCAAGTACGTGCTCATTGTGGAAGAAGAGAACGAAACCCGCCTCCGCGAAGCCACGCGGATTTTGCGCCAGTTTGAGCCGGAAAATCTGCAAGGGTACAGAGAGCGCCCCTAGACTGGGAGATCTGGGCAGCTATTGAGAGAACTCAGGGAGGTCCAAAAGCATGTCTTGGCTGTGGCAGCAAGTCCCATCGCCGCTTGGGCGGTGGCGGAAGGAAGGGATCCCCAGCTTTGCCGCTGCTGGGGGTGCACTGGCAGTTACGGGGTTTTTTTCGCCGGCTTTTGCCCACCACGCCCTGGGAGGGAAACTGCCTGCAACGGCCTGGGAGGGATTTCTCTCCGGGCTGGCTCACCCTGTCATTGGCTTGGATCACCTGGCCTTCGTCGTGGCCATCGGTCTTGTGGCGGCGGGGCAGCCCTGGCGCTATGGGATCCCTTTGGGCTTTGTGTTGGCAGGTTTGGTGGGCACTGGGATCCACCTGGCCGGCTGGGATCCCCTGGGACTGACGGAGCTGGCCATTGCCTCTTCCGTGGTTCTCTTCGGCTTGCTGCTGGTGCAACCGCGGCAGATCCCAAGTTGGCTCTTGCTAATAGGGGGATCCCTGGCGGGGCTATTCCATGGCTATGCCTACGCCGAAACCATTATCGGCGCCCAACCCATGCCTTGGGTGGGATATCTACTGGGGTTGAGCACCGTCCAGTATGGGGTAGCTCTCCTGGCCCTTTGGGCAGCAGAACGCTGGGGGTTGCGGATCCCTGGCTTAACTCGCTGGGCCGGCTGGGCGATTACAGTGGTGGGGGCTGCCTTCCTGACCTTGGCAGTGGTGGGCGCGTAAAAAGCGCTAATTTTGCTCCCTTGCGCTCGGGATCCCCGATCCGGTACAAGGATAGCGGTGAAGATCTGTAAAACGAGGGGAGATCCCATGGAGCGCACCTTTATTGCCATCAAGCCAGACGGCGTGCAGCGGGGGCTGGTGGGCACCATCATCCAGCGCCTGGAGAGCCGGGGCTACCAATTGGTGGGCCTGAAGCTGGTGCAAGTGAGCCAAGAGCTGGCGGAAGCCCATTACGCCGAACACAAGGAGCGCCCCTTCTTCCACAGTTTGGTGAAGTTCATTACCTCGGGGCCGGTGGTGGCTATGGTCTGGCAGGGCAAAGGGGTGATTGCTGCCGCCCGTAAGCTCATCGGCAAGACCAACCCCCTGGAGGCAGAACCGGGCACCATTCGCGGCGATTTTGGCATCGACATTGGCCGCAACCTCATTCACGGCTCCGATGGAGTTGAAACCGCGCAGCGGGAGATCGCCCTTTGGTTCGATGAGTCGGAATTGGTGAGCTGGACACCGGTTGCCCAAAGCTGGATTTATGAGTAGGTACTTGCTGTAGGCAAGGGGTAGTCGTGTTCGCAGGTTCCAGACCGGAAGTAGTGCAGAGCGCTAGGGCCGTGTTTCGAACTGGCTTCGGCTGGCCGCAAGCGGCTCTGTTGGAAGTGCCTTGAACCACCCCTTCTCTGCCAAAACTCGAGCGGCAAGCAGGATCTGTTTGCTACTGAATTGTTGTTTTCTATCTCCCCAGGCGTAGAAGCTTTCCACCAACTCTGCCGTCGTAGAAGGGTGCCCACGAGTCACGATCCAGTGGACAGTAGCCAGCAATTCTAGACCATAGGGCGACTCAAAGCCCTCCACGAGGTCGCTGACACGCTCAAAGCGTTCTCTCGTCTCTGGCTGTCCAGCGAGATATCTATGGGCTTCCTCGACAGCACCGGGCACCAGTTCCAGCTTCTTGTCTGGTCGATCACCGCCCGAGCCGTACCCAGAGATGTAATATCCCTCGATTTCTTTGAGAACATGCCGCAAGTTCTCGGCGTAGGGTCCATGAACGCCCTTTGTAAATCGCAGGCGAAGCGGCTCCCCGGCTTCCTGCAGGAAGTACATCAGCTTGTGCAGCTCAAGCAAAGAGACAAACGGAACAAGTAGACCGTTTACATAGCGCTCCATAAGGCCCACCAGCACCGCTCTTCCCGGCGTCAAGGAAGGGATCTGGCCGCGGCGCATGCTCTTCGGTAAAGGCTGAGGCCCGGTGGGCTCAAAGACAAGGATGTGGACGTCGGGAAGTTCTGCTAGCGCCTGCTCGATGCGGGAGCGCACATCGGGCCAATGAAGACCCCCGAGGCCGCAGCCTAGGGGTGGCAAAGCGACTGAGCGCAGACCAAGATGCCTGATCTCCTCGGCAAGGGACTTCAGCCCAGCTTCTATATCCTCGATCCTCGACTTCCCCCGCCAGTGGCGCTTGGTGGGAAAATTGATGATATAGCGAGGATTAGTCAGCTTTCCCGTCTCGAAAACCAATAGTTTACCGGGCTGAACTTCCCCCCGTCGGCAAGCTGCCGCGTAGGCCTTGAAGTTCTCAGGCCAGGCCTTCTTAAACTGCAGGGCAATGCCACGGCCCATGGCGCCAACGCAGTTAACGGAATTGACCAGCGCCTCCGCATCCGCTTCCAAGATATCTCCGATACAGTACTCAAGGGCCATGGCCTCCCTCCGCTAAAAATACCAATCGACATGGACTTCAACTGCAGGGTTATACTTACTCCCCGTCAATGCTCGGTTGACTCTGTCTTTTACGCTGGCCTGGCACACCCCGATCCTTTCAACGAGATCAAGGGGGAAATAGCGGTGGACAAGAAATTCTGCTTGTTTGCGCTCTTTGATATCTGGGTCGCGGAAATCCCTGGCAGCGATGGCATTCCAGTCCAGCTCGCCAAGACAGTCGGGTTGTGAGCGGAACTCGGCGTAGCGTGCACCCGCGTTGGAGAGGGAGAAAGCCCACCGAACTTGATTGTGATCAGCCCAAGCGATGACCCGATGCAGATCTGCCTCGAGATGCACGATCCGAGTCTGGCCACTGCGATAGGTCAATTCGGGATGGTTTGCGCAGTGGATGACATAAAGCATGATCGAGCGGGGGCAAAAATAAAGAGGAACATAGTCGCCGACTTTTGTGCCGGGGTGGCATGAAACTTCCAGCTCCTCGATTCGACGTCGCTTGATTTTGGACATGCCAATGGCTTGCGTCGGCCCCCCTTGTTGAAGTATTGCCGCGTCAGAGAGTAGCCCACCAGTGGTTACAATCCCTTGCAAGTTGCACACATGAGTAATGTGGTAGATTTTGGGACTTCCTGGAATTGGCATAATACCTCTGCCTTACGATGCAACTTTGAGAAAGGCAGAGCAAGATGAGCCTCACTCGGAACGAGAGTCAAGACCAACAGGCTCTCGAGGAGTGGAGCTCTCGCTTGGCTCCGGCAGGTAGAGCCGTTCTTCCGAGGCGTCATACTCAAATAGCTCCGCATAGCGTCCCCAGTCAATGGCGGTGGCAAACTGCCGTTCGGCTTCAGCGTGGGGGAAATGTTCATCCCAGAGATCCAAAAAGAAATCCGCCCGCATGGAGCGGCTGCCTTTTTCTTCCAGGGTCTGCAAGATGCTGCGGAACACGGGCACCCGTGCCAATAGCTGTTGTCGGAAGAGATCCTTGCTGCGCAGGATGGTGGTGTTGGCAAAGTCCTGGCCAATTTCGGTCAGTTGCACCACCCCGCTGGCCACCTCGGCAAAGCCCAACAGCACCGCCGCATCCAAAATCGGCAGCAGATCGTCCACGGCCAGTTGCAGCCGCTCGGCCAAATCGGCAATCTCCGCCCGCCCTTGCGGCCACTCCACGATCAACTCCAGCAGACCGCTGATCCCGCCCACCCGCGCATGGGGCAGAGGCAAGGCATAGGGGGAAGTGGCCTTATCACCAGCCAGCGCAGGCAGAGCCACCTCTCCGGTAACAGCAATTTCGGGGTTGGTCATGATCTCGTAGATGTAGTCCACCAAGGACTTAAAGCGGGGATCCGTGCGCTCGTGGGGCCGCGGCAGGTCAATTCTCACCTCCCCCCGGATCCGCCCTGGGTTGGATCCCAGAATCACCACCCGATCCGCTAAAAACACCGCCTCTTCGATGTTGTGGGTAACGATGAGGATGCTTTGGGAAGGGAAGGCTTGCGCATTCCACAGCTCATCAATTTCCCCCCGCAGGTTTTCCGCCGTCAGCACGTCCAAAGCGCTAAAAGGCTCATCCATAAACAGCACCTTGGGCTCTAGGACAAAGGCGCGGGCAAAGCCCACCCGCTGCTTCATCCCCCCCGAAAGCTCCTTGGGGTAAGCGTTCTCAAACCCATCCAAGCCCACCAAGTCAATGGCCTTCAGGGCCTTTTGCCGGCGGATCTCGCGGGGGATCCCTCGGGCTTGCAGCCCCAGCTCCACATTTTCTTGCACGGTCAGCCAGGGTAGGAGAGCAAAGCTCTGAAACACCATCGCCACATCGGGGTTAGGCCCACGTAGAGGCTGGCCGTTGCTCAGCACCCGCCCTTGACTGGGGGGGATCAGGCCCGCCATGATGCGCAGAAGGGTGCTTTTGCCGCTGCCGCTACGGCCCAGCAGAGCCAAGACTTCCCCAGCCCGCACCTGCAGGTCAATCTGGCTTAAAACGGTAAACTCCCCCTTGCCCTCTGGCAAAGGAAAGCGCTTGTAGACTTTCTCGACCTCGATCAAAACGGGGGAAGCTGCAGAGCTCATATTGCCTCAGAAATTGAAAAGACTAAAGGTGATACTTTTCTTCCGCCAACTGATACAGCCGTCGCCAGAACAGACGGTTAAGGCCCACCACAAACAAGCTCATCATGCCAATGCCCAAGGTAATGCGGGGCCAGTCTCCCACCGCCGTTGCCTCAGCAATGTAGGTGCCCAACCCCGTAGCCGTCAGGGTGGTGGATCCCCAGGCCACAATCTCCGAGACAATGCTGGCGTTCCAAGCGCCGCCGCTGGCCGTGACTCCCCCGGTGACCCAGGCGGAAAAGATCCCTGGAATGATCAGCTTTCGCCAGCGCTGCCATCCTCGTAAGCCCACATCCACAGCCATTTCTCGCAAGTCCGTGGGGATGCTCTGGGCGCCGGCAATGGAGTTGAAAAGGATGTACCACTGTGCCCCCAACGACATGAGCAAAATGCTGCCCCACTCAATGCTGATCTGGGCGCGGATAAAAAACAACGTGGCAAAGGGAAAAAGGAAATTGGCCGGGAAAGCTGCCAGGAATTGCACCACCGGCTGCAGCAGTTTCGCCAGTTTTGGATTAAAGCCAATGGCCACCCCAATGGGAGTCCAGATCACCGTGGCGAACACCAGCAACACGCTAACCCGCAGCAGGGTGAGGATCCCTAGCCCGAAGGTCAGCATCACCTCTCCAAAGCCCACAGTGGTAGCCACAAAATAAACAATCCAAATCCCAATGCCGCCAATAGCTATCCAGGAAAGCTGAGTCAGCAGCCGCTCGCGGCGTCGCTCGACCTCAGGACTGAGGGGATCCACCCAACGGGGGCGAGTTAAGTGGGACAACAGCCGATCCACCAACTCTGCCAAGGGGGAAAGCCAACTGCCGATCAGCCGCGGGATCCGCGCCGTGGTCAGCAGATCGTACAGCCAGGATTCGGGGGCAGCAGCCCCGCTGCTCTGTTCCAGGCGAAACTTATCCGACCAAGCCACCAAAGGTCGCCAGAAGAGCTGATCCACCAGCAGGATCACCCCGGCCATGGTCAGGAGCGCCCAGCCCAGCTTGGGCAGATCCTCCGCCTGGACGGCCGCTTCCACATAGGATCCCAGGCCCGGCAGCGTGTATTCCTGGTTGAGCACGCTGATGGCTTCGCTGGCTGCCACAAAGAACCACCCTCCGCCAAAGCTCATCATGGCGTTCCAGATGAGGCCCACCATTGCCGCCGGCACTTCCAACTGGGTAAAGCGCTGCCACCCCGACAGGCGATACAAGGTAGCCGCTTCCACCAACTCTTGAGGCAGCGTGCGCAGGGATTGGTAGAAGGAAAAGGTCATGTTCCAGACTTGGCTGGTGAAGATGGCAAAGATAGAAGCCGCCTCCAGCCCCAGCAAGCTGCCAGGAAACAGAGCAATGAAACCGGTAACCGTAATGGAGAGAAATCCCAACACCGGCACCGATTGCAAGACATCCAACAGAGGGATCAAAATGCGCTCGGCCCAGCGACTTTTGGCAGCAATGTAGCCATAGATCAAGGTAAAAAGGGTGGAAAAGGCCAAGGCAATGAACATGCGCAAGGTGGAGCGGGCCGCATAGTAGGGCAGGTTGCGCGGATCCAAGTCGATCCGGGGCACCACCGCCGGGGGCTGAAACCGCTCAAAAGCCCCTACCCCCACCTGCGCCACCAAGGCCAGGAGAACCAACGTGCCCAGAATGATGGCCCCATCGGCAGCCCCCGCTGGCAGCCGACGCAGCGCCTCCGGAGAAGGAAAAGTCCTCATGTTCCCTGACCAAGCCCGGCATCCGCGCCCAGTGTACACCGTTTGCGGTTAGCCAGGATCCAGCCGGCTACTCTTCCGGCAAGTCGGGGGGAGACTCCTTCCACTGGGGATCGTCCAAGATGGCTTTTTTGGTCTGCTTGAGTTGTTTCCACAGCTCTTTGATTTGCCGGTAGGCTTCTTCCGGGGTAATTTTGCCCCCGGTTTCCAAGCTACAAATCAAGGACACTTTATTGCTAAATTCCTGCAGGTTGGCATCAAAAACTAGGTTCTGCGGCCTCACTTCGCCCCAGTAGGGATAGCGAGGCGAAATGAATTCATCTTTGTTGGGAGGTTTGTTGGGAGGAGTTGATTCTGCCACGGCACAACCAGGGTAAAAGAGTCGTTCACAACAAGAAGGTCAACATGAAAAGCTCCATCGAAGCAGGCTCAATCACTCTAGTTTATGGGCGTTTTCTCTTAACCGGCTTGGGTACTTTTGTGGGATCTCGCAGAGGATAAAACGGCTCTTGAATAGACGCTTCCCCACGTGTCGAGGGGGTGGAACTCTTCCTGGCTTTGGGTTGGGGGGGGGAACGCTTCAGGCGTGGGCGCGGCGGCGTTTTGAGTACTGGGCCGATGGGGGTGCCCGCCTCCACATAGAGCAGGGATCCACGGCGGCGCACCTGCAGATCCCAGAAATTGCCTACCCCTTTGCCCGGCAGGGATCCGATCAGGCGCAATTTAAAGGCTTGGGGCTTGGAGGCTGCAGTTCCATCCTTCTGGACTCGCTGAGCGGGGGAGTTGGCAGAAGCTTTTTTGCCCGATTGACGGATCTTGACAATGATGAACCCTTTCTCCTGCGATTGAAAAACGACCTCGCCCCGGATGGAAAACCAATCCGGCACCACTGTTGGACGGGATCCCTCGGGAAGAGCCTGCCCCATCTCTTCTGGGGCCCACACCCCCAGCAACTGCACGTGCAGATCTTCGGTTTTGTCGCGGGTGCGAGGATAAACCACCCACAGGTAGTTGCGTTCCGGCTTCAGGTGCTTCCGTACCAGGCTCATCACCCGGCCCAGCAATACGGCATTGAGATCCAAGCCATCCGAGGTGCGCAAAATCCCGCGGGTAAAGTGCTCTGGGGAGGGGATGTATTGCCCTTCGATGAGGCCGATGGCTCGGTATTGCATCTTCTCCCCAGGCGGCGGGATGGGTTCCAGACAGACTCGCTCTCTTTCTGCCGCTTTCTTTTCCCCCAAGGTAGCGGTGGTGCTGACAACGGGCTGCAAGGACTCCGTCCCGCTGTCGCGAGCAGCACCAGGATCCTGAGCTTTTGCCGACGACAGGGATCCCTTGGCCTCACCCGTTGAGCTGGGTCTGGGGGGCCGTACCGGTCGAAAGGGAGGTCTCAGATCGGAGGACATTGTGACGGTTCCGTTGCTGTCAATTCAGAATGCTCGGCGGCAGGCATTTACCGTTGCAAAAACAGGCCATAACTTTGCTCTTGACCCAAGACCTGCTCAACACACCATTCACTAGCCTAACAACGCCCAACAGCGTCTTTCCATCCTGCTTCCATTGACAAACTCCCAGCAGGTGCCCTCGTCGGGAACTGGGGAGCCAGCAGTTGTCAACACTGTAGCCGACGTGTAGCCAATACTAGCAACTGTTCCAAGGGAATGGTTCTCAGGCTGCAGGATGTCTATTCCCCAGACAGGGCCATTGATATTGATCTTGAGTATCTGTAGTTTTTTCCAGCAACGCTGACTGGAGCCAATAGAGGTGTTTTTGCACAGCCGGGATCCAACTGGCCGATCCCCAGGGCTCTCTAAGGGCTGGATTGCATTCCCTCAGCCAAGGGGATCCATTCAGCCATCTTGAAGCTCATCGCTTAGGCAGGCGTTACCCACACCTGGGGAGTAAAACTGCCGTGTAGGCCATAGGGAATGTGGTGCCGTAATGGGATACGCGCGACGGGGCCGGCTGTCAGATCGGCTGCTTCTAGGATCACCACTTGAGAGCGCTGGCTGGCCGCATCAAAAACCACCGTCACGATCCACCCTGCCTCTTCGCCCTGACCTTCTGGATCGGGGATGAACACCGGTTCTCCCACAAAGCCGCGGGGGGCAAAGCTGTACTGCTGTGTGCGGCCTGTGGCGGTATCCAGCTTGAGGATGGCTTGCAGAGGAGCATTGGGGCCAGGAGCATGGGTGGCCCCGATGTAGATGTAGCGGTGGGATCCCCCCATTCGAGCCGGGTGGATGGCCGGAAACTCCACCGAGCGATCCAGCAGCAGTTCCCGCTTCACGCTGCCCCCCTTGGGATCCAGATAGAACCGCCACAGCTTGCCCGCCGGAATCTGGGCAAAGTCAATCTGCAGGTAATCGGCATCCGGCTCCAGGGCAGGGTAGTTCTCATAGAGGACGGCATCCACCACAACCCGATCCCCGACTTCGTAGCCGTTGACAAAATGGAAAACAAACCCCGGCTCCGTTTCCAGTTGCAGCGGCTCGTCGCCCTGGGGAAAGAGCCAGATGCGGGTCGGCTCCCCCGGTTTCAAGGTCAAACAGGTGCCCGCCGGTTGCCAGCCCAACACAAACGGCAGGGGGTTGAAAGCCAAGGGATTTTGGAAAAAGATGCGGTAGCGGGGTGTCCAGACAAAATCGTGCAGGAAGGCAAAACCGGGCAGGCGGTAATCCCGCTTTTCCACCAAGCGCCCGCGCGAGTCCAGACGATAAAACAGCAACGTGGAGTTCTGGGCAGCCCGCACCCCAAAGGCGATGAGATCTCCCGTGTGGGGATCCCGCCGGGGATGGGCAGTGAAAGGCTGGCTGGCCGAGATCCCTCCTGCAAACGTTTCGATCCCCTCGGTGGCCAAGGTGGCCGGGTTCAGCCGGTAAGGGGCACTGGCCTCCCACAGGGCCAGCAGCTTGTCTCCCTGGTAGATGACATTGGTGTTGGCGGGATTTTTAAACCGCAAGTCGAGAAAGTTGCTCCACCAGCCGCCCGGCTTTTGGGTGCCAAACACCCCTCGGTAAAGCACCCGACCGGCTTTTTCCTCTGCTTCAAACTCGCGGGTGCGCACAAACCGGTTGCGAAAATGAACTTTCCCCCCCACAAAGGTGATGGCGCAGACCATGCCGTCGCCATCGAACGGGTGTCCGTAGCGCTGGGATCCCGCCTCCAGCTTGCCCGGGCCGTTGCGAAACAGGGTTCCCCGCAACCCTGCCGGGATCCGTCCTTCGATCTCCGTAATCCAATAGTCGTACTCCTGGGATAGGGAGCGATAGCCCAATTGCCAGTCGGTGGTGCTGTAGGGAAGGGAAGCGACGCTGACCATGGAAGATCTGCATGCAACGCCCTCTATTGTTGCTTAAACTTTTGTGAAGTCGCCAGTTTTTCTGGGCCGGGATAGCCACCTTGGTTGGGATCCCCAAGATGGAGTCGCCCCGATTCGACTATGGTAGGAAATGCCCCCAAAGCGCCTGACAGGATAGACAGCACCCATGTTTGATGCCCTCTCCGAGAAGTTGGAATTGGCCTGGAGAAAGCTGCGCGGCCAGGACAAGATCACCGAAACCAACATTCAAGAAGCTCTGCGGGAGGTGCGGCGAGCCCTGCTGGATGCGGATGTCAACTTGCAGGTGGTGAAGCAGTTCATCGAGGATGTGCGGGAAGCTGCCCTGGGATCCGAGGTCATCCTGGGGGTGACGCCGGATCAGCAGTTCATCAAGATCGTCCACGACGAGCTGGTGAAAGTGATGGGGGAAGCCAACGTGCCCATTGCCCAAGCGGAGCAGCCTCCCACCATTGTCCTCATGGCCGGTTTGCAGGGATCCGGGAAAACCACCACCTGCGCCAAGTTGGCTCTGTATTTGCGCAAGCAGGGCAAGAAGTCTCTCATGGTGGCCGGAGACATCTACCGTCCGGCGGCCATCGACCAGCTCAAGACGCTGGGCCAGCAAATTCAGATCCCCGTTTTCGACCTGGGCAAAGCAGATCCCGTCGAGATTGCCCGGCAGGGGGTGGAGACGGCCCGGCAGCAGGGCTACGACTACGTGATTTTGGACACTGCCGGTCGTTTGCAGATTGACCTGGAGATGATGGCGGAGCTGGAGCGGATCAAGGCGGCGGTGCAGCCCCACGAGATCCTGCTGGTGGTGGATGCCATGATCGGCCAAGAGGCAGCCAGCCTTACCCGAGCCTTCCACGAGCGCTTGGGCATCACTGGGGCCATTCTCACCAAGCTGGATGGGGACACCCGCGGTGGGGCCGCCCTTTCCATTCGCCAAGTATCCGGTCAGCCCATCAAGTTCATCGGCGTCGGCGAAAAAGTGGAAGCGCTGGATCCCTTTTACCCAGATCGCATGGCCTCCCGCATTCTGGGGATGGGGGATATCCTCAGCCTGGTGGAAAAAGCTCAAGAGGAAATCGACCTGGGAGATGCCGCCAGCATGGCGGAGAAGATGATGACTGCCCAGTTTGATTTCACCGATTTCCTCAAGCAGATGCGCCTAATTAAACGCATGGGATCCTTGGCAGGGCTGCTGAGACTGATGCCAGGGATGGGCAAAATCAGCGAGGAACAACTGCAAAAGGGACAAGACCAACTGGCCCGCGCCGAAGCCATGATCAACTCCATGACCCCCGAAGAGCGGCGCAACCCGGATCTGTTGGCCCGCAGCGTCAGCCGCAAACGACGGGTGGCCCGCGGATCTGGCCACAAGCTGGAGGATGTCAGCCGACTGGTCAGTGACTTTCAACGCATGCGCGACATGATGCGCAACATGGGCATGGGTGGCGGTTTTCCCGGTATGGGTTGGGGGGGTGGGCGTACCTCTCTTCCCGGCGGGGATCCCAGTTGGCGCGGACGTTCAACGGCCTCTCCCTCTCGGCAACAGCCCAGCCGCAAGCCGGGCAAAGGTGGGGGTAAAAAAGGGGGCGGCAACCGCGGATTTGGGGGCAAGTAGGATAGGACTATGCCCTTCCACGTTGTTTTGGTTGCCCCAGAGATCCCGGCCAACACGGGGAATATCGCCCGCACCTGTGCAGCCACCGATACCCCTCTCCATCTGGTGGATCCTCTGGGGTTTCGCCTTTCGGATCGCTACCTAAAGCGGGCGGGGCTGGACTACTGGCAGCACGTCCAACTGTATCGCTACCCCTCTTGGTCTGCTCTGGTGCAGGCCCACCCTGAGGCCCGGTTCTGGTGTTTTAGCGTGCGCGGCAAAGCCCTTTATACGGAAGTAACCTATCAGCCGGGAGACTGGTTGGTGTTCGGTAGCGAAAGCCGGGGGTTGGATCCCATGTTTTTGGAAACCTATCCCAGCGTGCGCATCCCACTGCGGGGGCCGGTGCGCAGCCTGAACCTCAGCAATGCCGTAGCGATTGCCCTTTTTGAGGCGCTACGTCAGCAGGGATCCCTGACCAAAGAATAGGGGGTCGGGTTGACCCTGTTATGATAGGTGTTTCGCCCCGTCAGGAAGATGTGTGCCTTGCAGTATCTGCGCCCCGATTTGCTTCACCTCAAGCCCTACGACGCCGTGCCTGCCCCGGCTGCCGACAAGCTGGATGCCAATGAGTTCCCCCTCGATTGGCCGGTGGGCTTCAAGCAGAAGCTCTCCCTCCTCTGGGAGAAAGGGATCCCCAGCAACCGCTATCCCGATGCCCACCACCGGGGCCTGAAGCAGGCCATCGCCGCCTATGCCGGAGCGGAGCCAGAGCAGATCAGCCTGGGCAATGGGTCGGATGAGCTGATCCGCTCCCTGCTGATTGCCACCTGTCTGGGCGGGCGGGGCGGCATTTTGGTGGCAGAGCCCACCTTCTCCATGTACGCCATCCTGGCCCAGAGCCTGGGGATCCCAGTGGTGCGGGTTCCCCGCGATCCCGAGACGTTTGCTCTGGATCTAGAGCGATGTCAACAGGCTTTGAGGGAGCATCCGATTCGGGTGGTGTGCCTGGTGGATCCCAACTCGCCGACGGGGAATGGCCTGACGGCTGCAGAGTGGGAGTGGGTGGAAGGGCTGCCCGAAGAGATTCTGGTGATTTTGGATGAGGCCTATTTTGAGTTCAGCCGGCACACAGCCCTGCCCAAATTGGCGGAGCATCCCAACTGGGTAATCTTGCGCACCTTCTCCAAAGCTTTTCGTCTGGCGGCCTATCGGGTGGGTTATGCCGTAGGTCATCCGCAGCTTGTGCAAGTGTTGGATGGGATCCGCCTGCCCTACAACCTCACGGCCCTTTCTCAGTGGGCGGTTCAGATGGCTTTGGAGCATGCCGAGGAGCTTTTGGCCGACGTGACGCTAATTTGTCAGGAGCGGGAAGCCCTTTATCAAGCTCTGCAGGAGCTGCCAGGGGTGCGGGTGTGGCCCAGCCAAGCCAACTTCCTCTACTTCCGGGTGGCCGGCTGGGATCCCCAAAAGCTGCAGCGGGCCTGGCAGGAGCTGGGGACTGGTGTGCGCTACACGGGTGGGGGGCTGCGTCTGACGGTGGGCACCCCTGAAGAGAACCGACGGGCCTTGGAGCGCCTGCGCCAAATCCTGCAATAGGCCTCCCGGCCTGCGTTCGGAGCCAGCCTAGGTGGATGGGTCGGCGCGCGAAAAGCGCTGGATCAAGCTGTGCACCTGCTGCAAGTGTCGTTCGTCCAGATCCTCCAGCGCCTGGGCGATTTCCGCTCTGAGTCGGCTCTGGGTGTCGGTTTGGGCCTGCTGCAGCAGCCAACTTTGGATCGGGCTGGGGTGCTCCACAAAGTCAAGCGCCCAGGGATCCCGTTCGTCCAGCTCAGGTTCTGCCTGGGGCAGCTGCTCCCCCCAGCGCTCTTGAGCCTGTCGAAACTCCTCCGCCAAACGATCTGTTGGGCGCCCCTCCGCTTGGAGAACCTCTTGATACCTTTGGTGGGTCACCAGCCAGCGCTGCCGAATTTGAGAGCGTTGCTGCCAGGTCAGTCTGCCGGTTCTGCTTTCGGTAAAGCGCTCGTAAAACCTGAGCGTATCTCGGTAGTGGCCCAATCGCTCACAAGCCAAGCCCACCTCCAGGGGCTGTAGCCACCAGGCCCGCTCCATCTGTGTGCTGGTAACCACTTCCTGCAGGAAATCTCGCAGGCCGGGCAATTGTCGCCTCAGCTCTTCCCAGTTGGTCCGGATATCCCGGGCCATGGCAGCCACCAGCTCGTAGTCATGTCCCCGCTGCCACGCCTGAGGATGGGCCTGCACCGTTTTCCAGAGCCTCTCCCACTCTCGGCACTGGATCAGAACTCGCAGCATCAGCGGCCAGTCTTTCAAGCGCTCCAGACTGGTGACGACGTCGCCGATGTACTCTGCCCACTCGCCTGTGAGGGGACGTCCTGCCTCTTGCCATCGGTCCAGCACCACCGAGTCTTGGCGGTCTTTGGATAGCCACCTCACCTTGCCGGGAAGGGGTTCCAGGTGGATCTTGGCCCGGTAGTAGGGGGAATGCTCCGTTTGGCCCCCCTGATCCCAAACCTCTACCGCCCGCTCAAATTCCTGCCGATAGAAGTGACAGATACCCCAAATCTTGTAGTACTGATTCGCGAACGGCTGCCGCTGGCCGAGAAAGGCCAGACGTCCCTTCAAAGCCTCAAGGGTCTCTTGCAAAAACCAGCTGCGGGCCTCTTCCTGGGGGCAGAAAGTTCCCAAGTTGTTGAGAACTTGCTCAAGCTCTGCCAAAAATTGCTGTACACACTCTTTCCAGGTGGAATCCGTTCGTGTAAGCGGGACGAAGTCCCTATCTTTGGGGCTGACTTCAACGCTCAGCCAATCTCGCACCCGCACCACCTGTCGGAAGCGCTCCATAGACTTGACAGAGGTTCTTTGGGTCGCCACCATCAAGTCCACCAAGGGGCTGTAGTCTGGGATCCCAGGACATCCAGCAAAGTAGGCGGCGTTACGCTGCAGCTCCAACCAGGCCTTCCCTCTCCAAAAGCACTCCCAGGCTTCTCGTTTAAGATTTTTGTTGGGCAAAGCAGACTGCTCCAGGCTCAGGAACTTTTGCCCTGCGGAAACGTAGTTCTTCTGGAGCTTGAGGATCCAGGCCTGACATTCCTGTTCTAGAGGTGGGTTGCCTGCCTTCCGCGCCAGAGTTTGAACATCCTCCAGAAGTTTAGGGTTGCCCTCCTCGATGCCGCGCCTGAGAAGTTCAAGAGCTGCCTCCTGCAGATCTTCCAAGCTTGTATTGGTCCAGTACTGGATATTGATGCCTTTGACAGGGTAACCCAATACCGGTGGGTCGGTCTCCCATTCCGACCGATCCGGTTGCAGAGAAGGATGATCGAGCCAAGAGTTGGATTCTAAGCTTGGATCCCAGAACTCCCGCCAACCGGCAGAGGTGTCCACAATGGCCAGGGCCTCGATGGGGCGGGTAATGCCGACATACAATTGGTTGAGAAAATAATGGAGTTGCAGGGATATCGCCTCCCCAGCTCCTCGGGCGTAATAATTAAGCTGCCGGTTAAAGTTTTGTCGATAGGCGTTTCCAAACTTGTAGAGGATAACTTTTTTGAACTCCATTCCCTTAACAGACGTAGCAGTTTGCAGGAGCGGTGGTTTAAGATTCTGCTTCAATTCCTCGGCAAAGATCTTCTGGAGTTCGGGATCCTGACGCACGTAGTTCAGCTCCTCTCCCACAGGACAGGGTAAGATACAGACTGTTCCTGTGAGATCACTAAGCATTTTTCTAAGCTCATCTTCGATTAAGTTTCTTTCCTGACCATCCAGCACAAACCTTTGAACCGGCATGCCCTGCTCATGGGGACGCCAGGGCTGTTGGGGATAGATTTCTCGACTCTTGCTGAGAACTCGCCGCCACAGGTTGACTACATTGCTAAAACGAGTAACTTGTGGATTGCTGCGATAGTTGTTTCTCAGCTCCTGCGGGCCTGCAATCTCAAAGGGATGGCTCGGCAACAAGTAGGCGCGGATATGCTCGTAGAGATATTTTTTCAGAGCAGCCCAACGAAATCCCGTTGGGTTAATGGTTTGCAAGGGATCCCCGGCAAAGGCATAGGGCAGGCGATCAATAGCCCAATCCAACTTGTATTTTCCCCAAGGAGATAAGCAAAAAATGATATTCAGCTCAAGTTGGGTAAAGTCCTGAACCTCATCGCAAAAAATGACTGGATGAATAGGATTAAGAGTGCCATTCTGCAGCACATCTCTGGCCAAATCTTGGTCATCCCAGTAGCCCTCATGGGTGGTTCGATCCCGGTAACCCGGCCAAATCTCTTCGTAAATCCGCTCGAAGGCTTCTTCATCCACACTGCGGTCGGCCTCAGGCAATTCTCGGTAGCTATCGGGATCCAAATAGTCACTGACCTCATAGCCTTTGATCAGTGTGCGAATGGTGTGCCAAGCCAGCTCTACATCGCGGCGACCACAATACCAGCTCTGAAATCGATAAAAATTGACATACCGATCCGGTTGGTAGCGTTCTTGCCGCTCGGCAGGAAGGCAGTTCAGCAGGTAATCCTGAAAAGTGCTAAAAAAAGTTTGACATTGCTGAATTTCCTCCGTGGAGAAGCTGCACCCCTTCTCCCGATAGCGGTGGCTGATGCACAAAATTGAACTTACCCTGTCGCGGGCTTGCTGCACCAAGCTTGGGCTGTAGGTCAAAAAGAGAGGGCGGTACTCAAGAGGTCTCTGTTTTGAAGTTTTGAGGTAGTGGCTGCAATAGTCGGCAAAGCGGTAGTACAACATCAGAGATTTGCCACTCCCGGCCCTTCCGTTGATCAGTAGGGGCATGGATGTGCTCTGCAGGATTTCTTCTTCCTCCATGGACAAAGCCAAATTTCCCTCTGTGATCTCCTGCATTTCCAACCAAGTGGTCTCATCCGCCACCATGTAGTCGGGGTAGGCGCGACGGGCGTACCGCTTCCACACCTCCAAAGGTTGCGGGTGCTGGAGAATGTCTGGCTGCTTGGCTTTCATCCCAAAGAGGCAGGTTTGGCATCCCAGCTCAAACCGTTCCTTTTGCTCTGGGGCGTGGTCGTAAACTCCAATGAGAAATGGAAACAATCTCCCCGGCTGCTCCCAGACTTGCACCAAGCTGACAGCCAGATACAGGGATTCCTCCTGCCAGCATTTGACCTCTGCCTCCAGATAAAACGGCGGGAGCTGCTGGTAGAGCCTGCCTTCAATTACCAAGCGGGATACTGCTTGGTAAGCCTGGCGCCGCTGCTCTGGAGAAAGGGCCCGTACTTGCCGAACCCATTCCCCACTTTCCAACACCAGCCGCTCCTGCGGATTGGGAGCATTCAAGAACTGTGTCCATTCATACAGCTCGTCGGGCAGAGGGGGGAGATAGTTTGGCGGATCCCCTGGTTCGTGCCGCTGCGCCAGCCACGCCTGCAAACGGTCATCGGGCACCCAGCTCCGCACCCGTTCTTGATAATCCGGATCTCGCCGTCGGTCTAAGAACTCCCGGTATTCGTGACTGCCTCTCGGCCAGAGGCCAAACAAAACCAGAACGGGTACCTCGCCTACATAGCGCAGCTCCCCCACCAAGCGAATGTTGTTGCGGAGATTACGCTTCCAGTAAGGGTAACGAACGTCAAACAACTGGCTCAAAAGGGTGCAACCCCCCTCTTCCAGCCGTTCTATCAATGCTTCTAGGTTGCACTGGGTTTTGCTTCCCAGAAATTCCTCCGGGCAATATACATACATGGGATCCCGCCGGGTATACTTGGAAGCCATCCTAGCCGGGCTACTGGCGAAAATTGCCGCTGTGCCAAAAGTCTTAATTTTTTTCATAATCCCCACGTAGCCCACAACTACCTATGTAGCCATTTGCAAACTCACAAAACATCTCGATTCAAGCTTTTGTAAACTACCCGACACCCGCGCTATGCGCAGGGTGCGGGCTTTATCCCAATCCCTAGCTGGCCCAGAGGACAGCTAAGTTTCGGAATTTCAGGCGAGTTTACAGTCGCCCCAAGAAGAGAGATCACCCGAGCAGCATTATGGTCGGCGTCCCCTTCCCAGCCACAATGTCCACACTTGAACGACTTGCCGCTTCGGTAGGACTTACCCCGCTCAGGGTGGATGTGCAGGCACCGGTGGCAGGTTTGGCTGGTGTAGGCAGGCGGCACCAGCACCACAGGCACTCCAGCAATGGCAGCCTTGTAGGCTACAAACATCCTGAGCTGGTAGAACGCCCAGTTGTTAGTCCTGCGCCGCTCAGCCTTACTCCGAGACTTCTGATTCAGACAATCTCTGATGCCTGTCAAGTCTTCAAAAGCCAGTGCCGCACCAATAGCCTGGGCATCCCTGACCAAGGTTTTGCTGATGTTATGGTTCAGCCATGTCTGGTAGCGCCGTTCTCTCCCAGAGAGCCTTCTCAGCAGCCTCCTAGAGCTGCGAGTGCGTTTGGATTGAACCTTGGCGCGTACACGGCTGAACCGGTCACGGACGGCCTGGATGTGTTCTCCACTCCAAGAGCGTCCATTGCTAGCGGTGGCGATATCCCGCCTGCCCAAGTCAACTCCGATTACCTTTGGAGTTTTGCCAGTCGGGGGAGTATCCAGCTCAACAGCAATGTTGATGTAGTAGTCCCCTTGCCTGGTCTTGGACAGGGTTGCGCTGGTGGGCGTTTGCCCCCGCAGCAAAGCGATTTGATAACCGCCAATCTTGAGCTTGAGCCAAACCCGTCCGCCCATCAGGGTCACGCCCACAGCTTGGTCGGACTCTCGGTACTTAAAAGTACGAGCGTCCAAAGTCAGACTGGTGGGGCGGAACTTGTGGACTTGCTTCACCGCCTTGGCATTGCTAATCACCCGACGGAGCGCCTGACAGACGTGGTTGGCTTTCAGCCCCGTTGCTGCCCTTACCGGCCGATAGACCAAGTGGTGCAGCTTGGCGGTGTTCCAGCAGTTCTTTTGTTTGGCGGTGTCGAGAATCTGGTTGCAAGCATTCGCAAAGCCCTGCAAAGTGCGGTCAATCTCTTGACGCAACTCTTGTGGGACTATCAGCTTGCAACGTACAGAGATAGTCTGGCTCATGGGCTTATTGTAGTTCATCCAGACTTTTGGCCGGCAAACCTATATAGAGGAGGGCTTTCCTCCCGACACCAAGCCTGCGGCTATGGTGCGGGCCTCCAGCCCGAAAATTTGGTGAAATGCAAGGACTCCGTCCCGCTTACGCGTTCGCGTTAGCGTCGCGTAGCGACAAAGGACTCCGTCCCGCTGACGCGATCGGATCCCATTCCCCGCCTCTGGCCAACCCCTCGATGGTGGTGATGGCTTGGCCCTGCAAGCGCGCCGCCGGGTACAGGCAACTGTGGACGGGATCCCCCTCCAACAGCACCGTGCAAGCCCCGCAATCCCCCGAGTCGCAGGCACGGCGTACCCCCACCCAGCCCAGCTCCCGCAACAAGCTCAGCAGAGTGATCCCCGGCGGAACCACCTGCCCATAGGGTTGGCCGTTCACTTGAAATCGGATGGGGATGGGAGTGGGATCCATAACGGTCTTCTTTTTTCACTCACATCTACCCCATTCTGTTTTGAGCAAAATGTTTCGAGTGAACCATTGGATTGCCCTGTTTGTTTTCATCCCTCTTCCCCATGAGGTGAGGGGATCCTGCCTATCGCAGATCGGTTTGCCCTCCCTCGCTGGGATGGCTTTCTTGGATGATCAGAGCAGGATTTTGTGAATTCAAATCCCAAGTGCAGGCCAAGCCTTCTTTGCCGAGATCTCTTCGCTTCCCTCAACTCCATTGATGACTTAGCCTATTTACCCTAGGAGACACTATGGCAACTCTTTACTTCAGCCCGCTTTTCGAGGTACAAGCTCTGCAAGCGGAGCCCAACCGGGGACGCTCTCGCTCCTTCCTGCCCACTCCTCTGCAGGTTTGGGAGAGCGGCGAAGCCTACACCGTCCAGTTGTGGGTGCCCGGTGCCAATCGGGAACGCTTCCACATCGAGGCCACGGCTCAACAGCTCTCCATCAGCGGCGAGATCCAGGTTCACGGCCCTGAAGGTGCTGAATTGCGCTACCAAGAAGTGGAGCCCCAACCTTTTCAACGCATCCTCAAGCTGGCCCGCCGCATCCAGCCGGAGAAAGTCTCGGCCACCTATCGCGACGGCATCCTCACCCTCACTCTGCCCAAAGCCGACGCAGCGCGGGTGATCAAAGTCCAAGTGGGCGCCTCAAACCCCACTACTCCGATGGAAGCCGTGACGGTGGAAAGCCAACCTGCCTAGGATCCCCCTCTTTTCGGGAGAGGGGCTGGGGGTGAGGATCCACTGCACGCGCACCTCATCTCCCACCTTAAAATCCAGCGCCCGGCTGGCATTGCCTCGGTTTTGCACGATCTCCACCCAGCCGGAGCTGCCCACCAGGGCCAGCACTTCCCCAACTTCTCCCTCAGCAAAGGTGGCCACGGAGCGGACGGGGATCCCTTTGATCCAGGCGCTCCAGCTTCGACCTTCCACCCACTGTCCGGGCAGGTTGGTGATGCCGTTGCCGAAGTGGTCGATGGCCTGGACCAGGCCGCGACAGCCGTTGGTCTCCATCTGGGGTGGCGGCCACTCCCAGCGGGTTAGTTCTGCTACGTCTAGGGGATCCCCCAGCTCCGCCAAAGGGATCCCGTTGGCCAGATGAGCGGCAACCGGGGCAAAAATATCCCGCCCATGAAAGGTGCGGCTGGGAGAGGGGGTGCGCCAATAGCGGGGCCGGTTGAGTTCCACAGCAGCCAGCGCCGGAGTTTGGGCCAAAACGCCGCTGAACAGGCCATTGTCAGGGCCAACCAAAAAGCCCGTCTCGGTTTGGATGGCTACCGCCCGGCGGCTACTCCCCACCCCTGGATCCACAACGGCCAGGTGAATGGTGCCCGACGGCAGATAGGGGTAGGCCGTCATCAGGGCAAAGCGAGCCGCCGCCACATCCTGAGGCGGGATCTCGTGGCTGAGGTCGATGAGTTGAGCCTGTGGGGAAAGGGTATGAATCACCCCTTTCATAATGCCCACATAGGGATCCTGCAGGCCAAAATCCGTCAACAGGCTAATAAAAGGCATACCCTTTTGAGGCTTGAGGATCCCAGTTTAAGGATCCCAAAAGATAACAGCGCTTATGGATGGGGTGGCTAGCGGGCAGCAAGAGCAGGTTGCGGGCGCTCATACACCTGCCCCAAACGCGCCAACTGCTGCACCAACAAACTCAAGAACAGGCCCACATCGGTAACAATCCCCACCGACTCCAGGGATCCCCGATCGGCCAGCTTGGTCACCACTGCCGGGTTAATGTCCACGCAGATCAGCTTGACCCCGGCAGGCGTCATGTTCCCGGCTCCAATGGAGTGCAACATGCTGGAGAGCATCAGCACCATGTCGGCCCCCTGCAGCAGCCGCGCATAATCCTGTTGGGCCTTGATCAGATCCATCTCCGTATCTGGCAGCGGCCCATCGTCGCGGATGGATCCCGCCAGGGAGAAGGGCACCTGAGCGCGAATGCACTCGTAGAACACCCCACCGGTAATCACGCCCGCTTCCACTGCGGCCCGGATGCTGCCGTACTTGCGGATGAGGTTGATGGTTTTGAGGTGATGCTTGTGGCCGCCCTTGACCGGCGTGCCCCGCGACAGATCCACCCCCAGCGAGGTGCCGTAGAGATTCTGCTCCAAATCGTGAACGGCAATGGCATTGCCCCCCAGCAGCGCCTGCACATAGCCTTCGCGGATGAGGGTGGCCAAGTGGGATCCACCGCCCGTGTGGATGACCACCGGCCCTGCCACCACCACCGTTTTGCCGCCCCGCTCCTTGATTTGCCGCAGCTCCCAGGCAATCTGCTCCACCAGGATCTCCACCCGCCGCTCGCTGGAGACCCCCGATCCCATAAAGGTGAACTCCTGGGAAGAGCGCTCTTTGCTGGCCTGGCGCACGGTGCGGATCCCTTCCACCCCACACACCACGGCATCCCCCACCTGCAAATCTCGAATCAGGGTGCAATAGGCTGAAAACTCCGTCTTGCCATTGCAATCGGATCCCTTGACCACGATCACCCCATCCATGCGCTGCCGCTGCACCGGGATCCACTGGCCGGCCACCCGCACCTGCGTGGGATAGATGGTGGTGACATAAAAATCGTCGGGCGCTACCCCTGCTTTCTCGACCCGCTCCAGACGGGCATCTTGCTGGGTTTCCTCCGAGAGACGGGCCCCCTGCTCGATCAAGGCGCTGAGAATGGTATCCAGGGTCTCTTCGGTGGGAGCGGAAACGGCCAGTTCCACCGTGGAAGTGCTCTGCCGTTTTTCCCCAAGCTGAAACTTGAGGATCTGGAAGCTGCCGCCATTGTCGACAATGCAATCGACGGCTCTGGTGAGCAGGTCGCTGTCCACCAAGTGTCCCTGGAGGGTCACCGTCCGGCTGAGCACCGTGGCCACCGGATCGGTTTGGGGAGCCACCGTCTCGTCGAGGCGCAGCGTCAGGCACTTGGCCGCCCCACCGGCTTTCAGGAACTCCGTCAGCTCCGTCTGCACCACCGCAAATCCCCGCTCCTGTAGGGTGGCTTCCAGCTCTGGGCTGACCCGATTCACCAAGATCGTGCCGTTCACATCCACGGCATTGCAGGCAAAGTGAATGGCATCCGCCTCCTGAACCGGGATCCGCTTTTCAGGGGGCACCCGCATCTCGATCAAGCGGTTGGAATAGGCATCAAAAGCCGGTGGATAGTAAAGCAAATAGCCTTCGGAGAGGGGGCAAAAGCAGGTGTCTAGGTGGTAGAACCGCTCGTCCACCAGCCGCAAGGACAACACCTCGATCCCCAGCCACTTGGCCAAGTAGGGGTGAGACTCCAACATGGAGCGAAAGCCGTAGCCCGCCCACAGCCAGCGCCCTGCCCGATCCAACAGAGCATCTCCCGCCCCCTCAAAAGCCAGGGCCGGCGGCAGCTCATAGACGGTGTAGCCCTGTTCCTCAAACCAAGCCTTGAAATGGGGCTGTTCCCCCTGCCGCTCTGGGTGATAAAAACGGCTCAGCACCACCTTGGATCCCAGGATGAGCCCAGCATTCGCCGTAAACACCATATCCGGCCATCCCGGCACCGGCTGGATTAGCTTCACCTCCGCCCGCTGCGAGAGATGCCGATAAAGAGCCTGCCACTGCTGCAGCGCCCGTTCTCGCGAAGAGCGGTGAACATTCCCCACCATCCAGGGGTTGATCACATAGTCCACCTCGTAGTGATCGGGTGGGCACATCAAATACCGAATGGCACCAGGCATAGATCTCAGAGCGCAATCTGCAGCAGGGCATCCCCTAGATTAGCAGTTGCGTGAGCAGCATCCTCAAGAATCATGAAAGAATCATTATTTGTGGGAATCTTTCGCCAGCTCTGGCTGCAGTGGGCTGGGATCGGCAATGTTGGGCAACTCCAGACAGTAGCCCGCCCCATAGACGGTTTTGATGTACTGGGGGTGGCGGGGATCCGGCTCCAGCTTGGTGCGCAGGTGGCGGATGTGAACACGGATGGTCTCGATGTCGTCGTCGGGCTCGTAGCCCCACACCTCCTGCAGGATTTCGCTGGGGGAAACGGTCTGCCCATGTCGCTGCATCAGACAGTGGAGCAGGTCAAACTCCAGGTGGGTGAGCTTGATCGTTTTGCCGAACCACAACGCCTCGAAGCGCTCCGGCACCAGCGTGAGAGGGCCATAGGTGAGGATCTCCCCATGCTTGGCCGCCTGTGGGATCCGGTCTGAGCGACGCAGCAGGGCCCGCACCCGCACCAGCAGCTCCTGCACCTCAAAAGGCTTGGTCAGGTAGTCGTCGGCACCGGCATTAAAGCCCTCGATCTTGTCCTGGGTTTGGCCGAGGGCGGTGAGCATCAAAATCGGGATCTCGCTGGTGCGCTCCTCCCGCCGCAAGCGCTGACAAACGGTCAGGCCATCTACCTGGGGCAGCATCAGGTCGAGGATGATCAGATCGGGGAGAACTTGCAGAGCCAGTGCTTGTCCGCGCACCCCATCGGTGGCCTTCACAACCTCGTAGCCCGCCAACTCCAGATTGATGCGCAGGATATCCAGAATCGAAGGGTCGTCCTCAATAATGAGTATGCGAGCCATAGCCGGTTGCAGCCCAAACTGCGGATAAAACGTTTTGTTAAATGTGCTAACAAAGAGCCGAAGCTTTACGACTGGAAGTTTACTTAATTTTAGCCTCATTGCAAATCTTACTGCGAAGTTAACCCGCAGGGTTGCCCAGCCCGGAGCCGGATGCAGGGGAAACTTTTCAACCCGTTTGGGGCAAATGGGTGCGTTTTTTCGGATTCCCTTTGGGGGAAGTGCTCCGCACCGCTGGCGCGAACGCGGCGATGAGGCGGCGGGTGTAGTCCTGCTGCGGCTGCTGGTAGATCTGGGAGGCGGGGCCAAGCTCTTCGATGCGGCCCCGGTTCATGACCATGATGCGGTCGCTCATGAACTTGACCACGCTCAGGTCGTGGGAGATGAACAGGTAGGCCAACCCCAGTTCCTCCTGCAGATCCTTGAGCAAGTTCAGCACCTGGGCCTGCACGGAGACATCCAGGGAAGACACTGCCTCATCGCAGACGATCAGGCGGGGCTCCGAGGCCAGGGCGCGGGCAATACAGATCCGCTGCCGCTGTCCTCCGGAAAACTGGTGGGGCAGGCGATCCAGCGCTTCCGGATCCAACCCTACCCGTTCAAACAGGCGTTGGGCCCGTGCTCGTCGCTCAGCAGCATTTCTCCCAATCCCGTGCAGGGCCATTGGCTCTATGACGCTGGCTCCCACACTCATGCGCGGATCCAGTGAGGCTGCCGGATCCTGAAAGATCAGCTGAATCTCGCGGCGGAGACGACGTAAGCGTTGGGGCGGCAAGCGGAGCAGCTCCTCGCCGTCGTAGATCACCTGGCCAGAGCTGGCACGGACCAGGCGCAACAGGGTTCGCCCCAGGGTGGTTTTGCCGCAGCCGGACTCTCCCACCAGCCCCAAGGTCTCTCCGGGGTAGAGGTCAAAGCTGATCCCATCCACAGCTCGGATCTCGCCCACCTGGCGGCCAAATGGCCCTCGACGGACGGCGTAGTGGGTTCGCAGATCCCGCACCTGCAGCAGGGGGGGCTGACTGTACAGCCGGCGCAGCCGTTCTTCCTCTAAGGACTCCGTCCCGCTTACGCGAACGGCAGCTGGGATCTCCACTTGCTGCCACTGCTCCTCTGGGGATCCCCCTTTTTCCAGAAAATCCTGGACGGTGGGCAACCGCCGCAACCGCCGCTCCAACACCGGGCGACAGGCCAACAGGCCGCGGGTGTAGGGATGCTGGGGATCCCGAAAGATCTGCTCCACCGATCCCTGTTCCACAGCTTGGCCCCGGCGCATCACCACCACCTGATCTGCCAGTTCGGCCACCAAATTGAGATCGTGGGTGATGAAGAGGATGGCCATCTGCCGGTGCTGCTGCAGCTCCCAGAGCAGGCGCAGGATTTCCGCTTGCACCGTAACATCTAGAGCGGTGGTCGGCTCATCGGCAATCAACAGTTGGGGATTGGAGGCGATGGCACAGGCGATGGCCGCCCGTTGGATTTGGCCGCCGGAGAGCTGATGAGGGTAGCGCTCCAGCATCTGGGGAGAAAGCTGCACCTCCTCAAACAGGCAAATGGCTTGGGCGCGGATCTCCGCCGGGCTCAGGGAGGTGTTGGCCCTCAAGGTTTCCTGTAACTGCTGGCCACAGGTGTAGAGGGGGTTGAGGGCGGTGCTCGGCTCCTGGAAAATCATGGCGATCTGGGATCCGCGATAGCGCCGCCGTTGCCGGGGATCCAACTGCAGCCAGTCCACTGTTCCGTTGGGGCCCTTGAAGAGGATTTTGCCCTCCACCCGGGCCGAGCTGGGCAGCAGATCAATCAGCGTCAGGGCGGTCATGGTTTTGCCGGATCCCGACTCCCCCACCAGGCCTAAGGTCTGGCCGATCCCGATCTGGAAAGACAGCCCGTCCACCACCGGGGATCCCGAGGGCTCGCCAGCTGCACGGCTGGGCAAGAAAACCCGCAGCCCTTGTACGGTCAGCAAGGCAGAATCGGCAGTAGAGACAGCCTCAGTCATGGCGACGAAAGTGCTCCGCACCGCTGGCGCGAACGCATTAGGGGAATTGGCAGGATTATAGACTACCGCCCCCGCCTTGGCCTCCAAAGTGCTCCGCACCGCTGAC
The DNA here is from genome assembly GCF_054059615.1 of Thermostichus sp. OS-CIW-33. Classification (NCBI taxonomy): domain Bacteria; kingdom Bacillati; phylum Cyanobacteriota; class Cyanophyceae; order Thermostichales; family Thermostichaceae; genus Thermostichus; species Thermostichus sp. OS-CIW-33. The sequence goes on from NZ_JBSSCH010000011.1 coordinate 81,091, forward strand.
CAAAAGGCGCGGCAAGCCCCGTCCTTCAGGGCAGGGAAGGATAGCGCCGACCATAGCCGACGCCCTTTAAAAACGCAGTGCCGGCCATGTGAATATCGTTGTCATCACGCATAGGCCAAGAATACGATTGAGCGGTGCAACGACTTCAAGCCTTCAAGTACGAATTGCTGCCCAAC
>NZ_JBSSCH010000012.1:0-76369 GCF_054059615.1 Thermostichus sp. OS-CIW-33
GGCCTGTGGATCGAACTGCACGGGCGGTCGGAAGCAGGAACCCGCCGAGACGACTGCGCAAGGAGCCATCCATGCGCAGCGTGGTAGGAATCTCCAGCCTAAAGGCCGGGGAGGATGTCAAGGTATTCTGTAGAGTACGCCAAGGCTGGCTCTTGCTACGGCCCCTAGATGTTGCCTTGTGTAACAGCAAGGGCATAATCTTTTGTCCTGCCTAGAGGTCTGCTGTACAACGAAGAGCGAGATACAGCTTTTCTCGACGTTGTGGGAGGTCTGTGGAGTTAATAGAATCCCGGCCCCCTACACGTCTGTACTGGCTTCGGGAGGCGTCGTCGGAAAAAGCTGTGAACCCCATTGCTAGCAACAGCCGGTTAGTTCCACTTTTGGGAATCGTCATGGAAAGTCGTGGTTACAAAAAGTCCTCACAGAAGAGCTTTGAGTTGATGCGGCATTTCGCAGAAACCTACGCCAAACGCTCCGAGACCTTTTTCTGCTCGGATCCATCAATTACGACGGCGGTGATCGAAGGCTTGGCTCTGCACAAAGAGCAATTGGGCGCCCCGCTGTGTCCCTGTCGTTTTTATGAAGACAAAGAGGCAGAAGCAAAAGCAGGCTATTGGAATTGCCCCTGTGTACCCATGCGGGAGCGAAAGGAATGTCACTGTATGCTGTTCTTAACGCCGGATAACCCCTTTGCCGGCAAGAGCCAAACCCTAGAGGAGGTGCCCCTGGAATACCAAACTACCAAATGACAGCGCCCGGCAGGGACAAAGGCAGGCTTTGGAAGGGTGACAGGGCTCGGTATAATCGAAAAGCCGTTGGGCAATGGTTATTTGCACGAGGAGGAAACGCTTTTATGACTCCCTCACTTGCTAACTTCCTCTGGAGCTTGGTGGCTGGTGCAGTTGTGCTGGGGGCTCTCTTTGGCGCCATCATCTTTGTCAGCCAAAGGGATAAAGTGCGTCGTCGCTGAGATCCCCGCTCGTTGGCACTTGCCCGCCAATGCTTCCCTTTTCCCTGTACTGCTATCGCTGGGTGGGGAGAGACTGGGGTGGCAAGATGTGGCTGCGGTACGCAATCGCTGGAGGGCTTCGCCCCTGTTGTCGGGGATCCAGCTGGGTTGGGTGACCAACAGATTGAGATCTAAGGTGCTTGAAGCTGTTGTTGCAAACGATCACACCTTATGATCGAAGACTATCCAGCGATACTCCAGGGATCCCTTGCCAGCGTTGACCCACCCCTTGTATTACTGGCGGCAAAAAAACCGCTACTACCACGAGGATCTGGAGCGGCTGCATCGCTTTTTTGTCCCTGCCGGTTTGCGCATCTTGGAGATTGGTTCCGGCACGGGATCCCTGCTCAATGCCTTGCAGCCCAGCTTCGGGGTGGGGATCGACCGGGATGCGGACATTGTTGCCCAAGCTCAGGCAGAGTTTCCCCATCTCCATTTCCGGGTGCAAGATGCCCACACGCTGGACAAAGGGGATCCCGTCTTGGCGGAGCCTTTTGATGTGATCTTGCTCGTCAATACCCTGGGCTACCTGGCCGACATCCAGCAGGTTCTCCAGCAGTTGCGCCGCTTCTGTACCCCACGCACCCGCCTGATCCTCTCCCACCACAACCCGCTCTGGGAGCCGATTCTGGGCTTGGCAACCGCTCTGAAGCAACGGATGCCTCTGCCGGCAGCCAACTGGTTATCGGCAGCCGATGTGGCCAACCTGCTGCACTTGGCAGGATACGAGGTCATTCAGCAGGGCAAGCGGCTGTTGTTGCCGCGGCGGATCCCGTTCCTTTCGACTGTGATCAACCGGGTGATTGCCCCATTGCCCGGGATCAACGCCCTCTGCCTGACAGAGTACACGATCGCTCGCCTGCAGCCCGACCCTGCCTGGGATCCCCCCCCTGAGCAGCAGCCTTCCTGCACCGTGGTGATTCCGGCTCGGAATGAAGCGGGCAACATCCGCCGCTGCGTGGAACATTTGCCCGAGATGGGATCCCGCACCGAGATCATTTTTGTGGAGGGGCATTCCAGCGACGGAACTTGGGCCGAGATCCAGCGGGTACAGGCGGAATACCAAGGGATCCGCAATATCCGGGCTCTACGGCAGGAGGGCAAGGGCAAGGGGGATGCGGTGCGCAAGGGGCTAGCCGCCGCTACAGGGGATGTGTTGATCATCCTCGATGCCGATTTGACCGTACAGGCAGAGGACCTGCCCAAGTTTTTCCGGGCTGTGGCTTCCGGGCGATGTGATTTTGCCAATGGTTGTCGCCTTATCTATCCCCTGAAACCAGAGGCAATGCCTCGGCTAAACCAATGGGCCAATCGTTTTTTTGCCGCTCTCCTCTCCTACATTCTCGGCATCCGCATCAAAGATTCCCTCTGTGGCACCAAGGCCCTGTGGCGGGAGGATTACCAGCAGATTGCCAAGCTGTGCCAAGAGTGGGGGGATTTCGACCCGTTTGGAGATTTTGACCTGTTGCTGGGATCCGCCAAGCGCACCCTGAAGATCCTGGATATCCCCGTGCGCTATTTCCCCAGAACCTATGGTCGCTCCAACATTCACCATGTGCGAGAGGGGCTGCGGCTGCTGCAGATCTGTGGCTTTGCCCTCAAGCGCTTTAAGGGATACTGAAGTTTGCTCTGACCCAAAGGTGCCGGTCTGTACTTCTGTCGAGGCAGGGCCAGTCTCTGCAAGTACTTCTCCACCGTTGGGGTTCCCGCCTAGGCACCTAGGACTCGTTACAATAATTAGTCAATCGGATCACTGTAACGTGTGGATCGGCCCCCATGGGGAGTGCCACGGGAACGAGCAATGGGAGAATCCGTATTGAGCAGGCTGGGCCAATGGATCTCGAATACCCCCCTGCGCTCCCTTGACCAAGCTTATGAGGCTGCCCTGCGCATTAAAGCCATCGAGGATCAATACTTCCAGGGAGGATCCATCGGCAGCAACGGGCAACATGGCCAGAATGTCAGCCGCTACTTTCAAATTCAACTGCGCCGGCAGCTGCGCCAGATCGATCTGCGTTTGGCAGAGTTCAGAGCCAGCAGCGCCTTTTCTCGCCTGCCGGATCCCGAGCAAAATGGCAGCGGCCCTGTTTCTGCCCAAGATAAAGATCAAGAACGCCATGCCGCTGAGGTCGATGCTCCTGAAAGCAACGGCGAAAACCCTGAGAATGGTCGCCAAAGACGAGATCTTTCCATCTTGGAGAAACTGCAGTTTATCGATCAGGTGACTTCTCGATACAAACGCCCGACCAGAAAATCCCAACCTGTCTCTGCTTCAATTTCCACTTCACCTGAGCCTCTCGAACCGCCAGAACAACCTACCTCAACTGAACCCAGTTCTTCTAATGTCTCTGTCAAGGCAGGCTCCGGCAATGGCGCTGCCCCGGTCGCTTCCAAAGCTGCGATTCTGCCCCGTTCTATTCTGCGCACGGCCAGCCAAATCCGCCGTGAGCTGAGTTCCCAGGCCGAGGAGGAACTGATCCAAGAGTATCGGGAGGCTCGCACTCGCACACTGGTATCGATTCGTTTTCTGTTGTTGTTGGCCGTTTTGCCTCTGCTCACCCAGATCCTCTCGAAAAACTTTCTGTTTGGGCCATTGGTGGATCACTTCCAACAACGGGAGCCTGCCATTGTGGCTCTAAGCCACGAATTCCAAGAAAAAGCCCTGTCAGAGTTCGAGTTTTTCAAGGAAAGAATAGAATTTGAGCGAGCTTTGCACCATCAATCTCCAGAGTGGGATCTGGAATCAGCAGATCAACTGTCCATGAAGGCAGAGGAACTGCTGAAAAAATATAGCCGTAGGAACTCGGAAGGCTTGAAGAATATCCTTGCTGATTTGCTTTCGCTGCTGGTGTTTGGCTGGCTTATCTTTATTGGGCGTGAGGAAATCGAAGTCCTCAAGTCTTTTTTGGATCGTCTGATCTACGGCCTCAGCGATAGTGCCAAGGCTTTCATTATTATTCTCTTTACCGATGTGTTTGTCGGTTATCACTCTCCCCACGGTTGGGAGGTGCTGCTGGGTAATTTGGCTGCCCATTTGGGGTTACCGGAGAACCGCGATTTTATCTACGGCTTTATTGCTACTTTTCCGGTTTTCCTAGATACGCTTTTTAAGTATTGGATCTTTCGCTATCTAAACCGTGTATCGCCGTCTTCGGTGGCCACCTATCGGGCTATGAACGATTGATTTTTGGGTTAACCGGAACAACTGTGGCCGCGCGGGCGTAAGGATTGTCGATGGCAGAACCCGCAGACAAACCAACGCTCCAATTCGGCGGCAGGGGTAGGACAGCGGCAGGCGGGGCAAGGGAACAGGTTCTCCTGGGTTTGTTGTTGCTTCACCACTCTGGCCCAGCGCTCGAAAGCCACTTTCGGGTCGGAGGTGGGCTGTTTTGGATTGGGGCTGCGACAGGATCCAGGGCGTTGTCCATCTTGGTCTGCTAGGCGGGGAGCGCCATAAAACTTGCTGGTCAGCTCCGCATCAGGATGGGGGGCAGCCGGGCTGGATCCCTTGTGCCAGGCACCAGAGCTGAAGCGGATATCGCTGAGGGGAGATTGTAGCCGGCTGTTGAGTTTCCTGAGAATGATCTGGCGTTGCAAGGTTAAGTTTTGTGCCCAGGCCGGGGTAGAGGTGGCCACCTGCAGCACCTGTCGGCGCAGGCTGAGAGGATAGGTTTGGGCGGCTACGGCCTCTCCGACGAGTTCGGGCCAGAGCTGCCGCAGGGTTTGCATTTGCTTCAGTTCAGCCCAACGGGGATGGCTGCCAAAGCTTCCCAGTACCTCATCTAACCGCTGCAACATGGTGTCGATAGGGTGTCAATGGCAGGCAATAGCTTAGGAAACACCATTTTGGTCTTCCGGCGATTGTGCTGCTTCTTTGAGGGCAGAGTGAATGGAGTCGGCATCGGGCAAAGGAGGGGATCCACCGTTTTGACTGAGGGGGGCAAATCCCTCTAGGCTGCGGATGTGAATATCTTGTTGCGGGAAGGGGATGCGGATCCCACGTCGCCGAAACTCAGCCTCGATCAGGAAGTTTAGCTCGCTGATCAAGACAAACTGATCTTGAGGACGGTTGATCCACACCAGCAGCTCAAAGTTAAGTGCAGAAGGGCCAAAGGACTTGAGCCAGACTTGGGGGGCAGGGCTGCTCAACACCCGAGCATTTTCTTTGGCTGCGCTGAGCAGAGCTTCGGTGACCAGGGCCGTATCGGAGCCGTAGGCCACGCCGACCGGAATGTGGATGCGACAGCGGGGATCCCGGTAGCTCCAGTTCACCACCTTCGATTCGGTAAAGCGGGAGTTGGGCACGATCACAAAAATGCGATCCAGGGTGCGCAAGACGGTGGCCCGTGGCCCAATGCGCTCCACCGTGCCGAGCAAGTTGTCCACTTCCACCAGATCCCCGATTTGGATGGGGCGCTCCAGCAAAATGGCAATGTAGCTGATGTAGTTGTTGGAGAGGTTTTGCAAACCAAAGCCGATCCCCAAACCCACCGCCCCGGCAATAACCGCCAAGGAGCCCAAATTAAGACCGCTGAAGGGCAAGACCAGAAGGATGCCGAACAGGGTCAGGATGTACTTGAAGATGGCCGCCGAAGACTCTTGGGTGCCCAGATCCAGCCCTAGGCGTGCCAAAAAGCGCTGCTTGAAGCCAACACTGACGTAGTGGGCGCCGGTGAAAACCAAGATGGAGAGGACGAGGAAGACCAGCAAGCTGGCAATCGAAACGCTGGAGTTGGGCAGAGGCTGGGTGAGAACGCCCAGAGCCGTGGCAACCACACGACCCAGGCCCAGGTAAAAGGAGCGCTGAAAAGGTCGCAGGGCAGGTATGAAGCTGATACCGCGATCCAGCGAGATGCCGGCGATGAGGATCACCCCCACGCCCCGCAGCAGCATCCCACCCACATCGATCCAGGTGCCCCAGGTCTCTCCGGCCTTAAGCTCCAACCAGCCTTGCAGACGGGTTAAGCTGCGGTCGAACAGCCGCCAGAGGAAGAACCCCACCACCAGGGTGGCGATCCCTGCCAAAAGGGTCAGAACCAGCACGCGCGGATCCTGGGCCCGCTGCAGAGCCAGCAGATCTTCGCGGTAATCGGCAATCGCTTGCTCCAACCGCCGCGCCCAACTGTTAGCCACCAGACGCACGTCATTCAGGTTCACCTGACCCGGTGCCACCCTGCGCTCTGCGGCTGCATCGGCATAGGTGACGGTAAACAAATACCGTTGGGTGGCCTCAAAGCGGCCTCTTTCCCCCAGGCGTAAGATGTATTGCCCATTGGCATCCTGGGCTACCCGTACCTCTGGCTGTGGCAACTGCCCTTCTTCGAGAAAGCGCTCGATGATCGCCCGAACGTTGTCGGCCCGCACATCGCTGGGGTAGTCTGCCGTCTGCAGGCGGAACACCGGTATGTTCCCGACCAGCACTTCTGTGCCCTCTTGGCCGGTCAAAGGGATCCCGACTGGGCTGGGAGCCGGAGCAGGGGATCCCTCAGGAGTTGGCGCTTCAGCCGGTGTGGGTCGGGGATCGGCCAGGAAAAAGTTGGGATCCCGAAATTCAAGGGCTTGAGCCAAGGGGATCCCTGAGGAGGCAGAGGCGACGGCAGGGGTGAGCCAGAGACCTATCCCCACCGTCAGCCCAACCCAAAGAGCTGCTCGCTTAAGTGGGACGGAGTCCTGCATGGCCGGTTTGGTACGAACGCCTATCGATCAATTGGGGATCCCTGGTGCTGCCCCGCAAGCTCATGGTGGCACAAGCCGACCTCAATTTTGGCCGATCTGAGCAAGGATTTTAGGTGCCCTGAGAATGGCCCAGAAGGCGTTGACGCAGCTTTTTGATTCTATCTCGCAGCTCGGCGGCTTCCTCAAATTCTAGGTTTTTGGCGGCCTCTTTCATCTTCAGTTCCAGTTGGCCGATCAGCTCCGGAATCTCGGAGAGAGGGATCTCTTGCGCAGCTTGAAAGGCTTTTTCCAGATCTGGGTCGTTAAGTTTGCGGGAGATGGCCAAAAAAGACAAGATGGCATTGCTGTTTTTCTTGACGATGGGCTTGGGCGTGATGTTGTGTTGGCGGTTGTATTGCAATTGAATTTCGCGGCGACGCTGGGTTTCGGCAATGGCCCGGGCCATGCTGCTGGTCATGGTGTCGGCGTACATCACCACCGTTCCACGGACATTCCGCGCTGCCCGCCCGATCATCTGAATCAGGGAGCGCTCTGCTCGCAAAAACCCTTCTTTGTCGGCATCCAAAATGGCCACCAAAGAAACTTCTGGCAAGTCCAACCCTTCCCGCAGCAAGTTGACCCCCACCAACACGTCAAAGGCCCCTTCTCGAAAATCTTGTAAGATTTCAATTCGCTCAATCGAGGTGATCTCGGAATGCAAATAGCGAACTCGGATCCCTCGCTCCTGGAGATATTCCGTGAGGTCCTCTGCCATCCGTTTGGTGAGGGTGGTCACGATCACCCGTTCGGCAGATCCCTGCTGAGAGCGTTCCAATCGCAAGTAAATTTCTCCCAGCAAATCGTCCACTTGCCCAGCCGTAGGGCGCACATGCACCTCGGGATCCACCACCCCAGTGGGCCGAATCACCTGTTCGACAACCCGACCGCTGCCCTGCACATAAAACTTCAAGGTCTTGCCATCTTCCACCCGGGTTTCAAATTGGGCCTCGCTCTGCTCCAGTTCCCAGTTGCCGGGGGTAGCCGAAACAAAGATACACTGATGAACCTTGGCCCAAAATTCTTCGGCTTTGAGGGGGCGATTGTCGAGGGCGCTGGGCAGGCGAAAACCGTGATCCACCAGCACCTGCTTGCGGGCACGGTCGCCATTATACATGCCGCGAATTTGGGGCACGGTCACGTGGGATTCATCCACCACCAGCAGCCAATCGTCGGCCTTGAAATAATCCACCAAGCAGGCGGGGGGCTCTCCTGCTTTGCGTCCCGTTAAATGTCTAGAGTAGTTTTCGATCCCGTTGCAATAGCCCACCTCTCGCAGCATTTCTAGGTCGTAGCGGGTGCGCTGTTCCAGCCGTTGGGCTTCCAGGAGCTTGCCTTCTTTGCGAAAGAGGGCCAGTTGCTCTTCCAGTTCTTGCTCGATGTTGAGGATTGCCCGCTCCAGTTGTGCTTCCGGCGTCACAAAGTGCCGAGCAGGATAAACTCTGAGGGCGCTGAGGCTGTTCAAAATCTCGCCTGTAACCGGGTCGATTAAGCGAATGGCCTCGATCTCATCCCCAAAAAATTCGATGCGAATTACCCGATCCTCATACGCCGGCACAATTTCCAGCACATCTCCTTTGAGGCGAAATCGCCCCCGCACCAGCTCCAGGTCATTGCGCTCGTACTGGATGCTGGCCAGATCCCGCAGGACATCCCGTTGGTTAATCTCCTGGCCGACTTTGAAGGGGATGGAAGCCTTCAGGTACTCCTCTGGCATGCCCAGACCATAGATGCAGCTCACCGAGGCCACCACAATCACATCTCGCCGTTCAAACAAAGAGCGGGTAGCCGAGTGCCGCAACATATCGATTTCATCGTTGATGGAAGAAGATTTGGCAATGTATGTATCGGTGCTGGGAACATAGGCTTCCGGTTGATAGTAGTCGTAATAGCTGATGAAGTATTCAACGGCATTGTGAGGAAAAAGCTCCCGCAGCTCATTGCACAGTTGTGCTGCCAAAGTCTTATTGTGGGCCATCACTAAGGTGGGCCTGCCCACCTGCTGAATGGTATGGGCGATGGTAAACGTTTTGCCGGTTCCGGTTGCTCCCAGCAAGGTTTGAAAACGATGGCCTTCTGAAATCGACTTCACCAAGCCGGCAATTGCCTTAGGTTGATCTCCGGTGGGTTGATAGGGAGAAACCAGTTGAAACTCTGACATGGGTTTGACTTTCGGATGGGCCTAGATAGCTGCCGGGCTGGTCAAGGCAGGGCTGATCTGCACGTTGGTTTGGAATGGTGGTGCGGATCACAAAGGCTTGTGGGGTGCCTCTAAACTTGGCCGCCTGCTCAGCGGTGGGCTCCAGCTGGCACACCAGGGTTAGCCTCTGTTCCATGGTAAGGTTTTATCATGCAGGACTGAGGGCAGCGCTTCTTCACTAGGCCTGTTCATGCCAGCAGTGCAGAGCAGTAGGGCCTGGGTGTCCGCGCCATGTCTCCCTCGGTGCAGAGATTGAGATATGGGACGACGGCAACTCTTGCGCGGGATCCTAATCGGGTTGGGTCTTCTGGCCGCCATGGTGGTGTGGGTTGTCGTATGGCTGCTCACCCGCAGTCCGGTGGCTTTGTTGCTGGCCCACCCGGAGCTGCCGCCCATTGTGGGCTTTGCCCCCAGCTCTGCGCAAGCGCTGCTGGTGTTGGCTGTTCCCCTGGACGAGGTGCAAGCGTTTTGGCAAGCGGCAACCCCTGCCCCTCAGCGACGCGCTACCCGTCAGCAATGGCGAAAGTTTTTCTCCCCCGAAGGCCCAGGCTGGCTGGGATCCATGCTGGCCGGGGGATCCCTTGATTTTGAGCGGGAGGTGCGGCCCTGGCTGGGGAGGAGCACCCTCTTGGCCAGTTTGCCGGAGTGGGGCACCTTGGTTGCCCTGGAAACGCGGGATGCGGCGCTCTCTCAGTTTGAGCTGAACCTATTGTGGGAACGGCAGAGCTTGGCCGGGAGGCCGGTGCAGGTGGACACTTACAAGGGCATTCAGGTGGTGTCTAGCCCGATTCCGGGCCTGCAGGGGTTCTCGGCAGCCGTTTTCGGCGAGCAATACGTGTTGTTGGCGGAGCAGTCTGCTGCCATTCGGGCTGCAATCGATGCTTGGCAGTTGCCGCAGTTGTCTCTGGTGGCTCAGCCTCTGTTTCAGCAGGTCATCCAGCCCTTGCGGGAGGCGCATGTGGGTTGGGCCTTCTGGCAAAATCCAGAGGCGGTTTCTTCAGATGGGCTGACGTTGCAGGCGGTAGGGCTGGGGTTGGGGGTAAACTTCCGCGGCTTGGTGGCCGAAAGTGCTGCCCTCTGGCATGCGCCCGCTGGCTTCTCCTTGCCGGCGGCAGAAGCCTTTCGCCCGCAGATCCTTCAACATCTGCCGGATAAAACCTTGGCGCTGATTTCCGGAGAGAATCTGGTCTCAGTTTGGCAGAGCCTGGGGCAGATCCAGCCCCTAAATCCCCTGGGATTGCGGGTGGATCCCGGCCAGTGGCGGCAGCGCTTGCAATCTCAGGTGGCGCTGGACTGGCAGCGTCTGTTGCCGGAACGGGGAGAGTTTGCCTTTGCCCTTTTGCCCGGCGACGGGGATCCAGCCTGGCTGTGGGTCGGTAAGCTGCCGGATGAGTCGGTCGCGACAGCGGGACGGAGTCCTTATTTCGACTTGGATGAGCGGGCACGCGCCCAAGGCTGGCAGGTAATCTCTCTGGCAACGAAGCGCGGCACCGCCACTGCCTGGGCCCAACCGACCACTCCTGCGGGGGAGACGGAGTCCTTGCCGTCAGAACCCCCGCCGGTGGCGACAGCGGGACGGAGTCCTTACCGCTCTATCCATCGACCGGAGATCCCTGTGTTGGCAGGCGAGCCGCTGGAAGTCAGCGGGAAGGGAGGATCCGCGTCATTGCAGGCGGCAGAGGCTCTCCCCCAAACGCTGCCAGGGATCCCGTTGCCGGCGCAGGTGTATCACGCCGACCGCAAAGGCTATTCCTACCTGGCCTCTTCTTTGGGGGCTCTGGAGACGGCCCTCGCGGATCCCCCCTTGAGTGCAAATCGCGCCTGGCGCAAGTTGGTGGCTTCCCTGCCCCACCGCAATTTGGGCTATGGCTATGGATCCCTGGGGTTGCTCTTGGAAAGCGAGCTGCCCGACCCGGTCGCGTCAGCGGCGCGGAGCGCTAAGGGATCCCGCTGGTCATCCACGCGCTTTGCCTTCGCCACCACAGCCCTAGCGGTTTCTGAAGCTCCCTACCCCGATCGGGGCTGCCAGATTACCCAAATGGGCAAGCTGTTTTGGGAGTGGCATTGAGGGTCAGACTATCCAGGGATCCCGACAGTTGGCGTGGATGTATTTGGCCAGGTAGACCTGGTTGCCTGTTTCATTCCACTCCACAAAGTCGAAGATTTGGGTGAGCAGCAGCATTCCTCGGCCCGACTCTTCGGTTTCCAAGATGTTATGTTGGCATCGGTGGAGCTTCTCTTGGGGACAAAAGCCGGGCCCTTGATCTCGCACCAGCCATTGGTAAAAGGGCTCCGAGCTGGCGTACTCGATGATCACCTTCTTGTTGGGGTCGAGGCCGTTGCCGTGGCGGACGGCATTGATGATTGCTTCCTGTAGGCCCAAACGTATTTCCGCTCTCCAGGCAGGAGGGACTTTTGAGATCAAGAGATCGAGGACAGGCTGAGTGTAGAGGGTGGAGGGAAAGCTGATAACGCTCCAGGAGCAGTGGGCGGGTTTGAGGGAAAGGGCAATCACGGAGGCAGTCTTCCCTGGGGCACGGCACTCTGACCCCATTCTAGCAATCCCATCGGGGTCAACCCCAGCAGAGGTGCGGCAGGAGCTCGGCAAGGGGACTTTTGCCGTACCATCTTGAGTGGTAAGTCTCTTCGCGGTTTTATGGCGATCAAGGTTGGAAATAAGGTCAAAGTTCGCTCTGTCCAGGATCGCGGACAAGAAAACCTCAGCGCTCTGGTGGGCAAAGAGGCTGTGGTGCTGGCACGGCGTGTGGTCGATGGCAGCGGTGTCGGCTACATTCTGGAGTTTCCCGATCGCTCTCGACATTGGTTTTTCGAGAGTGAACTGGAGGTGCTCTAAGCCCCTGTCTGTGTTCTGTTGTCTAGAGGGTCGGTTGGTGGCTTCTCCTCCTCATTTGACTCGCCGTTTGCTGGCCCGCCAGATGGCCGCGCAGGTGGATGGCCTGACCGTGGAAATGGCTGCTGCTGCTCTGGAGGCTATGCTGGACAGCATTAGCCAATGCCTGGCCCAGGGGGGATCCGTGCGGCTGGCTCGCTTTGGCACGTTCTCGCTGCGCCATCGTCCCGCCCGGCAAACCTATCATCCGCGCACCAAGGCCCCTGTTCACATCCCGGCTGCCGATGTGCCTCATTTTGTTCCCAGCCCTGAGCTGGGGCGTCCAGCTGGGGCTCGGGTGTCCAAGTCTGAGTCCGCGGGATCCGTGTAGGGTAGCTGCAGAATGACCGTCCTGCTGTGGTTTCGCACCGACTTGCGCCTGCTGGATCACCAGCCGCTGACGCGGGCCTGCCAACAGGGATCCCCTTTGATCCCCTTGTATTGCTTGGATCCCCGCCAGTTCGGCGAGACTTCCCTTGGGCTCCGCCCCAGAACCGGCCCTTTCCGCGGTCAGTTTTTGCTGGAGAGTTTGGCGGATTTGCGGCAGCAGTTGCGGTCGCGCGGCTCGGATTTGGTGATCCGCCAGGGACAGCCGGAACAGGTGATCCCCACCTTGGCACAGGAGTGGGGGGTCGAGGCGGTCTATGCCCATGAAGAGGTGGGCACCGAGGAGAAGGAGGTGACGGCTGCTGTTGAGCGGGCTTTGCGGTCTCTGGGGATCCGGCTGCAGGTTGATTGGGGCCATACCCTCTATCACCCTGAGGATCTCCCCTTTTGTCTCTCGCAACTGCCGGAGCTGTTCACCCGCTTTCGAAAGCAAGTCGAGGAAAGCACTCCCATCCGGGATCCCTTGCCCATTCCCTCGATCCCCCCCCTGCCATCGGGTTTGGATCCCGGCCCTCTGCCTACTTTGGCCTCGCTGGGGCTATCCCCACCTGCCGGGGATCCACGGGCCCGCTTCACCTACCTTGGCGGCAGCACTGCTGCCCATGCCCGCCTGCAAACCTACTTTTGGGATCTGGATCGGCTGCGCATCTACAAAGAAACCCGCAACGGCATGTTGGATCCCGACGATAGCTCCCGGCTTTCTGCTTGGTTGGCCCTGGGCTGTATCTCGGCCCGCACCGTCTATGCCGAGGTCAAGCGTTACGAGCAGGAGCGGGTGCGCAATGAGTCCACCTACTGGCTGGTGTTTGAGCTGCTGTGGCGGGATTATTTTCGGTTTATCTTGGCCAAGCACGGCGCCAAACTGTTCCGTCCTTCTGGGATCCAAGGGATCCCCATCCCTTGGCAGCAGGATTGGCCGCGCTTTCAGGCTTGGTGTCGGGGTGAGACGGGCTACCCCTTGGTGGATGCCAACATGCGGGAGCTGGCGGCTACCGGATTTATGTCCAACCGGGGACGGCAGAATGTGGCCAGCTTTTTGACCAAGAACCTGGGCATCGACTGGCGCATGGGCGCTGAGTGGTTTGAGTCGTTGCTCATCGACTACGACGTGGCCAGCAACTACGGCAATTGGAACTACACCGCCGGCGTAGGGAATGATGCCCGTGGCTTCCGCTACTTCCACATCCCCAAACAATCTCGCGAGTACGATCCCAAAGGAGACTATCTGCGCCACTGGTTGCCGGAATTGGCCGGGATCCCGGGGGATAAAATCCACGAGCCCTATCGCCTCACTGCTGCCGAGCAGAAGCAATTTGGAGTCCGATTGGGGGTGGACTACCCTCGCCCACTGGTGGATTTGGAGAAGTCTCTCGCGGCCAACCGACGGGTTTACGAAGCTGCCCTGGCCTGCCGATAGGCATTGCCTTGTCTGGGGCTTCTCTCCCGAGAGGGGGCTGAGGGGATTTTCTGAGGCGCAGTTCCGGCCCAAGAGTGCTATTCTAGTTAAGCGCTGTCCTGGCTCAGTAGCTCAGCGGTAGAGCAGGGGACTCATAAGCCCTTGGTCGCGTGTTCAAATCACGCCTGAGCCATCCACGTCAAACTTTTTTCAGAGGCTTCCCGGCCTGGCGGATACCCTAACTGGCTTGCAGCAGAGGGTTGGCGTAAAGTTATGGGTGGAACCTACTTCGGTTTGGGATCCCTGTCTTCACATCGGTTCTACAAATGGCCGTTCCCGATTATCAGAGCTTGATGTTGCCACTTCTCCAGTTTGCAGCACGTAAAGAAACCGAAATATCAACCAGCGAAGCTGTTGAAGTTCTGGCAAAGGAACTGGGCCTCACAGAGGACGATCTCAGGGAGATGCTGCCGAGCGGTGTACAGCCAACCTTTGTCAATCGCGTCGGCTGGGCTGCAACTTATATGAAAAAGGCAGGGCTGCTGGAAACAACGCGCAGAGGATTCTACCAAATTACTGACCGCGGAAGAGATCTTCTTGAAAAACAGCCCAAAACCATCAATGTAGAGTTACTCAGGCAATATCCTGAATTCCGAGAATTTGAGGGGCCCAAAGACACAAGAAGCAGCAACAAGGCAAGCAAACAAAAAGCTTTATCAGAGACTTCGGCAGCGACACCATTAGAGCAGTTAGAAGCTGCATATGAAAGTCTCCGTGACAAACTGGCTGACGAATTGCTTGCCAAGCTAAAGAAAGTATCGCCCGCCTTCTTCGAAAAGGTTGTTGTGGAACTGCTGGTCAAAATGGGCTATGGAGGTTCACGAGCAGATGCGGGCAAAGCAATTGGCAAGAGTGGCGATGGTGGAATTGATGGGATCATAAAAGAGGACAAACTCGGTCTTGATGTTGTGTATATTCAGGCAAAGCGTTGGGATAGCAATCCGGTAGGTCGTCCTGATGTCATGCAGTTTGTGGGTGCTTTACAGGCTCAAAGAGCAAACAAGGGTATTTTTATCACTACCTCCAGGTTTACTGAAGACGCTAGCAGCTACGTTTCGCAGATCGGCAGTAAGATTGTTTTGATTGACGGCGAACAACTAACAAATCTAATGATTGAGCACGACGTTGGCGTATCTACAGTTTCATTGTATCCGGTAAAGAAGATTGATAGTGATTATTTTGAAGAGAGCATCTGACAACCGCATCAGCTCAGACCGTCAATTGGCCACAGCGAAATTGTCATTTGCCTAGGTGGAATGTTAACTATGAAAACGCCCAACTGAAAGAGGGAGATACGCCATGAGGGAAAGACGAGATCCTCACTGGGGGCTCTCCTGCTCGGGGTAAAAGTCGGGATCCATCACCTGATCTAACGTGTAGGGACACCGGTCAGGCAGGTCATCTAGAGATAGGGGCGTTTCTTTAACCACCAGCAGTATGCCCTTTTGATAAGCTTTATTCATTGCTTCAACCAGATAAGATTTAAGGCTGGGATTATCCGCAATTAACTCCTGCACCTCTTGCCGCTGTTCGATAATTGTGGCTATCCTACTTTTGCTTCGTTGTTGAGGCTGAAACTGCCACTTTAGCAGATGGCCCACCAGGATCCCTAGCCGATTCACCAATTCGCGGCGTTCTTGCCTGCCCAAAGTCTCAATCTCCTCCACCAAGTTGGGAATATCCAATCGATCCCACTGCCCCGATCTCAGCAGTGCGGCTTGCTCTTGCGTCCAGGCATAAAAGTCGCAGTCGTAAAGCGCCATGATCCATTCCTAACAGGACACCGGCCAAAGATAAGTCAATCCTACCGGTTCCAGCCGTTGAGCTTCGACCTCATAAGTTTATCGAGTCCTCAAACTCTGTAGCTACAAAGCCTCGGATCTGTGGCAGCGTTGGATCCCAATGGGGCCTGACCCTGAACAATATGAGGTTTCAACAGGTCTGGAGCGCTTGATCACGGCCCAGGATCCAGGCGATAAGGGGGGGGATCCCTGTGGTCAAGATAATACCGGACGGTTTGGGTCAGGTCGATCTCCAAGATGCTGGTGATCATCCTGTGCATGAGCTCCAGATGGATCCGGTCGTCCTAGGTAAGCAGAGCATACCTGCCATGGAGGCTGTTGTTGAGAGCGGCCAAGGCTGTTTGGGTGGCAGTAGCCATTCAAAGGGAGGCTTGAGGCAGGCATCCCACAGCAAGCGGAGTCGGGCCTCGGTGATGTGGAGAGGAGAATATGTTTTTGAAGGGATCCCTTTCAGCTCTCTCCCTCTGTTTTTTTCCGCGAGCGAGTTGAGGTCGCTTTCTTCGCGCCAGCGGATGCCGCAGATCTCTTGGATGATTTCTTCAGAGTAGGGGGCAACGCTGTAGGAGTTACGAAAAATACTTCCGATAGGGCATCCAGTTTTTTGCCTCGCGTAATTTTGCACCCAAGCTTGGTTATGGGGGTTAAGTCCTGCCACCAACTTCTATCCGCCTCTGCAATCCGGGCAGCTGCAATGGTTACATCGACTCCCTTGAGGGGACTGCTGGGTTGCTCGGCTAGGTATCTTAGCGCAGCCAAGATAGTCTCTCTCGATGTATTGGTCAAATTTACCTTCGGAACAATTTCTTTGGCGAGAATCTGGGCCTGCTTAACCTGCTCTGGATCAGGATCGACAACGATACACCATAGCCTTTCCAGTCCCGCTTCTTGAGCAACTGCATAGACAAAATGGTTACCAATGGCCTTGTACTGATAGTCGCCAGCCTCGACCACCAGCAGAGGAACCCAGTTGTGTCCTCCTGTCGCCCTTAGCTGATCTGCGGCTGCGGCAACAAGGAAGGAGGGAGCAGAAAACCCATCGGCGGGCGTAATGCTCTCAAGGGGTAAGTTAACCAACCTACCTAGATCTGAAAACTCACTCATCGATAAAGTACTCACGGGCAAGACTCTGGTAGTATTCTAAAACTCTCCTGTCCCTAAAGACGGCAGGAATTCGAGCAAAGCTTGCAGAGGATATCACTGCATAGTCAGGTATCCTAAAAATGCTTTTGTTTTCATTACCTCTCTTAAAATGCGGCCAGAAATATGGACGTAGATCTACACTTTTCTCCTGGTTGATAAGCTTATCTATCTCTTCGTTAGCTAGTTTAATAGTGTATTCACTTCCCGAAGAGACGCCGTTGAAAAAGATAGGCAAAGTCCTGGGGCCGCCATCCTGTCGTGACTTAGCAGTTTCTGGAACAAAGCTGGTGATTACTCTAGCAGCATTATTCAGGGAAGACAGATCGTCGGGGCGGGTAGGTATCAAAATAACATCGGCAGCAAAAACACCACTTTGGCTGAAGTAAAGCCATTGAGTTGGGCAGTCAATTAGGATGTAGTCATACCCATTGCGAAGAGGGGCAATCAGATCTCGAAGGCGTCGGGTTCCCTTTTGGATATATGCTAGCGACTGGCTGTCGGTCAACGTCTCCAGCTCAGGGTCTCTTGGGATAATGTCGAAGATGGAAATACCCCTGAGTCTATATGTTTGGACAATGGCATGGACGTCTATTTTGGGATCCTTTAAACATTGCGTCAGTGTAATTTTTCCAGGAGTGGCTCCCAAACTTCTTGTCAGATCACCCTGAGAATCAAAGTCAACAACTAAGACCTTTTTTTTCTTGGTTGCTAGTGTTGCCGCAAGGTTAATGATCGTCGTTGTTTTGCCTACGCCCCCTTTATTGTTATACACGCATACAGTCAGAGCGCGCTCATAGTTTTCTATCTTGTCTCGCAAGTTACGCACTATGCTCTCAATGTTATCTGAGCTAATATCAAGGTTTGCTGTAGCGGGGTGAACGACTTTTCCGTGCTTCCTCCAAAGCTGGATGTTATTTGCATTGGTGATAATTCCCCATTTTGCAGATTTGCAGTTCTTGGCAAGCAAGTAACTTTCTATCTGACAAACTACATCTCTATAGCAAGATCCTTCTCTGAGATTAACTGCTCTAGATTTTGCCTCCAAAAGCAAGTAGGGATTCTTCGGGGATCTAAAGAAAATATCTTCAGGATCTCCGTTCTTTCTTGCTGCGAGATCGACCTGGCCGCAACCTGTCTCGAATTCATCTCTAATTTCCGAGTCGTCAAAGCCAAGCGCCTGCAGGAGAGGAACAGCAAAGTGTTGGACAACAACTCGCTCTACCCTCTCGGTGGGAGATATCCTCTCAAGCTTCTCTCGGAGAGAGCTAGCCGCAGTCATAGGAAAAAATAGGAAAAAATAAGGTGGACAATGCTAACCAAGCTAAAAGCTTGCCCTCAGCATAGCAGTTGCTTGGCTCGTTCTGCTAGTGCCTGAGCTGTCAGGCCGTTGTAGTCCATCAATTCGGCGGGGGTGGCGGTGGTTTCGCCGCGTTTCCAGGCAAAAATGTCGCGCGGGCCAGTGTAGCGCAATGTCAGAGGCTCCAACATCAGGCTAGATCCGCCTGTTACGCCGATGAGGGCCTCGCCGGCAAACCAAGCGGCAAATTCTTGGTCGGACATGAATTCCCCATCTGGCTGAGCACAGGTGGACCAGGCCACGTCGCCGGGGCGATACAGACGGCGGGGGTTAATCACCGAGACGATTTTGCAGCCGATCCCTTGGGCTTGGAGCTGTTCAGCCGCCTCGAACACGGGCAGGAGAATCATATCCCCCACCACGGCAAAGACCACGGTGCGGGATCCAGGAAGTTCCTGAAGGACGGTGCAGCCTTGCTCTACTGCTTGGCGAGCTTGTTCGAGGGTGGTGCGGATGGGTAGGGGAGTTTTGCTGGCGATGATAGGGATCCCTTTGTTGCAGGTGGATAGGGCCCATTCGTAGGCAGCTTGGGCACAGTTGGCATCCGGCGGGAAGAGGGGAAAGATGTTGCCATTGCGCATCATGGCTGCCAGGTAGGCCTCAATTTCCGGGCGTTGGTGGGTCCAGCCGTTACGCCCCTGTTCCAGAGCGCCGGCAGTGAAGAGGGCAATGGCCGAGGGGGTGGGCCGGCGCAGCTCCGCCATGGCTTGGGTTACCGTCTGCCAGATGGGTAGGCCGTTGACGGCAAAGGACTCGTAGGAGCACCACAGGGAGCGTCCGCCGAAGAGGGCTAGGCCCGCCGTTAGCCCCGCGCAGGCATCTTCGCTCAGGGGTTCGTAGACCTGGCCTTGGGGCTGTTGGTTGTATAAGGGATCCACCGTGGGGTGAATCACCTTGAGACCTTGGTTCACATTGGCGATGCCGGAAGCTTCGTTGCCGTCGGCATTGGCCACCAAAAAGTCGGGATCTTTCTGCCCCACCTGCACCACGAGGGATCCGATGGCCGTGGTGGAAACCTGCTTGTCCCCCAGGGGAAACTCCGTTAGGTTTAGGGATCCCAAAGGCGGCAAAGGCCGAACGAACTCTGTAACCGCCACCTTGGCGGCTGGCCCCCCGGCTGCCCGTTGGCAGTTTTGTCGCACCAGGGCCCAAGCTGCCGGATGTAAGGCCCGCGCCCGCAGAGCCGCCACAATGTCCGGGTGATCCAGAGTGTGGTGGCCGTAGAGGTTGTGGGACTTGGATCCCTTGGCATGTACCCCAGCCCCCTTCAGTTGCTTGAGGATGAAAACCGTTAATTGTCCGCTCAGGGCTGATTGGATGGCTCGCTCCATTTCGATCAGCACCCTTTGGGCAAAGGCAAGGCGGGCTTCTAGGGAAAACTGAGTGCTGTCGACGTAAGGGCCAGGCTGTTGGGCATCGTCAAAGTCCTTGGCATCCACCAACACCACTTCCTCAAAGCCGTTGCCCCGCCAATACTCGGCCATCTGGGCGTTGCTGGCGGTGGAGATCATGCTGTGGTGCTCTTGGCTGTAGCCGTTCCAGACCAGCACCGGCAGGAAGTTGGTGCGCTGCGGGAAAGCTGTGTGGAAGTGAATCATGGAGCTCATCACATAGGGCTCCCCCAGGCCGCCATCCCCAATCGTGACCGGGAAGAGGCGATCTGGGTAGAGTAATGCCCCCGCCATGGCAAAGTGCTGCCCCTGCCCCAGCGGCCCAGCCGGCGCCAGCAGTCCGGGAATGTAGCCAGAGAGGTGACCCAACAGCCCTTCCCGCTCTCGAAAACGGGCCCGCAGGTCGGCGACGGTGTGGATGCCCATCTCGGCCAGGGATCCATCCAAAAACATGGCCGCGTAAAAGCCCGGCGCGTGGTGCCCAACTTCGGTGGGGATGTTCTTCTGGCCCAGGTACACCAGAGCGGCATAGGCTTCTGCTTGGCTGGCAAATCCGCCCGGATGGCCTGAGGCTTTGCTGGCGGTCATTTGCAGGGTGAGGTAGCGCAAGGCATCGGCATAGAGCAAGGTTTGGTAGGCGGCCATGCGACTGCCGGGATCCCTCAGTTTCCCGGTGCCGGCATCCACTGCAGGGGCCTGGCCCAGGCGGTCAAATTCCGGCCAGGGATCCCCGAAGTACTGGATCCCTTCGCAAAAGGCGGGGACTTGGGCAGTTGCCTCCTGAGCCAGTGTCATCGGTTCAGCCTCACGCTTGTTGGGTTATTCACACTCACTGTAAACCCGATAACGCTTTTTGGATGTTCTGAGCAGAACTCGTCCAGCCGACGATGCCCCCTTGCGCCCGGATCATCTCCAGGGTGGCTTGCTTGAACTTTGGGAAGTAGCTGGCGGTGCAATCTTCCACCAGCAGGCACTCATAGCCGCGGTCATTGGCCTCGCGCATTGTGGTTTGCACGCAGACTTCTGTGGTTACCCCGGTGAACAGCAGGTGGGTGATGCCGCGCTTTTGCAAGATTTCTTGCAGCTCGGTGGCGTAGAAAGCCCCTTTGCCGGGTTTGGGGATGACGATCTCTCCCGCAAGCGGAGCAAGCTCAGGGATGATGGTGTTGCCCGGCTCTCCGCGAATCAAAATCCGCCCCATAGGGCCTTCATCCCCAATGGTCAGGGATCCCTTGCCGCGTTTGCGCTTGCTGGGCGGGCAATCGGAGAGATCTGGCTGGTGACCCTCTAGGGTATGAATGACGGTTAAGCCCTTTTGACGAAAAAAGTCCAGCAGCCCCTTCAGGGTGGACACAATGGATCCCAGTTGGGTGACATCGTTGCCCAACATTTCCCCAAAGCCGCCCGGCTCCAGGAAATCTCGCTGCATATCGATGATCACCAGGGCCAACTGAGACAGGCTGGGAACTTCATACTCGTAGGGCAGGGCTGGGATCCGAACCATAGAGACCCCCAGTTGGGATCAATGCTGGGGCGGGGATCCTGCCTCAGCCAGGCCGATTTCCCTCAACCGCTGGGCCAAGTATTCTCCGGCAGTCAGGGAAGGGAACCGAGGGATCCCGCCGGTGCGGGCCACACAAGTCGGCAAGGGCGTGAGATCCACCTCTGGCCGCGGATGCACAAAGAAGGGAATGGAAAAGCGGCGCTCTTGAGGGTTGTCGGGGTTGGTCACCCGATGGGTGGTGCTGCGCAACAGGCCATTGGTGAGGTTTTGCAGCATATCCCCAGCATCGACAATGATCTGACCGGGCAGAGCCGAAATGGGCAGCCAAGATCCATCTCGTTGCAGAAGCTCTAGACCTGGTGCGGTGGCTTCACACAAGAGCGTAATCAAGTTGATGTCTTCATGGGCTGCAGCTCGTAAACTCTGGGGAGGGGCTTCAGCAGGGATCGGCGGATAATGAATCACCCGCAAGAGATTGGCTCCTCCTTCCGCCGCTTTGGGCAGGTATTCGGCAGGCTCCCCCAGATACAGAGAGACCGCCTGCAACAGGCCCTGGGCACAGGTTTCCAATTGGGCGAACAGCTCTACCATCACCCTGCGAAATTGGGGCACCTCCCGAGGCCAGATGTTGGCAGGAAGGTGGGGATCCCCTTCGCGCCCGATGTGCCAAAACTCTTTCATGTCAGGATAGGGATGATCTTTGGCGTGTTCTTTGCCAAAGGGGGTGTACCCTCGTTGCCCCAGCAGGGCCGGATCCTCATAGGCTCTCTTGGTCGGCTCTGGCAAAAGAAAAACCGCTTCTGCCACCTCATAGGCTTCCCGGATCAATTCCGGCGATAGGCCATGGTTGACCAAGGCAAAAAAGCCAATCTGCTGCAGGGCTTCCCCCACCTGGCGGACAAACTGCTCCCGCTCACCTGCCGTTCCTTTCTGAAAGGCGGCAAAATCGACAACCGGCAGAGTCTGGCGTTGGGGAGTGGTTGCCATGGCAGAAGTCGTCTCCGGCGAAGAGTCAACGCTATTTCTAGGCAGCGGGCTTGGTGTCCTATGCTATCCTTCCTAAGAAGCCAAGGGGAGAGTTCTGAATCGAAGACGGTCTGTTCGGGGTTCATCTACAATATCTATCTACAATATCTAGCTACAATATCTAGAGTCTAAAGCTGCTCAGCTACTTGCCTTCCCACAAGATGCAGGTAGAATCCTGCCGGACAGCCTCTGTCCCTTTTGTCTGGAGATTGCACCTTGTAGTGGCCTGTGCCCTTTTTGGAAGGCTGTGATAAAGTCGATAGAAGCAAAGCTATGGATTGATTTTGCCTTGAGAGCAGTCTGAGCCCTGGGTAGGCGGAATGGAGCGAGTTGTTCTGTTGTTGCACTGGGTTAACTGGATAAAGCAGGGCAGGCTACTTCTCTCTTTTTTAGCTGATTAAAGTTTTTGTAAAGTTACGGATACCTGTTGCTTGTCAACCATAACCGCGCCTAGAATTGCCGAGGACTGATGTTTTCGGAGATAGTTTGCAGACACTGTTGATGTTGCTTTCCTTTTGCCTACTCTCAATCTGTTGACCTTTCGAGACCGACTGCTCTATGACAGACACTCATCCCTGTGCCCCCTGTATTGTGAATACGGGAACTTTGGTGAACAAGCGGGATATTTACCGACTCCTATCCGATTTGGCCCGTGTTCGCTACTTCGATATCGTCGATGGCTCAGTGCGGAAGCAAGGGGAAGGCTGCGTGGTGGATGTTTTTCAGGATCCCACTGCTGCCACACTGGTGGTAAACCGTAGCCTCTACTTAAATGTGAACAGCTTTGACTATGCCTGTCTGCGGGATCCCGCTTCCGAAGAAGAGATTGCCAACCTGGGCAAGGAGCAGCCGGGCGTGGTTATCGACTTGGTTCAGGACGGACGTATTCTGCGCTTGGTTCCCCTGGTGGAGCCGCGTTCGGATCCCGAGGAGCTCTTGGGGGATAACCAGGCGCTGCGGGCAGCGGTGGATGTTTTGGCTGCGGGCTGGGGCATAGAAGAGGAAAACTCTTCCGACTCCTCAGATTGAGAGATCCTGACCTGAAAATATAGACCTCCAAACCCATCTCTTCCTGGCCTTGAAGTTGACCGGTGCGGTGTGACGCAAATCATGCTCGGGAGGATGGTTGCAGCCGGTATGATCCAACTGGGCCGTGAGGCTCTTTGCGTTTGGGGGTGGTGTGAAGGTTTTTTCGGGGCAGCGACAGCTTCTGGGGAAAGTATGGGGTCTGCGTCTGCTTGGATCCCTGGTGGCTGTGCTTCTGGTACTGGTGCTCAAGGCTTGCGGCGGAAGTGGTGGTTCCTCTTCTGTAGGTGTCATTCCCACTCCCATTCCAACCGTCATTCCCACCTCTACTCCAACTGTCGTTCTCACCCCTACTCCGACTGTCATTCCTGCCCCTTTGCCCTCGCCAACGACTGCGCCTGCTTCCCAGTTCACCATTGACGTTCGCTTTCCCGACAACAGTCTCACCCCCACCCAGCAGTCGATCATCCGCAATGCCGCTCTGCGCTGGCAACAGATCATCGTTGGTGACCAGCCGGATCTGCCCCCCACCACCATTCGGGCCGACGAATGCGATCGAGGGTTTCCCAGCACGCCACTCAATTTCCCCATCGACGATCTGCTGGTGGAGGTGCGGGCCAGAAACCTCGGCAACGAGCGAATTTTGGGGGGAGCTGCTCCCTGTTTTGTGCGGGCCTCTAACGGTCTGCCTTTTTACTCCGTAGTTCTGTTCAACAGTCAAAATCTATCTGCCCTGGAAGAGCGAGGGGATCTGCCCATTACTGCCCTGCACGAGTTGGGCCATGCCTTGGGCTTCTTGCCCATCGTCTGGGATCCCAAGGGGCTAACGGTGGGCTTGGTGGGACGGGATCAGCCTACGCCCCCTGGCTACGATCCCCGCTTCATCGGCCCCAGGGCGGTCAGCGCCTTCGCCACGCTGGGAGGAAACGCGCCCTCTGTTCCTTTAGAAAACGAGTTTGGGGAGGGATCCCGAGATTCCCATTGGCGGGAGAATGTCTTGGGCCGCGAGCTGATGACCAGCCGCATCGACCGGGGGGTAGCCAACCCCTTAAGCATTCTCACCGTCGAAGCAATGGCAGATATCGGCTATGACGTGAACCCGGCAGCGGCGGATGGCTTTGCTTTGGGGCGCGTCAGGGGGGTCTCTCAACCTTTGGAGCTGCAAGAGCTGGAGTTGACCCTACCCCTACAGCGATTTGACGCCGAGGGCAGGCGGGTGGGGGATCCCTGAGAAAAAGAGCATATTTACTCATGGCCAAGATGCTGCTTCTTAACAATAATGAAGGTCAAGTTGTACAACTTCACAACTTCGACAATCTCTCACCTCATTTCTTTGCAATGAGCCATGGGTATCCTCAAGAAGCTTTTCGGCGGCCTGTTCTCCTTCTTCGGCATTCTCTTCGGCGGCTTGGTGGATTTTGTTACCGGGCCTTTTCGTTCTGCACCAGCTTCTCCCAGCTCTGCTCCTGCGGCTACAGCAACTGCTCCTGCCAACAAGCCCAAGGTGGTGGTGGAGAAGCCTTTTGTGCCCAATGAGATCTCGGCTCCGCGTCCTAACCGTCGCCCTGGCCCGGCTTTGGATGTGTTCCGGGCTATGGTTCAGGAGATCCCTTCGGCGCGGGCTTAGTCTGCCCATCTTCGGGAGCAGCCCGTAAGATGGAGGTGAAACGCTGGAGACTGCTCTCTATGTCCGATCTCTCTTTCTCAGAACAAGAACGGCTGAAACAGCTTGAGCGTGAACTGGAGCAGGCGGCTGCAGCCTCTCGGGAGTCGGGAACATCCGTTGCGTCTCGGGGGAAAAGTGCCGTTCGAGCTTGGGTTGAGACTTGGGGGCGTCCACTGGTGACGGTCTTCGCCATTCTGGGCTGTATTCTTCTGGTTGGGCTGTTCTTCCGGGTTTTCGGCACTGTTCTCAGGTGGGCGGTGGTGGCGGGGTTGGGCTACCTGCTCTACGCCTGGGTGGTGGCACCGCGGCTGGGCCTTCCCACCGGAGCTAAGTCGAAGCCAGAGGACGGCGGTAGCGGTGCGGAGCACCATCTCGACAGCTTTTGATGGGCAGGGATCCCTGGCGAGCCTATGTTTACTTGGCGGCGGCCATCTTGGGCTGGGCCACGGCTGCCAGCGCTTTTAAGTTTGGGTTGCGGTACCTGTCGCCGACGGTTCTGCTGATTTTTTCGGCATTGAGCTCTTGCTTGATCCTGGGGATCGTTTTGGTGGTTACAGGGCGGGCAGGGTTCCTCGGCAAGCAGAGGGGATCCCAAGTCCGCCTATCGGCTCTTCAGGGGCTGCTCAACCCCTTCGGCTACTATGGGGTGTTGTTCCAGGCTTATGACCGTCTGTCGGCTCAGGCGGCGATGGCTCTGAATTACACTTGGCCGCTGGTGCTGGCTCTTCTGGCGGTGCCGCTGCTGGGAGAGCGCTTCCGTTGGCGGCTGGTGTTGGCCTTGGGGGTGAGCCTGCTGGGGGTGGTGCTGGTGGCTACGGGGGGATCCTGGGGCACCTTGCAGGCGGGGGATCCCTGGGGGGTGCTGCTGGCGGTGGGCAGCTCTGGACTCTGGGCGCTCTACTGGCTGCTCAATGTGCGGGATGGGCGAGATGCGGTGCTGAAGCTGTTTATGGGGTTTCTCTTCGGCAGCCTCTATGGCCTGCTACTGCTGCCGTTTCAGGAGGTCTCTTGGAGCCTTGCCGGGCTGGGTTGGGCAGCTTACATTGGTCTGGCGGAGATGGGCCTGACTTTTGTATTTTGGCTGCGGGCTCTGGAGTTGGCGGGCCATCGGGGATCCCTGGCCAACTGGGTGTATGTGACGCCTTTTTTGTCGTTGGGGTTGATTGCGGTGCTGTTGGGCGAGACGATTGCGCTGGGATCCGTGCTGGGCCTGGGTCTGATTTTGGCCAGCAATCTGTGGGGATCCCGTAGGGAAAAGTCCCCCGCAGATCCTGTTCTGTCTTGAGGTGGTCGCGATGAATCCCGTTCCTCTGTATGTGGCGGCAACAGCTCACGGGTTTGGGCACGTTACCCGTCTGGCGGCGGTCGTGAATGCTTTGCTGCGGCGGGATCCCCATGTTCTGCCCATCTTTGTTACGCCGGCTCCCCGCTGGCTCCTGGAGCGTTACGTGGAGGGGAAGTTTCTCCATCGGCCGCGGGCGTTGGATGTGGGGGTGGTGCAGCCGGATGGGCTGCAAGCGGATCTGCCGGCTACGTTGGCTGCCCTCAAGGCGTTTAAAGCCAGCGCTGCGGAGCTTGTTCGAGAAGAAGCGGATTTCATTCGAGCCCAGGGGGTGCCTTTGGTGTTGGCGGATGTGCCGCCCATTGCTGCGGCGATTGCCCAGGCTGCTGGGATCCCTTGCTGGATGGCCAGTAATTTTGGCTGGGATTTCATCTATCAGGAGTATGGCCCGGAGTTTCAACCGTTTGTGGCCTGGGTTCGGGAGCTCTATGGGCAATGTGACCTTCTGTTTCGCCTGCCCTTTAGCGAGAGCATGGTCGCGTCAGCGGTGCGGAGCACTAGCGCTTTTCCGCGTCAGCAGGAGGTGGGGCTGACGGGATCGGATCCCCGCTACGGGCCGGAGGAGGTTGCCGCCCAGTTGGGGTTACACCCGGAGCAACCCAGGGCTTTGTTTACCTTTGGCGGGCTGGGGGTGCAGGGGTTTCCTTACGAGCGGCTCCAAGATTTTCCCGACTGGCAGTTTCTCACGTTTGATCGGGAGGCTCCTCCCTTGCCCAACTTGCGGGTTTTGGATGGGCAGGTGTGGCGACCGGTGGATGTGATGCCCCTCTGCCGCTGGGTGGTGTCCAAGCCGGGCTATGGCACTTTGGCAGAGGCCCTGCGCAGCCGCACACCTATGGCCTGTGTTACCCGCTCTGGGTTTGCCGAGTCGCCGTTGCTGGTTGAGGGTTTGCGGCGCTATGGCTGGCATCGCATCCTCTCCCCAGAGGAGTTCTTTCAGGGATCCTGGGACTTTTTGCGGGATCCCGCCCACCCACCCCAGAGGCCGGATGGATTGGATCTGCAGGGGAATGAAACCCTGGCTGCTGCCTTAGAGGCATTCCTGCGGGGAAGGGATGCCGGGTAGGATAGGGGGCAGCTTTCTGCAGCGGATCCCTTCACGGTAGCGGTGTGGAGCCCTATGGCCAGCAGCTCGACAGAATCTCTGCGGCAACTGTACGAAGAATTGCCCTACCCCAATGTTTCCATTGAGGCCTCGGGCCGCAACGCCATTGAGGGGCTGTACCGCCTGAGCTTGACGACGGCTCAGTACGCTCGCACTCGCGCCATTGTGCCCAGCGAAGGCGCTCTCATTTTGAATGCCGGCTGCGGCTCTGGCTGGGAAACGTTGATCCTGGCGGAGGCCAATCCAGGGGCGCGGCTGGTGGTGTGCGACCTGTCGGCAGAATCGGTACGGGTGACGGAGCGACGCTTGCGCTACCACGGCTTCGGGGAGGTGGAGCTCCATGTTCTCAACCTATTGGACATCGAACAGTTGGGGCTGGAATTTGACTTCATCAGCCTCAACGATGTGCTCTATCTGCTGGACGATCCGGTGGCGGGGCTAAAGGCGCTTAAGCGGGTTCTCAAACCTGACGGGATCCTGCGGGCCAACCTACATCACGCCTACCAGCGGGAGGTGATCTTTCGCCTACAAGAGGCGTTTCGGCTGCTGGGGCTGTTTGATCTGCCCACTCCTGAGGCCTGTCAGCGGGTGCGGGAATTCATGGCCAGTTTGGCCTCGGACGAAATGCGGGCAGCCCTGCGCTGGAACCCTGAGATCTACAAAGACGACACCAACATCCGGGCCAACTACCTCTTGCCGGGGGACAAAGGCTTCTTGGTTCCCGACTTGATGCGCATGCTCGAGGAAGCTGAGCTGGGCCTGGTTTGTCTGGTGGACTATGCCGACTGGGATCCTGCAATTTTGTTCAAAGAGAGGGCCATGCCCCCCTGGCTGCAAGCCGAGCTGGACAAACTCTCGCCTGCCGACCAGAATCACTTTTATGAGCTGATCTACCCCAACCATCGCCTGATCGATTTTTGGGCAGAACACCCCGGCTCTTCCTTGGTCTTGCCCTGGAGCGACGCCGATTGGCTGGGGGGCAGAGTGCAGCCTAACCCCATCCTGGCCGACAACGTCGAATTTCGCCAAAACTTCGCCAAAGCCTACGAGAAGAAGCTGGAGTTTGCTATGAATTGGCCGGGATCCAGCTATGGACGCCTAACCATTCCAGCTCCTCAGATGGCCTGGCTGGGATCCCTGTTGCAGGGGCCAACGGCAGTGAAAGCCTTGATTGAGCAAGCGGCCCAGGTCAACAAGTTAGAGCTGGAAGCGGCCCGGGAGGAAGTGCTCACCTACCTGGCGGGGCTGGAGTCGTTTTTGTTTGTGATGTTGGATCCTGCACCCGTTCCAGGAGAAGGAGTTTTTCCAATCGCTTGAGATCCCCGAGCCTTTCTCCCAAGGGTAGAGGGAAGCCAATGGGCCGGTTCACGGCAACTTGGAACGACTATTGAGGGATTGAGGCTCTGCCGGGCTGCAAGAACGGTCTTGGGCAGATGTCAGATGGGAAGGGATCCCTCTCTAGCGATCCACCAGGCGCAGCTCGAAGGTGAGGATGTTGGCAGCCAAAATCTCCAAAGCCCCGCCCTCAATGAGGTCGCGAGTGAGGGCAGCCCCGGAGCCACTTTGTTGGATCAATTCGCGGCTGCGGCGCACCGTCTCCTGTCGCTGGGGGTCGTCCACAACCACCTGCCGCTGATTGGACAGGCTGAGGCGATAGAAATTGGGCAGATCCCCCCGGGTGGCATCAATGGCCAGATTGGTCTCTTCAGGGGCTACGCGGAAGGGGGCACGGGCGGTGAGCAGAGCCACCTGGATATCTTGGTCTCGCCCATCGAGACCCTGCAGCTCGGAGATATCGATCTGGAAGTTGAGGGTATCGCGGTCGCGGGTGAGGCGATTAACCCGTACCTGGTTAAAGCCGACCGCAAACTCTCGTTCCGGCTCTCCAAACCGCTGGATGGTGGCTTGCAAGACCGACTCTTCGTTGAGGGGGGTAACCCGAATGAGGTAATCCCAGTCCCGCACAAAGGTGTACTCGTTGGGCCCCACACGGACGTTGGGATCCACCAAGTTGGCGGTAGGGCCAGGGCTGCCGGCCCGGCTGAGAGCTACCATGTACCAGTAGTTGGGGCTGATGGGCAAACCCAGGGTCATGCGTACTTCCAGCACTGGCCGCGCCCAAGCGGCAACAGCCGTGAGAGCCGTTATGGCCATGGCTCCCAAGCAACTCCACAGCCAGCGCTGAGGAGGAAAATTAAGCTGCGGCGGGCAAGAGCAAGTGATGGCTGGGGTTCTCATTCAAGCCTCTTCAACTCTCCGGCAGGTGGCGGCAGCCCGAACTCCTTTCCTGCTCACTCTGGAACAGTCTAGCCAGGAATGGCGTGCCCTCAACAGGGGATCCCAAGGGTCGGCGGCGGAGCGCCAGCAGAAGTTTTCGTTAAGCAGTGATGATTCGGTGTGGAGGATGGCTATGCGCATTGCTCAGATTGCCCCTTTGCATGAGAGTGTGCCCCCCAAGCTCTACGGCGGCACCGAGCGAGTTGTGTCTTGGCTCACCGAAGAGCTGGTGCGGCGGGGGCATGAGGTGACGTTGTTCGCCAGCGGCGACTCCCAAACCCAAGCGCGTCTAATCCCCTTTCGGGAGCGGGCTTTGCGTTTGGATCCCACGGCCATCGACACAGTGGCTCCTCATGTTTTGATGGTCGAGAAAGCCTTTCAGATGGCCGACGAGTTTGACATTATCCACGGCCACATCGACTACTATCCCTATGCCCTGGCCCGTCGCCACCCGCAGGTTTCTTTTTTGGCCACCCTACACGGGCGACTGGACATTCCGGAGCTGCAGCCCCTCTACACCGAGTTTCAGGACATTCCGGTGGTCTCCATCTCCAACGCCCAGCGGCTGCCGCTGCCCCAGGCCCGCTGGGTGGGGACGGTCTACCACGGCTTGCCCCTGGATCTCCACCGTTTCTATCCAGAAAAGGGGGACTACCTGGCCTTTTTGGGCCGGGTCTCCCCGGAAAAAGGGCTGGACACGGCTATTGAAATTGCGGCGCGGGCAGGGATGCCGCTGAAGGCTGCTATCAAGATCGATGCGGTGGATCGCCAGTACTACGAGTTAGAAATTAAGCCTTTGGCCAGTCGCCACCCCAATGTGGAGATCATAGGGGAAATCACCGACCAAGAGAAAAGCGAGTTTTTGGGCAAGGCCTATGCGGTGCTGTTTCCCATCCGCTGGCCGGAGCCCTTTGGGCTGGTGATGATTGAAGCGATGGCCTGTGGCACGCCGGTAATTGCCACCCGTTTTGGCTCAGTACCCGAGGTAATGGCCGACAGGCGCTCCGGCTTTATTGTCGACTCGGTGGAGGAAGCAGTGGAGGCTGTGGAGAAGGTGGGATCCCTGAGCCGAGCCGGGGTGCGGCAGGTGTTTGAGGAGCGGTTCAGCGTGGAAAGAATGGTGTCGGACTACGAGGCTCTCTACCGCCAACTGGTGAACGAGCGGCAGGAGATGTCGCGAAGAAGGCAGCTTAATAAGGCTTAGATGGGCCAAGTAGCAGCTAGGGCTGCTGGGCTGCATCGGGGGGCCCCTGCTTCTTCGCCTTCTTTGAGTGGACCGATAGCAGTAAGCTGTTCGCGTAGGAGACCGGCTGGATAGGGATCGAGAAGACCGAGATGGCAGAAGACATCATCCAAATTCAAGATCAGTACTACATCCGGGCCAGCGCCTCTTGGGTGGAGGCACGCTCTCATGTTCTCAAGCATGACAACTGCTTTGCCATCTTTGACCGGCGAGGGAACATGCGCCCCCTCGGCATCCGGGATCATGGCCTCTTCCGGGACGACACCCGCTTTTTGTCCCGCTGGGTGTTGGACTTGCAGGGAAAGCAGTTCCTGCTGCTCAGCTCAGAGGTGCGGGAAGACAAAGATATTTTGGCGGTGGATCTGACCAACCCGGAGTTCACCACCTCAGAGGGGCAGTTTATCGGTCAAGATACCCTGCATGTTCTACGGACTACTTTTCTGTGGAACAACGTAGCCTACGAGCGCATTCGCATTCACAACTACGGCTCGGAGCCGTTTCGCGTGCCGATTACCCTGCGCTTTGAGGCGGACTTTGCCGATATTTTTGAGATCCGGGGCATCCGACGGGCCCAGCGGGGTCAAGTGCTGCCGGCCCAGGTGAACCCTGAGGGAGTGGTTCTCCGCTACCGCGGCTTGGATGGAGTGGAGCGGCAAACCCAGTTGCAATTTTTGCTGGCGCCGGAGCTAGTGTCGGAGAAGCTGGCGCAGTGGTGGGTGCCTTTGGCCCCGCAGGAGGAACGGGATTTGGAGCTGAGGGTGATCTGCAGCTACGGCGGGGAGGAGATTGCCCCTTTGACCTACCAGGAGGCTCTGCAGGCGGAGCGGGAGCAAAGGGCTTCCTTGCGGGCGCAAGCCCACCGGATCGACACCGGCAATGCTCAGTTTAACGATTGGCTCAACGCCTCACGGGATGATCTGCTGATGATGCTCACCCGCACTCCCTACGGGCTTTATCCCTATGCGGGGGTGCCTTGGTTTACCACGGTCTTCGGGCGCGACGCCCTGATCACCGCCCTGGCCACTCTCTGGTGGTTTCCAGACTTGGCGCGGGGGGTGCTGCTGTATCTGGCGGCCCACCAGGCCCAGGAGGTGGATCCCAGCCGCGATGCCGAGCCTGGCAAGATCCTGCATGAGCAGCGCTCCAGCGAGATGGCCAAGACGCGCGAGATCCCCTTTGGCAATTATTTCGGCAGCATTGACTCCACCCCTTTGTTTGTGGTGCTAGCAGGGCGCTACGTGCGCCGCAGCGGCGATCTAGAGCTGTTGCGGCAGCTCTGGCCAAACATCGAAGCAGCCCTGCACTGGATGGACACTTACGGGGATGCGGACGGGGACGGCTTTTTGGAGTATGCCGGCAAGGCGCGGCGGGGCCTGCGCAACCAGGGCTGGAAAGATTCTGAAGATGCCATCTTCTACCCGGACGGATCCCTGGCAGAACCCCCCTTGGCCCTGTGCGAGGTGCAGGGCTATGCCTACGAAGCTAAGCAGTTGGCAGCAGAGATGGCCGAGCTGCTGGGGCGGCAAGAGCAAGCAGCCCAGTTGCGACAACAAGCGGAAAAGCTGCAGCAGCAGTTTTGGGATCACTTCTGGTGCGAAGAGTTGGGGGGCTATGCCCTGGCTTTGGATGGCCAGAAGCAACCTTGCCGGGTGCGCAGCTCCAACATGGGCCACTGTCTGTTTTCGGGGATTGCCCATCCCGAGCATGCTGCCTGCATTGCCCGGCAACTGCTGGAGCCAGCTTTCTTCAGCGGCTGGGGGATCCGCACGGTGCCGGAGGGAGAGGGGCGCTACAACCCCATGTCCTACCACAATGGCTCCATCTGGCCCCACGACAATGCCTTGATTGC
Source organism: Thermostichus sp. OS-CIW-33 (assembly GCF_054059615.1). NCBI lineage: Bacteria > Bacillati > Cyanobacteriota > Cyanophyceae > Thermostichales > Thermostichaceae > Thermostichus > Thermostichus sp. OS-CIW-33. Next base: position 32,383 of record NZ_JBSSCH010000012.1, read on the forward strand.
CGCAGGCTTATCTCGCTATGGCTTCAAGGGCGAAGCGGTGCGGGTCTTGACAGCGCTGTTCGATGCCAGCCAGTTTCTGGAGCTGAAGCGGCTGCCTGAGCTGTTTTGTGGCTTTCGGCGGCGACAGCGGGAGGGCCCCACCCTTTATCCGGTGGCCTGTCTGCCCCAGTCTTGGGCGGCGGCCAGTGTGTTTTTGCTGCTGCAGGCTTGTCTGGGGCTGGAGATCGACGGGCTGGCTCAACGGGTACATTTGACCAAGCCCACTCTGCCCCTGTGGCTGCCCCACGTCATCCTTGAGAATGTGCAGGTGGGCCAGGGATCCCTGGACATCGGCCTCTATTTACAAGCGGGGGGAGTGGGGATCAACATTCTCAGGAGTGCGGGGGACGTGGAGTTGACGGTGAAATAGTTGCAAAATTCAAGACATCCGCAACACAACCTACAACTAAGTTTCACCTGCCAAATGTGGCGATAGGGACACAACTCAACAGTTCAGACAGCCTCTCCCTATCCCACATCACCCACATCATCAGAAGTTCTACTCTTGAATGTAGAGCTGATCCAAATTCCACAATGGCCCCAGAATGGGTCGGGGATCCACCCCTTGAATGCGGTTGCGCAGGGCTGAGAGAACCAGGTGGTTGAAAGTGCCAATTTGGGGCAGCTGTTCCTGGATGATGATTTGAAACCGGTCGTAGAGGGCCTTGCGCTTTTCAAAGTCTAGCTCCCGCACCCCTTCGATAAAGATGCGGTCGATCTCCCGTTCCCAATCGCTGACCTCAACCCCTTCTGCCGGGTTGCCGGGCAAATCTCCCAGATTGAAGAGGTGCAAACGGCCATCGCTGCGCCAGATGTTGGAGCCGTTGTTGGGCTCGGTGCCGCCGCCACCAAAGCCCAGCAGCAGGGTTTCCCAGTCGCGGCTATCGGTGCGCTGCACCAGGGTGTTGAAGGCGATGGGGGTAAAATCAACGGTGATGCCGATCCGCTCCAGATCAGCTTTGATCAACGCGCCAGTGGCCTCCCGCTGATTGTTGCCGGCGTTGGTGAGCAAGGTGAAACGGACACGGTTGCCCTCGGAATCCCGCAGGTGGCCCTCAGCATCATAGGTGTATCCGGCATCGAGGAGCAGTTGCCGCGCTTTTTCAGGGTTGTAGTCGTAGGTGGGCAAGCCCTCTTCGGGGCTGAGGTAGAAAGGGCTGGCGGGGGAGAAGACCGAGTGCTGGATCTCGCCCAACCCTTGCAGAACGCTATCGACGTAAAACTGCCGGTTCATGGCATGGGCCACCGCCCGGCGGAAGTTCAAATCGTTAAACCAGCGGCTTTTGACGGGATCCACAAAAGGCCGCCCGGTCTGGGGGTTACGGGCGCGGCTGAGGTTGAAGGCAAAGAAACTGTTGTTCAATGTCTGGCCGAGATTGTAGATGGTGAACTGATCCCGTTCTTCTTCCCGCTTCAAGAGCTGAAAATCTCTCCCCCGCACCGAAAACACGTCGGTCTCGCCGGAGCGAAACTGCAGCAGCGCGGTGTCCTCTGAGTCCACAATGCGCAGGATTACCCGTTCAATGCGCGGGATCCCTTCCCCCTTCCAGTAGTAGGGATTGGGCCGGTACACCAGCCGTTGGCCAGGGGTGTATTCCTGCATGACATAGGGGCCAGCCCCCACCAATTGCTGCACCGGCGTGTCGATACCCCAGGTTTGCAAGAAAAGGGGGTTGCCCCGGCTGTCCAACTGCTCGACAGTGGGCTCGAGGATGTGCTTGGGCAAAATAGGGGATCCGGCCTGCAGCAGAAAGGGAGCGAAGGGCTCCGGCAAAACGAACTCAATCCGCCGCTCGTCCAGCGCCCGCACCTGAGGCAATGCTCCGGCTTCTCCAATTCGCTTCACATCCCGCGCAGAAGTCGGGATCCGCTCGTTGAAGATGATGCGGTTAAAGGTAAAGTCCACATCTGCTGCCGTCAGGGGCTCTCCATCCGACCAGCGCAGCCCTTCCCGCAAGGTAAAGACATAGCGCAAGCCGTCCTCAGACACTTCCCAGCCTTCCGCCAGCTCCGGTTTGGGCAAGAGGGTATCCTCATCCAAGGTGACCAAGCCCGCCTCTAGGTAGGCGATAGCGTCGCGGCTAGAGCTTTCGGCGGCCAGATAGGTGTTGAAGGTTTTGGGATCCGAAGTCACTGTGGCGATCAAATGGGGCGGGCGGGCAGGGGCAGCACAGGCACCAAGCCAGAGCAGGAGGATCCCTAGTAGAGAGACAAAAAGGTTCCTCCTGAGTCGGTTTGCTGAGGTGCTGTTTTGGCCCACCATTTCCTTTGCCAAGTTGTCGTTCCAAGCAGGTTTGAGACGGCCCGTTGCTGTCCTGTGCTGGAGGCGCAAGCGCTCCACACCACTAAGGCCCTCACCCCCAGCCTTTCTCCTAGAAGACTGGCCCGCGCCCCCGGCCCTTTTCCCAGAGGGAAAGTTGGGGATCGAGGCGACGGGTGGTTTCACGGCGATTTTGAGGGAGCGATTGCTTGCCAGTTTGGCAGCTCAGGCAGTGGGGTGACCAGGTTCTTTTCAGACTCTGCTGGGAAGGTTAGCACTCCAGCAACAGAGCTGCGGCGAAGGCAGCAATGGCCTCTCCCTGGCCGACGGGGCCCAGCTTTTCGTTGGTGGTGGCCTTTACCCCCACTTGCTTAGGGGAGATCTGCATTGCCTCGGCTAGACGGGCTTGCATGGCGGGGATGTGAGGTTTGAGCTTCGGCTGCTCCGCCACCACCACACTGTCTACATTGGCAACGCACCAGCCCTCTTGGCCCACCAGCTGCACCACTTGCTGTAGTAAAAGGATGCTATCTGCCCCTTTCCAACGCTCTTCTTCAGGGGGGAAGTAGTAGCCAATATCCCGCAGAGCGGCAGCCCCCAGGAGAGCATCCATGATGGCGTGGGTGAGGACATCGGCGTCGCTATGGCCCAATAGCCCCTTTTCGTAGGGGATCCGGATCCCGCCCAGGATCAGGGGGCGCCCCTCGACGAGGCGGTGGATGTCGTAGCCCTGGCCAATGCGCACTTTTCCGGCTCCCTTGGGAAAACCATCGAGACCCTTGTCGACCATCGCCCCCTCCGAGGAGCTAGGGGGATGGGAGTCGAGTAACCGACAAGCAGCTTTTGAGAACGCCTCTTTCTATTCTGCCGGCTCCAGAGGGGAATAGCAGATGGGACAAGACGAACCACTGTAGCAGTCGAAGCAGATGAGGTGAGACTTCCCGTAGGGATTGGCGCAGCGCTTGGCCCACTGATAATCGCTGTAGCTAAGATCTTTTCCGCAAACGTCACATCTGGCCATCCCGCTTTCTTCTCCTCAAGCTTCCGAATTAAAACACCACACTAGAGAGATGATCCTAATCGATCCCTGAGCCCCAGCTTGAGAGAAACTATCCCCCAGCCCTGTCCAGAAGGGGATCCTGCCGCCCACAGGGGATCCCGTCTTCGAGAGGCGTCCAACCCGGCTGCCAAAGATCCCGGTTCTTCAGGGTGGCCGCGTTGACCCAGAGGCGCACCTGGGGATCGCAGACGGCTCTGAGCTCGGCAAACACCAGCCCTCCTTCCCCTTGTTGGCGAGCGGTGACCTGAAAATGTCGCCAACCCAGAACAGGCTGAACGGAAGTCCATTTGGAGCCGAGGAGATGCGGGAAAGGCTGTTTCCGACGGGGTTTGTTGCGAGCCACGGGACGGAGGGTGCGAGCGGGTAAGGGATGAAAGGGACCCAGCTTTCCGGCCATTCCTGAGGACGGCAGCGGGGATCGAGGGGAGCGGCAAAGCCAGCTGAGATCCTGAGTTTCCCTCAGATCCGCCTGTGACCGGTATGTGTGATCGGTATGATCGAGGGGATACCTTTCCACTCCAGCCTATCCAACCATGGAGCAGCACCGGCAACGGCTTCAGTTCTCTTTCTGGCAGGCAGTCTTGAAGGGAGGCCTTCTGTTTCTGATCCTGGCTGGCCTAATCTTGGGAACAGGCCTGCCCTTGGGAGCGGCAACCGGCCCCACTTTGTCCGGCAAACTTACGGGGCCAGAGTGGCGACAAGCAGACCCGGAGGCCAAGCAGGACTTTTGTCGCAAAGCCTTTCAAGCGTTTCGCGCCTCTCCTTCCCAAAGCTATATCATCAGCTCCAATGTGCAGGCTTTGACCCCAGAAGGTTTGTGTCGGCGCTTGGATCAGTTTTATCAGTATGCCGTCAACGACGAGATCCCCATCAACCAGGCGGCCAATATTGCCCCATTGCTGTTTTCAGACTTACCCCTGGAGCAGCCTTGATCCCATGTGGATCGCTTGTCCTGCCGAGGACATAATGACTTTCTCTTAGTGAGGATCCCAGCCCGGCTGTGACAGGTTGGCCGGATCTAGACAGGCGTAGCCAGAGGTTCCGGGGGTGCAGGGAAAGGGAGCTGCTGCAGTTGGGGTTGGTGGGGGCGGATCCCCATTGCTTGGCGCATCAAAGCAGGCTTGAGCAGCGGCAAAACCTCCAGTCCCCACAGGCCCAGGCGACGCAAGACCAGCAACGGCCAGCTTCGGTTGGAAAAGAGGCGATTGGCAGCATCGGTTGCAAAAAGAACCAGCGCGTTTTCTGGGCGGCGACAGCGCTCGTAGGCTTTTAACAAAGCCGGATCGCCGGGATCCCGGCCCGCCATTTTGGCTTCGATCAACAGGGCAGCCAAGGCCGCCACATCCCGCATGCCCAGATTCGCTCCCTGCCCCCCCAGCGGATGGGTGGTATGGGCAGCATCCCCCACCAAAGCCAGCCGGGATCCGATATAGGTTTGGGCATGGGCCCGCTGTGGCTCATAACAGGCTCTGGGAGAGGCCGCCAGCAAGGCTCCCAACTGGGATCCAAACCAAGGCCGGATGGCCTGCAGAAACTCAGCCTCAGATAAGCCCATCAGCCGATCTCGATCCGCTTGGCGAACTGTCCAGACGACACAACTGCGATGGGGATCGGAGGTGGGCAAAATGGCGAAGGGACCGCTGACCTGAAAGCGCTCGTAGGCCACCTGCCGGTGAGGATGCTCATGGGTGAGGGTGGAAACGATGCACACCTGCCCATAGCCCCAGCAGGATAACGGGATCCCAGCCTGTTCCCGCAGCCGCGAACGGGCCCCATCTGCAATCACCAGCAAAGCAGCTCGCAGAGTTTGCCGGGATCCCTCCTGGGCCAGCTCTACCCGAATGTGATCTGCTGCAGGGGAGAAACTTTGCGCCTGAGCAGGGCTGAAAAGGGTTACCGAAGGGCACTCGCGAATGCGCTGCAACAGGGCCTTTTGGGTGATTTGATTTTCCACGACGTAGCCCAGGGCCGGCGCTTGGAGCATCTCACGGCGCAGCTGAGCCACCCAGGGGCCTTCCCCATCAGAGACCTGAATGCGGTGGATGGGAGAGACTCCCCAGGCCTCCATAAGGGGCCATACCCCAATCCGCTGCAGAATACGAGCTGTCCCCAGAGCCAAAGCGCTGGCTCGGCCATCCGCCCCCACCCCCTGCGAGAGATCCCGCCCCTCGATCAGCCCGACGCGGATCCCGGCCTGGCCCAAAGCGGCTGCTAAGGTGGATCCCACCATCCCAGCTCCGGCAATCACCACCTCGAAGTCCAGTCGCCTTGGCTTGGCTGCTGTCGGAGCAATGGCTAGGGGAGCAGCGGAAGTGGGCAAAAGGCTCATGGGCACTCACGGCAAGTAGGCTTAACTTCCATTCTAGGGTTCCTGCACCCGGCAGGCCGCTAAGGACAAGCGGCAAGTGGGGTCAAAGCGCCACGAGGGATCCCTTTTGATCTCAGCCCCTTTGTTTGCTGCTGCAGGGTGGAATCCCTGTGGGTAGCTCTCTGCTGATTGTTGCCCAGGGGGAGCGGGCCGGAAGGTGCGCACCAGAGTGACGTTGTTGGACGAAGGGGTTGGTGCTGGGATCCCATGGGCCGCAGGGGGCTGGGAAAGGCATCCCTGAGCCATGGCCGATAATAGGACTGTCCTCTTGCTATCCCGCTTTCTATGCCCAGCTCCATCATTTCCCCGGAAAACCTGCTGGATCTTTGTGAACAGGGTGTACACAAGGCATTGGCTGCTGGAGCCGACCAGGCAGAAGTGTTTGCCAACTCAGGCCGGGAAACGGAAGTCACTTTTGAGAAAAATGACCTCAACCTGGCCCGCAGCAGCAGCGAGACCCTGTTCGGCATCCGGGTTTTCTGCGACGGCAGGCTGGGCTTTGCCACCTCCAACCGCCCGGAAGAGCTGGCCGAGACGGCGGCTGAGGCTGTAGCCATGGCCAAGGCTTCGCCGGCGGATCCCCTCAACGGGCTGCCGGAGCCCCAACCTCTGCCCCAGGTGCCCTTTGCCCTTGATCCGGGGCTGCTGGAACTGGATGCCGCCACCCTGACCCAGTTGGGATCCCAATTGCTGGAGTGGGTGCGCTCCAAAGACCCTCGCATCACCATCGACAGCGGCTCCCTCAGCGTGGAGGAAGAGACCCTGGCCATCGCCTCTTCCACCGGCATCCGGGCCAACTACCACAGTGTCGAGGCGGGGGGATCCCTCTTTGGCATGGCCATCGACGGGGACGAGGTGGGCAGCTTTGCCTACGACGGCGACAGTGTGCAGAAGCGGGCCGATCTGGTGCCGGCGCTGGAGCGGGCTTTTGATCGCTTTGTCCAGAAATGCGTGGGCGCGCTGGGGGCTGGCGAGGGGGAGAGCTTCCGCGGCCCCATTGTCCTGCCGCCAGATGTGGTGGAGGAGTTTCTAGGGGATCTCCTCTTTGTGCTGGGGGCGGATGCGGTGCGCAAAGGCAAAAGCCCCTTGGCGCAAAAAATGGGATCCCGGATCGCCAGCCCGTTGCTCACCGTGGTTTCTGAAGGCCTGGGCCTGCCCGGCTACCCCATTGAGCCCTTCGACCGCGAAGGGATCCCTCGCCAGATTACCCCCCTGATTCATGAAGGGATCCTCTGCAACTTCATGTACAACAGCTACGAGTCCCGCGCTGCTGGCGTTCCCTCCAACGGCCATGCCACAGGGGGAGCAGGCAGCCTGCCGGGAGTAGGGCCGGCTTGCCTGAGGGTGGCCCCAGGGACAACCCCCCTGTCCGAGCTCTACGCGATGGATCGAGGAGTTATCGTCACCCGCCTCTCCGGCAGCAGCAACCCCATTACCGGTGACTTTTCTGGGGTGGTGAAAGGGGGCTTCTTGGTCAAAGGCGGCGAGAAACGCCCCATCCTGGAGACCACCATTGCCGGCAATCTCTACGATTGTTTGCGCAATATCTCCGCCATTTCCCAGGAAGTAACGGTTTTCAACGGCACGGCTGCCTTTCCCGCCCTGCGCATTGAAGATGTATCCATCACTGCGGGCTAAGTAAAGCTAGGGGTGTCGAGATCCCGGCAACAGCGATTAACCTCATTCCCAAAAGCTGCGGAGTTGTTCCCATGGGCCAGGAGATCACCTGCCTCCGTTTTGGTACTGCAGACTTTGCTCAGTTTGCAGCTCGGCTCCAGCAAGAGACGAAGTTGCTCGAGCGCTGGTTGGCCGGTGCGCCGGGGCTGGATCCCGCCTGCCGGCCCTTTGCCCAGGGATCCCCGGTGGGCGGGTTTGAGCTGGAGGCGTGGCTGGTCACCCCTCAGGGGGATCCGGCCCCGATCAACTCAGCCTACCTGGAAGCGGTGAATGATCCGCTGGTGGTGCCGGAACTGGCCCAGTTTAACGTGGAGATCAACAGCCGGCCCCAAGTTTTGACCGGCTTGGCTCTGCGGCAGTTTCAGCAAGAGCTGGGCCAAACGTGGGATCGCTGTTGCCAAGTGGCTGAATACCTGCAGGCGGGGCTGATGATGATCGGCATTTTGCCTACGGTGCAGCAACGGCAATTGACCCTGAAGATGATCTCGCCCCGCAAGCGTTACCTGGCCCTCAACGAGCAGATCCTGAACTTGCACCGGCGTGAGCAATCCCAAGCGATCCCTTCCCTGGGGCTAGATATCGAAGGACCGGCTGGGCGGTTGCGGGTTACCCACCCGGACATCATGCTGGAGGCGGCGACCACCTCCTTTCAAATCCATCTGCAGGTGGCCCCCCACCAGGCAGCCCGCTACTTCAACGCTTCCCTGCTCGTGTCAGCCCCCTTGGTGGCGCTGGCGGCCAATTCTCCCTACCTATTCGGGCACAACCTGTGGGCAGAAACCCGCATCCCTTTGTTCGAGCAGGCCCTAGATGGGCCACCCCCCCTTGCCCCCACCCACTACCCCCGCGTCACCTTCGGGCAAGGGTATGTCCAGGGATCCCTAATGGAGCTGTTTTGGGAAAATGTGCATCGCTACCCGGTGGTATTGCCACAAAGGTTAGCCACTTCCCCATCAGAGCTGGCCCATTTGCGCCTCCACAACGGCACCATCTGGCGCTGGAACCGACCCCTGATCGGCTTGGATCCCGTTCCCCACTTGCGCATCGAACAGCGGGTGGCAGCGGCAGGCCCAACCCTACCCGACATGATCGCCAATGCGGCCTTCTACTTTGGCCTGGTGCAAGCCTTGGGATCCCAGCCCGTTTCCCCCGAGCAGGAGCTAAGCTTTGCCCAGTGCCGCGCCAATTTCTACACGGCTGCCCGCTTCGGCCTGGAGGCCCCCATCACTTGGCTCAAGGGTTGGCAGGGATCCCTGCGCCAATTGCTGCTGGAAGAGCTGATCCCCCAAGCAGAGGCGGGTTTGGTTCAACTGGATCTGGCCCCCTCCGATATTCAGGAGTACCTGGGCATTCTCCGCGCCCGGGTGGAGTCGGGGCAGAATGGGGCCACCTGGCAGCGCCGCTACGTGGCTCGGCATGGTAAAGATATGCAACAATTAACCTGTGCCTACTGGGAACGGCAGCGGCAAGGCCAACCGGTACACACCTGGGATCTCAGCTAGGGCTCTCTCCACAGCCGGTTGTACCAGCGGTGGGCCACCGCGGCGGCAGGACGGATCCCTGGCCCGCATCTCGAGTGGGCAAACTCTCTCTCAGATGGCCTTGTTGCGACCCGAGCTACCGCAGCGAAACGGTTCATTCGCGACCAAGGACTTCGTTGGACTTCTGCTCCCTCCTACCCCAGGGAGAGAGGCCAGAAGCCAGAAGTTTGAGTCGAGCCTCTTAGCCCAAACAGTATGCTCACCGTTCTCGATCATCTACCGGATCAACTGCTGGATCTAGAGGCCCATCAGCTTTACGACCGATTGGGTGGGCCGACCCTCATCCATCTGCCGGGGCGACGGGATCCGGCCCTGTTTGTCTCCGTGCTGCTGCACGGCAACGAAACCACCGGCTGGCAGGCGGTGCGACAGCTTCTCCGCCGCTACAGTCCTCTGCACCGCTGCCGCGAACGGGAATTGCCCCGCTCCCTTTCCCTCTTCATCGGCAATGTTCAGGCAGCCCGTCAAGGACAACGGCGGCTGGACGGCCAACCCGACTACAACCGCATTTGGGGCTCCGGCTCCACCCCCGAACATGCCATGGCCCAGGCCGTCCTTCAGCAAATGCAGCAGCGGGGCGTTTTTGCCAGCGTCGATATCCACAACAACACGGGCACCAACCCCCACTACGCCTGTGTCAATCACCTGGATGCCCCTACCCTGCACCTGGCCACCTTGTTTGGGCGCACCGTCCTCTATTTCACCAAGCCAGAAGGGGTGCAGAGCATGGCCTTCGGGCGCTTCTGCCCGGCGGTGACCCTGGAATGCGGCAAGCCGGATCAGCCCCACGGCACCCAGCATGCCTACGAATTTCTGGAAGCCTGCCTTCACCTGTCGGCGATCCCGCAGCGCCCTGTCCTCAGCCAAGATATCGACCTGTTCCACAGCGTCGCCATTGTCAAAGTCCCGGATCAGGTGAGCTTCAGCTTTGGGGAAGAGAATGGCGACCAAGAGGGATCCCCCTCCCACATCCGCTTCCCGCCGGATTTGGATCTCCTCAATTTTCGGGAGCTTCCCCCCCACACCCCCATTGGCTGGACGAACAACGGCTTCCACCTGGAGGTGCAAGACGAGCAGGGCCAAAATGTGGCGGATCGCTTTTTCTATGCCTGCAATGGAGAAATTCGCACCAGCGTGCCCATCATGCCGGGCATGCTCACCCTCAACAGCCGCATCATCCGCCAAGACTGCCTCTGCTACCTGATGGAGCGCTACCCCCTGGTGGGCTGAGCCGGGCTGCCAATTTCCCCGAGGGGATCCCCAAACCAGAACGGGTAGTGCTCCGCACCGCTGCGCTAACAGTACCCGTCTACCGAGGGATGGTGAGTACGCTAACGTGGGACAGAGCGACCCCGCAAGCCCTATCCTGAAAACTGCCAACGGCACGCTGAGCCCACGGGATCCCTATGTTGCGCCTGCTGCGGATCGAGAACTTTGCCCTGATCGAGCAATTGGAGATCCCCTTTCGAGCGGGGCTAAACGTGCTCACCGGAGAAACCGGGGCCGGCAAATCCATCATCCTCGATGCTCTGGATGCAGCTCTAGGAGGTACAGCTCGGGCTCTGCGAACTGGCAGCGAACGAGGTCTGGTGGAAGCGATCTTCAGTCTTAATCCTGAACTGCAAGCCTGGCTAGAACAAGAGCACATCGACCCCCTAGAGGAGGGCCTGGTTTGTAGTCGCGAGCTGGTGTTGCGCAACGGCAAGCTCACCAGTCGCCTGCGGGTGAATGGGGTGCTGGTGAACAAAGCCCAGATGCTCAACCTGCGGGCCAAATTGGTGGAGATCACCGCCCAGGGGCAAACCGTTCAAATCCAATCTCCCCAAACCCAGCGCCGTTGGCTGGACGACTTTGGCGGCGAAGAGTTGTTGCGAACACGGGCGGAGGTGGCTGCCCTTTACCAAACCTGGAACCAACTGAAAACAGAGGTGGAATCCCGCCGGCAAAACCAACAACTGCGCCTGCAACGGCTAGACCTACTGGAGTTTCAAGCGCAAGAGCTGGCCGCCCTGCGCCTGGAGGATCCCGACGAAATGGCCAAGCTGGAGCGGGAACGGGAGCGCCTGGCCCACCGCGTGGAACTGCAACAGCAAAGCTACGCAGCTCACCAATTGCTCTATCAAAACGACAGCGGCTCACCGGCCATCGCCGATCTGTTGGGCCAGGTAGAGCGGCTGCTCCAGACCATGACCCAGCGGGATCCCGACCTAGCCCCTCTGGCGGAAATGGTCAGCAGCGCCCTGATTCAGGTGGAGGAGGTGGGGCGGGAGCTGGTTCGCTACGGCGAGACGCTGGAGGCGGATCCCGGTCGGTTGAACAAAATTGAACGGCGCTTGGCGCAACTCAGACAAGCCTGCCGCAAATACGGCCCGACCTTGGCCGAGGTGATGGCCCATGCGGAGCGGGTGCAGACGGAGTTGGCCCAACTGCGAGGAGACAACACCGACCTAGAGGAATTGCAGGTGCGGCTGGACAAAGCTGCCCAAGACCTGGAGCGCCATTGCCAGGTGCTCTCTCAACTGCGGCAACAAGCGGCCTGTCAACTGGAAAAGGCCCTCATAGAAGAGCTCAGCCCGCTGGGGATGAGCGCAGTGCAATTCCGGGTGCAGATCCAACCCGGCCCCCCGACAGCAGAGGGGGTGGATCAGGTGAGTTTTTGGATTAGCCCCAACCCGGGTGAGCCTCTTCAGCCCTTGGCCAGCATTGCCTCGGGCGGCGAGATGAGCCGTTTTCTGCTGGCCTTGAAAGCCGTATTCAGCCGCATCGATCCGGTGGCCACCATGGTTTTCGACGAGATCGATACCGGCGTGTCGGGCAAAGTGGCGCAAGCCATCGCCACCAAGCTGCACAGCATCGCCCGAGATCACCAGATCCTCTGCGTCACCCACCAACCCCTGATCGCTGCCTTGGCGGATCACCACCTGCGGGTTCACAAGGTGGTGCACCAAAAACGAACTTCTGTGCGGGTGGAGCTTTTGGGAGAACGAGAACGCCGCGAAGAACTGGCCCAACTCACTGCCGGTCACTCTGCCCAAGAAGCGATGACGTTTGTGGAGGCTCTTCTCAACCAAGCAGCTCAACTGCGCAAGCAGCAACTGGCCAGCCCCGCTTGACCCTCCTCTCCTTTTGTTTTGAGTGAGGGGAGGGGGGTGAGGGCCTCACCCGCCCAAGAACAGCTCCAGCACCTCAGGATTGTTCAACAAGTTGGGGCCAGTATCCTCAAAGCGGTTTTCTCCCGTGGACAAGACATAGCCCCAGTCCGCCATCTTCAGGGCCTGCTTGGCATTTTGCTCCACCATGAGGATGCTGATGCCAAGACGGTTGATCTCTTGCAGGAGGGCGAAGGTCTGTTCTATGTACAGCGGTGACAGGCCGGCGGTCGGCTCATCCAGCAACAACAACTGCGGCTCCACCATCAACGCTCGCCCTATGGCCAGCATCTGCCGTTGTCCACCCGATAGGGATCCCGCCGCTTGGCGTCGTTTCTCTTTCAGGGGTGGAAACAGCTCATAAACCCGCTCCAGTTGGGCGGCAGGGTTGTCGCGTCGGATGAAGGCCCCCATCTCCAGGTTCTCTTGCACGGTGAGGGAAGGAAAGACATTGTTGGTCTGGGGCACAAAGCCGATTCCCCGTCGCACCAGTTGCTCAGCGGGCAGGTGGGTGATGTCGGATCCCTGAAACAGCACTCGGCCTGAGCGGATGGTGGCCAAGCCAAATAAGGATTTCAGCACCGTCGATTTGCCGGCTCCATTGGGGCCGATGATCACCACAATTTGCCCGGGGTTCACCTTCAGGTGGATCCCTTTGAGGATGTCCACCCCCCGGTAGCCGCTGTAGAGATCTTGGATGTCCAGCAAAGGGGTCATGAGAGGGATCCCTCCGAAGGCAGAGGGGAGGGTTGGGGTGGGTTTAGGGAGTCGGCCAGTGCCACAGATCCCAAATAGGCCTCCCGCACGGCTGGGTTTTGTTTGATCTCCTCCATGGATCCCTGGGTGAGAACCTTGCCGGCAGCCATGACCACCACATGGTCGCAGAGACGGGTCACCAGATCCAGGTCGTGCTCGATGATGCAAAAGGTGCAGCCCCGCTCGCGGTTGAGATACTCGATAAAGCGCATCAAATCCGCCAGCAGGGTGCGGTTGACGCCAGCCCCCGGTTCATCCAGCAGGATCACCCGCGCATCGGTCATCAAGGTACGTCCCAGTTCCAAGAGTTTTTTTTGCCCGCCGGAAAGGGTGATGGCCAGTTGATCCCGCAGATGGATCAGGTTCAGCCGTTCCAGAACCTCTTCCGCCCGAGCTTGCAGGTTGCGTTCTTGTCGTTGCACCCGCCGCCAACTGAACCAAGTGGCGAACAGGTTTTCCCCTATCTGGTTGGGGGGAACCACCATCAAGTTCTCCAAGACGGTCATGCGGCCAAACTCCCGCGGGATCTGAAAGGTGCGCACCAGCCCTCGACGGAACAGATGGTGAGGGGGCAAGCCGGTGATGTCTTCCCCATCCAGCCAGATGCGCCCGCTGCTGGGCCGAATAAACCCGGCGATGATGTTAAAAAGCGTGGTCTTCCCGGCCCCATTCGGGCCAATCAAGCCCGTAATCCGACCGGTTTCGATGCGGAAGGAACAGTGATCCACCGCGCTAATGCCGCCAAACCGCTTGGAGATGTCGTCGATAACAATCACGCCGCTGCCTTGGGAAAACCCCGCCGACCGATGAGTTCAGTATTTCTCAAAATATAATGAGCCCAATGGCCGAGTTTGCCCATTATCCTTCCTGGATTCCTACAGGGGCAACTGCCTTTGGAGGCCGCAGCCAGCCCTACAGCAGCCAAGGAACGGGCGAGATCCTGAGTCTGGCCCGCCTGTTTCCCGGAGCCATCTTTTCTTGAGGAAGTGGGGAACGCTTTGAGGTGAGTCAACGTCTGACTGCTACGACTCAACACTTGACTTTACTTGACCTTTGGGATCTGAGTTCTACTTTCCCTTCCCTCATAGGAGGTTGTTGGTTATGTCTCCCATGAACAAACTCACCCGACGGGCCTTTGCGGCGGCGGCTGCCCTGACGGCGGCTGCTCTTGCCACCACTCTGCTGCCCAGCACGGCTCAGCAGGCCACTCAAGGGCCGGTCAAAATCGGGGCCTTGATGTCTCTTACCGGGGATCTGCAGGCCTTCGGGGAAAACTGCCTCAAGGGGATCAAGCTGGCGATTGACCAAATCAACGCGGCTGGCGGCATTTTGGGATCCCCTGCCCAAGTGGTCGAAGCGGATGACCAGACGTCGGCTCAGCCGGCTATCGACGCAGCTCAACGGTTGGTCACCGTGGAGAAGGTGGCCGGCATCATCGGCGCCTTGGGCAGCGGCATCACCATTCCGGTGGCCACGACGGTTTCTGTTCCCAATCGGATCCCGCAAATTTCCCCCGCTTCCACCGCCCCCACCATCACCACCCTGGAGGACAACGATTTTCTGTTTCGCACGGTTCCTTCCGATGCCTATCAAGGGGTAGCCCTGGCCCAGATCACCCGTGAAGAGAAGCTGGAGCGCCTGGCCATTATTTACATTAACAACGACTACGGCCAGGGCCTTGCCGACAGCTTTAAGACTGCTTTTGAAAAGCGGGGCGGCACCATCACCAAGTCGGTTCCCTACGAGCCCGGCAAGGCTTCCTACCGCAGTGAGCTGACCCGACTGAAGGAAGGGGATCCCCAGGCGTTGGTGCTGATTGGCTACCCCGAAAACGGTGTGGTCATTTTGCGGCAAGCTTTGGAAGAAGGACTGTTTGACCGCTTTGTCTTCACCGATGGCATGCGCTCTCCCGATGTGGCAGCCCAGGTGGGAGCCGAAAAGCTAGAGGGATCCATCGGCGTTTCGCCTCAGGCCCTCACCGATAGCAAGGCTTACCAAATCTTTGCCGAAGCCTACAAAGCCGCCTACGGGGAGCTGCCCCCCACCCCCTACATCGACACCGCCTACGATGCCGCTTTTGTCCTGGCTCTGGCCATTCAGAAAGCCGGCAGCACCGATGGCACCGCTGTTCGAGATGCCTTGCGGGAAGTGGCCAATCCCCCCGGCACCGAGATCCTGCCCGGAGAGTGGGCCAAGGCGGTGGAGCTGATCGGCAAAGGGGAAGACATCTTCTACACCGGCGCCTCTGGATCCATCAACTTCGATGAGAATGGGGAGGTGGCCGGCACCTTTGCCCACTGGACTTTCCAAGGGGGGAAGGTGGTGGATCTGAAGGTGTTTGAGCCGGAGAGCTGATTTTCCCCTGCGGCTCCTGAGTGGGGGTCGGTTTCTCCTTCTGAGCTCCATCAAGACAATCCAGATGAGCAAGACGGGCCTGCACAGAGTACCCTCTGCAGGCTTTTTTGTGGGCCTGGGCCGCGCGGCTGTACGTCCCCAGCAGGGATCCCTCCCCATCACGTAGCTTTTTTTGCGGCAACTCAGCGGAGGGCAAAGCAGGCTAAAGTGTCGGCATCCTGGCGTCTTGTGGAGAATCCTCGATGTTGTCCACCCAACTCCTCCTCCCCGGAGTGGCAGCTCTGCTCGGCTTCGGGTTTGCTCCAGCCGTCCTGGCTCAGACTTCCCACACCCAGCAGATGGCGATCCTGAACGGCAACGCCACCACCCTGCAAAGCAACGTCCTGCAAAACACCGTCCTGATCCTGCCCAACGTTCCCCCACAACAGTACGCCGACAGTTGGGGCTGGAGGAGCAGCCGCTCTTTGCCTCCCACTCCTGCTCCCATCACCGTCGTCATCCTCAACTCCCAAGTCAACCTAGCTGCCGAGGAAGTCGAGCCGAGGTCTTGCGGCCAGCGCTGTAGGGGATCCCTGCGCCTGCCTTGAGCGGGGGAGGCTGCTTTTTGCACTCCAGACTGCCCAAGTCCGCAATCCGGTTCGCGGCCACGCTCGGATCTGGGTGGATGGGGATTGATATAATCCAGGGCAATTGTCCGCTGCTGGGCGGCAGAGGGTTTTAACGCAAGCTTGGCCCGGCTCTGCAATCTTGCTTTTTGGTGTGCGAGGGATCCCCATGAATCGTTCCAGGCAACTTCGCCCTTGGCTGGCTTCAGCTCTCACCCGCGGGATGGTGCTCAGCACCGCTTTTGCGTTTGCTGAAGCGTCCCGTAGCGCTCTGCTGATGGGATCCCCGGCTTGGGCGCAATCGGTTCCTCAGCCCGGCACCCTCGACCTGCGCACCGGTGGCGACACCCCCGCCCAGCCCTCCCCCACCCCACCCCCCACTGCCGGCGAGCCAGAAGTGTTGGTAGCGGAGGTAGTGGTTGAGGGCACTGAAGATCCGGAGCTGATCAACCGGGTTTACAGCGTCATCCGCACCCGCGCCGGCGAGGTTTCCACCCGATCCCAGTTGCGGGAAGACATCAATGCCGTGTTTGCCACCGGATTGTTTGCCGATGTGCGGGCAGTGCCTTCCGATACGCCTTTGGGGGTGCGGGTCACCTTTGAGGTCAAGCCCAACCCAATCCTGAAAGCCGTGCGCACAGAAGGGGCGAACGTTTTGGATCCCGAAGTGTTGCGGGCCGCCTTTGCCGATCAAGAAGGGCAGGTGCTCAACTTTGGCAAGCTGCAATCGGCGGTGGCCGAGATTGAACAGTGGTACGCCGACAAGGGCTACGTGCTGGCCAAGGTTACGGATGTGCGCTCCTCCGAAGATGGCACCATCGTCCTGGAAATTGCCGAGGGGGTGATCGAGGATATTCGCGTTCAGGGCAACACCAAAACCCGTGACTTCATCATCACCCGCGAGTTGAAGTCCAAGCCGGGGGATGTGTTTAACCGCAACCAAATCCAGGAAGACCTGCAGGCGGTTTTTAATCTCAACCTGTTTCAAGATGTGAATGTGGGGCTCAACCCCGGCCAGGATCCCGACAAGGTGGTGGTGGTGGTGAACGTGGAAGAACGTCGCACCGGTACCTTGGGCGGCACCATCGGCGTTAGCTCCGCCACAGGGGTCTTCGCCGGCCTCAACGTCTCCGAACAAAACTTGGGCGGCAACAACCAAAGTGCCAGCTTCAACGTGCAGGTGGGCACCAACGAAACCCTCTTCGACTTAAACTTCACCGACCCGCGGATTGCCACGCTGGACATTCCCACCTCCTACAACGTCAACATCTCCAACCAGCAGAGCTCCAGCTTTGTCTTTAATGAGGGATTCACCCTGCCCAATGGGGATCCCGTGCGCATCAACCGTCTTGGTGGCGGGGTGACTTTCTCTCGCCCGATTGGGGGCAATTGGCGGGCTAGCTTGGGCACCCGCATCCAATTTGTAGAAGCTCGCAACAGCAACGGGGAGCAGCAGCGCTTCGATGTGCTGGGCAACCCGATTACCTTCAGCGAGAGCGGCCAAGACAGCTACACCACCCTGCGCCTCGGCCTCATCAACGATACCCGCGACAACCCCAACAGCCCCAGCCAGGGCTCGGTCTTTCGCATCTCCACCGAACAGTCGGTACGTCTGTTTCAAAATGGCTTGAATGCCAACCGCCTCGAGGCCGGCTACAGCCAGTTCATTCCCGTCAACCTGTTTGAAACCCGCAGCGAGCGACCGCAGGTATTGGCCTTTGATGTGCGGGCGGGCACGACCATCGGCGACTTGGCTCCCTACGATGCTTTTGCCATTGGTGGCGGCAACTCGGTGCGGGGCTTTTTTGAGGGGGGTATCGGTTCCGGTCGCAGCTTTGCTACGGCAACCGCCGAGTTGCGTTTCCCCCTTTTTGACCCGGTGGGAGCCGTGGTTTTCGCCGACTACGGCACTGATCTGGGCAGTGGAGCTGCCGTGGCCGGCAATCCCGCAGCGGTGCGCAACAAGCCGGGCAGTGGTTTGGGGCTGGGGGTCGGCATTCGCATCCAATCTCCCTTGGGGCCGCTGCGCATCGACTACGCGGTTGGGCAAGGCGGAGCCGGCCAAGGTCAACTGCATTTCGGCATTGGCGAGAAGTTCTAACTTGGCCGTGGATCGGCTGCCGGCTTGCTATGGTGGGAGCAGGTGCTCGTCAGTGGAAGCAACCCATGAAACAGCAACTTGGCCAATCGTTCCGCGGCGGATCCCTGGCGCTCCTGCTGGGCCTCAGCTTAGCCCTGGCAGGGTGTGGGCAACTGGCGCGGCTGGGCATCGGCACAACTCCCATCGCCACCGTAGAGCAAAATCCCTCCCGCTACACCGATGTGTATGTCCGCGGTCGCGTGGTGAACCAGATAGGGGTGTTCGGCCAGGGTGTGTATGAGCTCCAAGACAACAGCGGTTCCCTTTGGGTCATCACCGACAAGGGCCTACCGGCCATGAACAGCACTGTAACCGTGCGCGGCAAGGCCCAAGAGGGGATTGTGGTGGGAGGACGCAGCTTCGGGGTCTCGTTGGTGGAAGCCGAGCGCTTCTAGCCTGCCCCCAAAGCCAACATGGAAACGCGGCCTGCCAAGGTTTTGGCAATCTGCTTCAAGGCCCGGGCTGAAGCCGACTCAGGTTGGCCGATGACAATAGGCGTACCCATATCTCCCCCTTGGCGCAGGGCGATTTCCAGCGGGATCCGCCCCAGCAGCGGGACACCAAGCTCGCGGGCCGTGGTCTCTCCCCCTTCTGAGCCGAAAATATCGTACTGGCGATCCGGCAGGTCGGGTGGGATGAAGTAGCTCATGTTTTCCACAATGCCCAGGATGGGCACCCCCAACTGCCGAAACATGTTCAAGCCCTTGCGGCTGTCCAGCAGGGCCACCGATTGTGGCGTGGTGACGATCACAGCTCCTGCCAGCGGCACTGCCTGCACTAGGGTCAATTGGGCATCGCCGGTGCCGGGGGGCATATCTACAATCAAGTAGTCCAACTCTCCCCACTGCACCTGATAGAGAAATTGCCGGATCACCCCGTTTAACATTGGCCCCCGCCAGATCACCGGCTGATCCCGTCCCACCAAAAGGCCCATCGACACCATCTTGACGCCGTAATTTTCCAGGGGGAAGATATCCTCACCGCCGTCCTCCCGTTTTTGCACAACCAGAGACCGATCCTGCAGGCCCAACATCAGCGGCACATTGGGGCCGTAAATGTCGGCATCCAGTAGCCCCACCCGGGCCCCGCTTTGGGCCAGCGCCACCGCCACATTCACCGACACCGAGGTTTTGCCCACGCCCCCCTTGCCGCTGGAAATGGCGATGATGTTGCGCACACCGGGGATGGACTGGCGATTCGGCAGGGAAGGGGAACGGGGGGTTTCTGCCGTTACCGTAACATCAATGGCTTCGATGGCGGTCAACCGGCGGATGGCAGCTTTGCACTCCTCCACAATGAATTCCCGCAAAGGGCAGGCCGGCGTGGTCAGTACCAGGGTAAAGGCCACTCGCCCAGGCTCGACGCGAATATCCCGGATCATGTTCAGTTCCACCAGGCTGCGGCGCAGCTCCGGATCTTGAACAGGGCGCAACGCTTCAAGGATGGCAGCAGCATCAAGGGTGGAGGTGGTCATGGAATCCAAAGGCCCAGTGGGTCAGTCCATATTTCACTCTAATCGGTTTTTCTCGGGTTCTTGCCGGCAGCGAAGGACAGCTCCAAAACGGGCTGCCGCTCTAGCTCTGCCGAAACAAGCTGACTTAGGCTATCGGGGTCGGAAGGCGACACTCTTGAACGGGTGAGTGAAGGAGAACGATCGTGCAAGCACTGGTCATGGGAGTTGGCTTGTGGTTGGGGCTAACGTTCTGGGCGCAGTTGATCCCTCTGCTGGAAAAGAGTGGATCCCGTCGCCTCTCAATCGGGGACGAGCGCCGGGCCATGCCAACTCTCTTTTCTGACTCGGCCTGGGATCCCTTCTGCCGTTACTTTTCTCGGTCACCCTACCTGCCTTGTGCGGTGAGTCCTCTGGGCCCCTGCCGCTGCCCCCACCACGCTGCGCGTCCAAAAGATGCTGCCTGGGCGTTCTGTCCACAACAAGAATAAACTGTGGTCTGTTCTCGTGCCGGTATCTCAGGAAATTCAAGGAATTGGTTGTGAAGCCAGGCAAAAGTATGGAAATCCGTCCTGCCACCGCCTTAGATGTGCCCGTTTTGTTTGACCTCATCTGCGCCTTGGCCGAGTACGAGAAGCTGAGCCACCTGGTAACGGGATCCGCTGATCTGTTGCGCCACTATTTGTTTGGCCCAGAGGCTTTGGCCTCGGCGTTGTTGGCAGAAGTGGAGGGGCAAGCGGTGGGATTTGCCCTCTACTTCCGCAATTTTTCCACGTTCCTGACCCGACCAGGGATTTACCTTGAGGATCTGTTCGTGTTGCCGGAGTTTCGCGGCAGAGGCATTGGCAAAGCGCTCTTGGCGCGGGTGGCTCAGGAGGCGGTGGCCAAAGGATATGGGCGGCTGGAGTGGATGGTTTTGGATTGGAATCAGCCGGCGATAGAGTTCTATCGACGCATGGGTGCCCAGCAACATCCCGAATGGATTCTCAACCGCGTGGTGGGTGCTGATTTGGAAGCTTTGGCTCGGCTGGCTGAGGATCCCTGTCGATCTTGAGCAAGCTCCCCTCTGTTACAGACCCTAGCATTCGTGACATCCTCCCGGCGCTCGTCCTACGGACAGAGCGCGGGCTTCCCTTGGCGTCAGCGGGATGGAGTCTTTACCTCATAGCATGCAGGGATCCATGTATCCCGACGCTAACCCTGCGGGTAGAGCGCGGGGCTTGTTGCCCCCGCACCCCCGTTGGTTAAACATTAGGTTGCCCAGGAAAGGGATCCCAGCGGCACTCACGTTGTATTATTGGCTACTTCAGCCGGCAGGTCGAGCCTCTTTTGGGGAATCGGGCTAGATTGGATCCCACTGTTGATTTCTGCTGTCCACTTCTAGGGTTCTGGCGGCATGAGTTCTCCGGCCATCCAGTGGTATCCTGGCCATATTGCCAAGGCAATTGGCCAGTTGCGGGAAGAGTTGCAGCGGGTGGATGCAGTCATCGAGGTGTTGGATGCGCGGATCCCGTTGGCCAGTCGTCATCCTGAGCTGGGCCGGTGGCTGGGGGAAAAACCTCGCCTCCTGGCTCTGAACAGGGCGGACTGCATTGAGGCTGGGGATCTGAAAGCTTGGCAGGAGTATTTTTTACGGCAAGGGATCCCTGTCTATCCCACCAATGGCCGCTCAGGAGAAGGGGTGAATCGCCTCAAGCAGGCGGTCTTGCAACTGGGGCAATCGGTCAATATGCGGCGTCAACAGCGGGGAATGCGACCGCGGGCCGTTCGGGCGGTGGTGGTGGGCTTTCCCAATGTGGGCAAATCTGCTTTGCTGAATCGACTGTTGGGGCGGCGGGCAGCTGAGAGCGCAGCACGTCCTGGGGTGACGCGGCAACTGCGGTGGGTGCGGCTGGGGGGAGAGTTGGATCTGTTGGACTCGCCGGGCATCCTACCGCCCTCTCTGCCGGATCAACAGGCGGCCTCTCTATTGGCCATCTGCGATGACATCGGCGAAGCGGCCTACGATCCCGAACGGGTGGCGGCCCACTTTTTGGATCACGTGCTGAGGGTGCAGCCCCAAGCCGGATCTCTCTTGCAAAAGCGCTACGGTTGGCCGGATCCGATCCCTCCCGGTGGTGCCGCAGTGCAGGAGTTGGCCGAGCGGCGGTATCAAGGGGATCCCCAGCGGGCGGCACGGCAAGTTCTCAACGACTACCGCAAGGGCTTGCTGGGGCCGCTGGCCTTGGAACTCCCTCCCAAGGCTTGAGCCCCTTAGAAGAAATCACGAAAGAAAGTCACGTTGTTGCTATGCCCACGGCAGGGAAACCGCTGCTGTGGGGCGTTGACTTTTCCCGAAACTGTCTACACTTGTCCCCAACCGGGATCCAGCCTCTGTTTCCAAGGCCGATACACCTTGAAGTAGACAACGGAACCCACTTGTCTGGCCAAGGCTTTGATGCAAGTGTCTCCACCCATACAGCGCTGGCAAACGGGATGGTTCACCTGCAGACGATTGAACCCCCGCCGCAGCGCACAGGCCGGTTGGCCCCGCAAAATCTCGGCCAGGGATCCCCCCAGCGTCACTTGCCCCAGCGGGATTTGCCCTTCATAGTCCTTGCAACAGGGCACCACCGTGCCGTCGTAGAGGATCCCCGCCTGACCGGAAGCGCCATTGCAGTATCCCCAGCGAGCTGGGATTACCCGGTCTGTCTCCACGTTGCCCCAACTGTCCAAGGGAAACGTTTCCAAAACCAAGCGGGGATGGATGCGGATCTGCTGCCAGCGGCCCGGTCGGTAAGTAGCAATCTGGGCTTCTACCCAATCGAGAGCCGGTGCATCCGGGATCCCTTGCAAAGCTCGTCTGGCCCAAGCCGAGAGCTGAGCGCGCATCTGCTGTGCAGAATCGATCACCGAAAGAGCCTTATGCGGCACCAAAAACGGGTGGGGGCTAGTATCCAGGAATTTGAGATGCACCTGCGTAGGGCTGGAGGAGCGCAAGTGCACCTGCAGAAATTGGGTAATCCCAGCAAAGTAGCGCTCCGGCGTGAGGCGGGGAGGTGCTCCGCGAATGCTGAAGGTGACTGGATCGGGAGTTTGCAGGGAAATGGTTAGCTTAGCAAAGGGGCTGCGGTTCAGCTTTTCAATGTGCTCCGGCCAGAGGGCAAAGGTGCTGCCGTTGCTGGTCAGGTGCAGGCGAAGGCCAAGCTCAGCGGCCCTGCGAATACCCTCGAAAAGGTATGGGTAGAGCAGCGGCTCCCCCATCAGGTGAAAAGCCATCACGCGGGCCAGCCCTGTTGCCGCTACTTCCTCCAAAATCTGCTCCAGCAGAGCGGGCTCCATGTGCCCCCGCCGCCGTTGCATGATCCCATCTGGACAAAACTCGCACTTAAAGTTGCAAACGTTGGTCACCTCTATGTGCAGGCGTTCCAGTTGGGGAATAACAGCAGACATTAACAGCAGACATAGAGAGGGCCGGAACAAGTCGAGGGCAAATAGCGGATCCCCCACAAGCGCTAGGTAGTGATACGCTGTTTATCAGGTTAGATCCGGAGCGGAGCCATCGCAATGCTGAAATGCACCACTCGCCACGTCCACATTTTTGCCGGTGAAGTTACTGCCGACAACAACTTCGTGCCCCGCGACGACCTGTTTACCCTCGATGTGGATCCGGACAACGAGCTGGTCTGGACGGATGCTGCCCTGCAAAAGGTCTATGCCCGTTTCGAAGAGTTGGTGGAAGAATACCGGGGGCGAGACTTGACCG
This sequence comes from Thermostichus sp. OS-CIW-33, assembly GCF_054059615.1. Taxonomy (NCBI): domain Bacteria; kingdom Bacillati; phylum Cyanobacteriota; class Cyanophyceae; order Thermostichales; family Thermostichaceae; genus Thermostichus; species Thermostichus sp. OS-CIW-33. The sequence continues at coordinate 55,528 of NZ_JBSSCH010000012.1, forward strand.
AGTACAATATCCGCCGCATTGGGTCTGACCTGGAACATTTCATCCGCTCCCTGCTCAAGCAAGGGGAGATCGCCTATAACCTGCAGGGGCGTGCCCCCAACTTCAGCATGGGCTTTCCCCAGATCCCTGCTGAAGAAATTGTCGGCCAATACATCCCCAAGGGCTAGCTCTTTGCCGGTTCTGGACAGAGTTTTTGATTGTTCTGCATCTAAGGCTTTTACCCATCTGATTGTCGGAGCGTTTCCCCATGTCTGGAGAACCCACCCCCGAGGCCGCTGCTGCCGAGAAACCCGCTGAAGCTGCCAAGCCTGCTGCTGAGGATTCCCCCAAAGCCGCTGCGAAAAAAGTTGCTAAGGAAGAAAAGCCCTTCGAGCAACAGATCACGGAAGAGGTGATCCCGGCAGCCATTGCGGCTTTTCAAAAGCGCGGAGTCAGCGATCTGGAGCTGCGCCTGGAAGGCAAGACGCTGGTCGGCGCGTTTGCAGGAGGCAAGAAGCAATTTAGCGTGCTGTTTGCTGAGGGATCCTTGAATGGCCGCAAGTTCTTCCGCTGTACCACCGAAGGATCCCCGGCCAGCACCATCGAGTCTTTTATGATCGACGAGCGGCGCGTGGATGTCAACCTATTCGTGTTTTATTTGGTGCAGCGCCTTTACGCTCAGCAGTGGTATTGAGTTCGCGTGACCTTGAAGGATCCCTGGCTACCCCTAGCCGGAGAGAGTAAGTCTGCTCGCAAGAGACAAGGGGAGGTGCAGCCGGCTGCAGTTACCGTAAAGCCAGGATCCATCCGGCCATGTTCTTCGGCATGCCCACGATCCCAGAACGGGCACCTTGGCTGCCGCCTTCCCGGAAGATGAGCTGCGCACTTGGCTCGAAGAACGGTACCGCCCCAGCGGGATCAGCCGTTCATAGTCGCGTTTCAGGTTAGGGTGAGAGGCCTGGGCTACTGATCGCGCCAGCGCGACGGAGTCCTTGAAAAGCCTTCTGGCCCCGTGCATTCAACGTTTCTAGTTTGAATCGAAATGCCCATAATTGCCCAGAGGGCTGCTCCCGTAGATCAGGTTCCCCGGCAAACGGCGCAGCTGGGGCTCGAACCCGGTCGGCCCAGAGGTTGTTCCCCAGTGCAGGGATCCCTTGCCATTGGGAGGGATGTTCTGTCGAGGCCAAAAAGATTATCGTTTGTAAAGAAAGCTAAGGCGGTGCTACGGGAGGTCTCGAAATGTACATCGTGCAGATTGCGTCTGAATGCGCCCCGGTTATCAAGGCGGGGGGACTGGGGGATGTGGTGTACGGCCTCAGCCGCGAGCTGGAGGTGCGGGGCCACTGTGTCGAGCTGGTTTTGCCCAAGTATGACACCATGCGCTACGACCAGATCTGGGGTTTGCACGACGCCTATCGCGATCTCTGGGTGCCCTGGTACGGGGGAGCCATTCACTGCTCGGTGTACTGCGGCTGGGTGCATGGCCGCCTTTGCTTTTTTATTGAGCCCCACTCGGGCGATAACTTCTTCAATCGCGGGTGTTATTACGGCTGCCCGGATGACAACATGCGTTTTGCTTTTTTCAGCAAGGCGGCTCTAGAGTTTCTCCTACAAAGCAACAAGCGCCCCGACATCATCCATTGCCACGACTGGCAGACAGGGTTGGTACCGGTGCTGCTGTTTGAGATCTACAAGTACCACGGCATGGGAAACCAGCGGGTGTGCTACACCATTCACAACTTCAAACACCAAGGCTTTGGCGGCCCAGAGATTCTTTGGGCTACCGGCCTCAACCGCGAACCCTACTACTTCCACTACGACCGTTTGCGCGATAACTTCAACCCCTTTTCTCTCAACTTTATGAAGGGGGGAATTGTTTTTTCCAACTTTGTCACTACGGTCTCTCCCAATCACGCGCTGGAGGTGCAATTTGGCGACTACGGCTATGGACTTGGCCATACCCTCTACTTGCACCGGCACAAGTTTCGCGGCGTTTTGAATGGCATCGATTACGACATTTGGAACCCGGAGATCGACCGCTTTATCCCCGTGCGCTACACTGCTCAAACGCTGGAAAATAAAGCTAAAAACAAAAAAGCTCTGCGGGATCGGCTGCTACTGCAGGATGTTGACAAGCCTATCGTGGCCTATATCGGGCGATTGGACGAGCAAAAGGGCGTGCATTTGGTGCATCATGCCATCTACCGCTCCCTGTTCAAAAATGCCCAATTTGTTCTGCTGGGATCCGCTACGGAGCGAGGGATCGGCGCTTGGTTTGCCCACGAGAAAAGCTACCTCAACGACAACCCCGATGTTCACATTGAGTTGGGCTTTAACGAAGAACTTTCCCACCTTATCTATGCGGGGGCAGACATCATCGTAGTGCCCAGCCACTACGAACCCTGTGGACTCACTCAGATGATTGGCTTGAAGTATGGCACGGTTCCGGTGGTGAGAGGAGTGGGCGGCCTGGTGGATACCGTCTTCGACCGCGACTACGATCCCCACAAATTCCCCGAACAACGCAATGGTTACGTCTTCTATCACACAGATCCAGCTGCTTTGGAGTCGGCTCTGGACCGGGCCATCGACCTTTGGTACACCGCTCCTGACCAGTTCCGTCAACTGCAGATTCAAGGCATGAGCTACGACTACTCCTGGAACTATCCTGGCAAGGAGTATCTGGAGATCTACGACTTCATCCGTCACCGCTGAGTCTGACAGCGATCCCCAGCGATCCCAGCTCTTGACCCCAAGGACGAAATGCTGGACGATAGGTAGCAATCTTGGGCTTAACCTTCTCTACAGATTTGCTGCTGAGAAGGGTAAGTCTGCTCCGTTATCTTTCCCTGTCTGTAAGGATCCCCGGCTGCCATGGGTTATCTCGCCTTGGTACTCCACGCGCACCTGCCGTTTGTGCGCCACCCTGAGCAAGACTTTGTGCTGGAGGAAGAATGGCTCTACGAAGCCATCACGGAGACCTATGTGCCGCTGCTGCACATGTTCGAGGGGCTACAGCGAGATGGCATCGACTTTCGCTTCACCATGTCCCTGACGCCGCCCTTGGTGTCGATGCTGCGGGATCCCTTGCTGCAGGAGCGCTACGACCACTACCTAACCAAATTGGAAGAGCTGGCCCAGCTGGAGTACGACAAAAACGCCACCAACGGCCACATTCGCTACCTGGCGGAGCACTACATCAAGCAGTTTGCCATGGTGCGGGATCTCTGGGAGCGCTACGACCGGGATCTGGTGCGAGCTTTTAAGCAGTTTCAAGACAGCGGCAACCTGGAGATCATCACCTGTGGGGCTACCCACGGCTACCTGCCCTTGATGCAGATGTACCCGCAGGCAGTCTGGGCGCAGTTGATTGTAGCTTGTGAGCACTACAACGAGCACTTTGGCCAATGGCCGCGGGGGATCTGGCTGCCGGAATGCGCCTACTACCAAGGGCTGGAGCGGATGATTGCCGATGCCGGCCTGCGCTACATGATCACCGACGCCCATGGTCTTCTCTACGCCAAGCCCCGGCCTCGTTACGGCATGTACGCCCCTATTTTTACCGAGACCGGCGTCGCCGTTTTCGGGCGGGATCACGAGTCTTCGCAGCAGGTGTGGTCGGCAGAGGTGGGCTATCCAGGGGATCCGGTTTACCGCGAGTTCTACAAAGACCTAGGGTATGAGGCCGACTACGAGTACATCAAGCCTTACATCATGCCCAACGGCCAGCGGAAAAACACCGGCATCAAGTACCACCGCATCACCGGGCGCAACCTGGACCTGGGGCAAAAGCAGCTTTACGACCCCTATTGGGCGCGGGAGAAAGCGGCAGAGCATGCGGGCAACTTTATGTTCAACCGCCAGCGGCAAATCGAATATTTGTACAGCGTCATGGGCCGCCCGCCGCTGGTGGTGGCCCCCTACGATGCGGAGTTGTTCGGCCACTGGTGGTACGAGGGCCCTTGGTTTTTGGATTTTCTCATCCGCAAGAGCTACTTCGACCAAAACACCTACCGCATGACTCACCTGGCGGAGTACCTGCGGGAGAACCCCACCCAGCAGGTGTGCAAACCTGCCCAGTCCAGTTGGGGGGCGCGCGGCTTCCACGAGTACTGGCTCAACCCCACCAACGCCTGGATCTACCCCCACCTGCACAAGGCCACCGAGCGGATGATCGAGCTGAGCCGTCGCGAGCCTGCCGATGACCTAGAATGGCGGGCCTTGAACCAGGCGGCGCGAGAATTGCTACTGGCTCAATCGTCTGACTGGGCTTTTATCATGCGCACAGGGACGATGGTTCCCTATGCAGTGCGCCGCACCAAGTCCCATCTGCTGCGCTTCAACCACCTCTACGAGAAGATCAAAGAGGGTCAGTTTCGGCGAGAAAAAGCCACCCCTGAAGAGGAGCAGTGGCTGGCCAAGGTGGAATACATGGACAACATCTTCCCCAATATCAACTACCGGGTTTACCGACCCCTCTAAGCCGGTTGGGCAGGTCTGGAGGGTGCCTGCTTCCGACCGCCAGAGACACCAGAGGCAGAAGTTTCCGGCTACCCTCCTTGAGGGGATCGAACTACCCCAGGGCAGGAGGGATCCTCCGTTCGTTGCGCTGATCCCAACCTTCCTCTCCTTTTGGGAAAGGGGCAGGAGTCGCTCGTGTTGGCCTCGCAGAGCGCTCAGGGAGCGTTTTAATCTGGCTTGTTCAGTAGCCCCGATATCCCTGAAGACTCCCTGCTGCTGGGGCCCGCCTTCCCCAGCCGAATGGTCAGGCCGTCGGTTCTAGAGCTTGGTGCCGCACTCGGCGCAAAACTTGTGCAGGGTGGGGTTTTTGGTGCCGCAATTGGGGCAGTAGATCAGCTCGGCGGCTTGTTCCAGTTGCCGCTTCTCCGGCAGCCCGATCATCTGATAGTTAGCTTTGCCGGCAGGCACCATCGGGTAGCAGTTTTCGTCCCGCTTGACCACAAAGTCGGCCACTACCGGCCCCTCGTGCTTGAGGATCTCCTGGATGGCATCTTCCAGTTGATCGGGGTGATCGACGCGGATCCCTTTTACCCCAAAAGCCTCGGCCAGCTTAACAAAATCCGGCATTCCGGGAGACATATCCGAGTGGGAGTAGCGCTCGCCGTGGAAGGCCTGCTGCCACTGCCGCACCATGCCCTGCCAGCCGTTGTTGATGATGGCCACTTTGGTGGCAATGCCGTACTGGGCCACTGTGCCCAGCTCTTGCATGTTCATCTGGAAGCTGGCATCGCCACTGATGCAGATGACTTCTTCGTGAGGCAGGGCTACCTTGACTCCCATCGCCGCGGGGAACCCGTAGCCCATGGTGCCCAGCCCAGAACTGGAGATCCATTGGCGCGGCCCGTTGCGCAGAAACTGCGCCGCCCACATCTGATGCTGGCCAACATCGGTGGTGTAGTAGGCGTGGGGAGCATGACGACGAAAGGCATCGATCACCTGTTGGGGGGCAATCACGCCTTCGTAGCTGGGCACCTGCAGGGGATAGTCCCGCTTCCAGCGCTCGATCCGATCCAGCCAAGCCTGAGTTAGGCCTGGAGTAGAGGGCATTTTGCTCAGTTGAGCCAGCATCTCCACCAGAACAGTGCGCACATCCCCTACAATCGGCACATCGGGCGCACGGTTTTTGCCCACCTCGGCTGGGTCGATGTCGATGTGAATGACTTTGGCGTGCTTGGCAAATTCATCTAGCTTGCCGGTCACGCGATCGTCAAAGCGGGCCCCCACCGCAATGAGCAGGTCGCACTCGGTGACGGCGAAGTTGGCATAGGCCGTGCCGTGCATGCCCAGCATCCCCACCGACAGGGGATCGTTCTCATCGAAAGCCCCTTTGCCCATGAGGGTGGTGGTCACCGGGATCCGATAGGTGTGGGCCAGCTCGGCAATTTCGGCGTGGGCACCGGAGATGATCGCCCCACCTCCCACATACAGCAAGGGCCGCTTGGCCTGCAGGATCAGCTTGGCCGCTGTGTGGATTTGCCGTGGGTTGCCACGCACGGTGGGCTTGTAGCCGGGGATGTTGATCTCGCTGACAGGTTGATAGTCAAACTCTTCCAGGCCCACATCTTTGGGGATGTCGATCAGCACCGGCCCGGGCCGCCCTGTCCCGGCAATGTGAAAAGCCTCTGCCACGATCCGAGACATTTGGCGCGGATCCCGTACCACGTAGGAGTGCTTCACAATGGGCAGGGTGATGCCAAAGATGTCCGTCTCCTGGAAGCCGTCGGTGCCAATCAGATGGCGAGGTACCTGCCCAGTGATGACCACCATGGGTACAGAGTCCATCATGGCGTTGGCGATGCCCGTCACCAGGTTGGTCGCCCCTGGGCCAGAGGTAGCAAAACACACCCCCACCTTGCCAGTGGCGCGAGCATATCCGTCGGCGGCGTGGGCAGCCGCTTGTTCGTGGCGTACCAGGTAATGTTTGAGCAGCCCCTGAGACTCGGCTTTGTACAGCTCGTCGTAGATGGGGAGGATGGCTCCCCCCGGATAGCCAAAGATGTGTTGCACCCCATGCCGGTGCAGGCTGTCCACCAACGCATATCCACCAGTCGCCACGGTGTCTCCTCCCCACTGAGATGACCGAACGTCAAACGCCCGCTCTCAGGAGCGCCAGCGCAGACAGGGTACTGGCCAGAAGTTGGCCAACTTTGTATTCAATTCTACAGTCTAGCAGTGGTTTGCTTTGGAATCGCTTAGACTTTCACGGTCGGCTAAAGTAACACTGGGGATCCCTAGGGATCCTCGCCGGAGTGTTGAGAGTGCCCTATCCATGACTGGAGAGCCAACCCCCATTGACCCCGGGCCGGAGCGGTCTCAGGGCAGCTTGCTGCTGTCTGGGCCCATCCTCGGATCCCCGCACAGTGCTGTGGGATCCCGACAGTGGCTGGTATGGGGAGCGCTGGGGATCTTTCTGGTGGGTCTGGGGTTGCGCCTGTGGCGGCTGGACGAGTTCCCGGCCCCCGTATTCGATGAGGTGTACTTCCCGGAGTTTGCCCAGAACTACCTGGATGGCAAGCCTTTTTACGATGTGCATCCCCCCTTGGGCAAGTACTTCATTGCCCTTAGCATTCAGGTGTTTGGCCGCAACGAGTGGGGATTCCGCTTCGCCACTGCTTTTTGCGGATCCCTGATCCCGCTGTTGCTGACCGGTTTAGCCTACCGCCTCACCTACCACGTGGGCTTTGCTCTGTTGAGCGGGGTTTTGCTGCTGACCGATGGGGTGTTTCTGGTGGAATCCCGCTTTGGCCTGATCAACGTGTATCTGGTAGCCTTTGGGCTGGCAGCGACCATTCTGTTGCTCAGAGGTCTAGAAAACCAAGGTTGGCGACGGGCTGCTCACTTTGCTTGCTCCGGGATCCTGTTGGGGGCGGCAGCTTCGGTGAAGTGGAATGGCCTCTGGTTTGCCTTCATGTTTGCTCTGTTGGGGATCCTCGTCTGGGGGGTGGTCTGGCTGCGCCCGCAGTGGATCCCACGGTTGGGCATTTTGAGCCAGATTCGTCATCTGCGCTGGTGGCACTATGCGTTCTGCTTCGTCCTCGCTCCGCTGGCCTTTTATGCCATTCAGTGGATCCCGCACCTGCAGCTGAATCCCCAACAGGGACTAACTCTGGATTGGAGCTGGACGGGCATCCAGAATTATTTCCGATCCCTGGTGCTCATCAACCAATCCATCTACGGCGGCCACATGGCAGCCCACCTGGTGGTGAACGAAGAGACCCCTGTTCACCCCTACTGCTCCACCAGCTTGCGATCCCTGGTGGCTTGGTTCCCGGCTTTGCGTCCTTGGCTGACTACGCCCTTGGCCTCGGCAGGAGCTTGGTCCTGGCCAATTCTGGGCCGCCCCGTGGCCTACTACTTCGGCAGTCAGGGCAACCTCTGGCAAGCTGTTCATGGCTTGGGCAATCCTTGGCTGTGGTGGCTGGGGACGGGATCCATCTTGGTGCTTGTCTGGCGAGGGATCCGCCACTTTCACGGTCTCGAAGCCTTCATTTTGATTGGCTATGCGGCCAATTACCTGCCTTGGTTTAGGGTCAGCCGCTGCGTTTTTATCTACCACTACATGAGCGCTCTGGCGTTTAGCACCCTAGCCCTGGCTTGGTTGGTGCTGCTGGGCTGGCAGAGCTATCGCCGCTTTTGGCGCGGGGCGAGCATCACGGCGGTGGCCTTGGTTTTGGCGTCCTTTGTCTTCTTTTTCCCCGTTTGGCTTGGCCTGCCCCTCAGTCCAAGCGGATTCTACGCCCGCATGTGGTTTCGCTCTAGCCCGGTGCCGCTGTTCTGTTTCAGCCCCCAATCCTGCCAACAGCCCCCGCTGCACCTGCCGCCCATCCCCGGCTTGAACTGGATCTAAGGGAGGCATGGTAAGCTTTGTGAAGTTTGTTTCGTGAAATGCGGCGCTCCGTTACCGAAAGATGGAGCGAGGTTCGCGAAACCCTTGTGGTGGAGGTAGTGGAAACGTCATGGCCCGATCTTGCCCGAGTTCTGCCAACTCTCCCCGCCGTCCACTGGCTTACCCAGAGCAAGCTGTCCCGGTTGGGGTGATCGGGGTAGGCAACATGGGCCAGCACCACACCCGCGTGTTTAGCCTGATGAAGGATGTGCGGGTCGTGGGGGTAGCGGATATCAACGTGGAACGGGGATTGGATGTGGCCAGCCGCCACCGCGTTCATTTCTATGAGGACTACCGCGATCTGCTGCCCCATGTAGCTGCCGTGGCCATTGCCGTGCCGACGGTTCTGCACCACGAGGTGGGTATGGCCTGCCTGGAGGCCGGGGTACATGTGCTGATCGAAAAGCCCATCGCTGCCAGCATCAGCGAAGCAGAATCGCTGGTGAACCGAGCTGCCGATTGCAATTGTATTTTGCAGGTGGGGCACATCGAGCGCTTCAGCCCTGTTTTCCAAAAGCTGGGCCAAGTCTTGCAAAGTGAAGAACCTCTGGCTTTCGAGGCTCACCGTCTCAGCCCCTATTCCGACCGCGCCAGCGATGTGTCGGTGGTATTCGACTTGATGATCCACGACATCGATCTGTTGCTGGAGCTGATCCCATCTCCCGTGACCCAGATTACCGCCAGCGGCAACCGCATCTCCAAGCTGGGCTACCTGGACTACGTCACGGCTACTCTCACTTTTGCCAACGGTGCCATCGCCACCCTCACTGCCAGCAAGGTCACCCACCGCAAGGTGCGCAAAATTGCCGTCCACTGCAAGAATGCCTTGGTAGAAGCAGATTTTCTACACAATGAGATCTCGGTGTACCGCCAGGGATCCGTCGGCAGCACCAGCGACTACGGCCAAATGCCCTACCAGCGGGATTGTTTGATTGAGAAAGTCCACACCGACAATATCGACAAGCTGCATGCCGAACTGGAGCACTTCATCAATTGCGTGCGGGGGGGCAACCAACCTTCTGTGGGTGGGGAACAGGCCCTGAAAGCATTGAGGCTGGCCTCGGAGGTAGAGCGGATTGCTTTGGATGGATGTGCCTGGAGCGAAGCCAAGCCCCGCCGTAGTCTCCTATCCTAGTCTTTAACGCAAGCCCCAGATGGGGGCAGAGCCCTGTTGTTGGCCCATAGCCATTCCAGCATCAGGCTGGGGAAGAAAAAGCGACATTCGCGCCCGCGGAGTGCAGCTCTATTGACAGCTCCCCATTCGGGTGGCAGCTTTTCGAGCGAGCAATGGGGCTCCCACCAGACTCAGGCAAGAGGTGGCATCCACAGCTGTGAAATCGGGCACGCAAGCCCCGGCAGCAACGGCGAGTCCAATTCGAGTCCAATTCATCTTTCCCAAGCAAGTTTTGATCAACACCAACTGCCTTTGCTGACGCCGGTAGACTTCCACTTGTTGCTGTTGCCAGTCCACCACTCAATACTCCTGTAGCCCAAGCCGACTGTAAAGCTTGAGCTTAGTTTGCTTATCTTGGCCAATATTGCGAGCTCCAGGGCTCAGCACTCCTACCGCCGATTCTGGGGCACTGTGGAGTTTGCCATCCGCCCCTAACGCTGTTCTCAGTCGAGAGCGGCTTACCCACACCACATCAGGAGCCACATTGTTATCTTCGGCAAAAATCACTCCCGGAGCAGTGTTGGCCAATCTCAGGCCCGTTTTCTCACTCTATTCGCCTTTCAAATTTCTTCTAAGATGCGAAACTGCACATGGTTAATGGCCAGCTCCCCAATTGAGGCTTGGTCGGTGTTGATCGTCTCGAAAGGGATCCCTTTGGCGATCTCGGCATGGGTCCAGGGCAAGCCCATGAAGTAGCGCTGCGAATAGGGGCGCTCCCCCCGATCGTCAGGGTTCGACTCCATCGGCACCCAACCCCAGCCGGGCAGATAAAACTCAATCCACACGTGGTTGTACTGGGGAAACAGCGGGATCCCTTTCAGTTCTGGATGGGGAGGACATTTGTAGCGCCCCACCGTGCGGCAAGGGATTCCATTGAGGCGGGCCAAAGCCAACAGCACCCCCACATATTCGCCACAAGAACCGGAGCCACGCCGCAAAACCTCATCCGGCGGATCAATGCGAGAGGTGACCCGGTAGGAGAGCTTGTCGTAAACATAGGCCCGGATATTGAGCATTTTGCGCAGCAAGTTGGTCTCGCTGCCAACGGCCAGCCGCGCTGCCTCTCGGACAATCGAGGTGTCCATGGCCAGGTAGTCATCGTCCACCAAGTAGCGATCCCGCAGCTCCCTGGGCAAAACGGCAGCCTCTACATCCAGTGGATCGATGCAGTACTTGATACTGTAGAGATCCAGCACCGCCCGCCAGCCAAACAAGCGCACCTCATGGGCCCCCAGGGATCCCAGCGAAAACACCGCCACCTGTTGGCCAGATTGCTCTTCCACTTCAAACGGCAGACCTACCCAGTGCAGGCTGCGCACCCGTTGGCGAAGGCTGTTGCAGGGCAAGGCAATTCGCCAGACCAAATCGGGCAGGAAGCGCGGCTCTTCTTGGGCAATTTCTTCCACATAGGTCAGCTCCACCCGATAGCCGTGGGAGAGGGTGTAGGTGGCGCGTTCCCCCAGACACTGGGGCTGAAAAACTACCGGACAGGCAATGGGGGAATCCTCGGCCTCGGTTCCACTGCCGCCAGAGGGGTCGGGGGAGCTAGGGGGATCCAAAGGCCGCAGGCGCAGGGGAGCCACCCAGGTTTTGTCGCGCAGGGCCACCGACAAGGGATCCGGAGCGTTGGGGTTGTCGTGGATATAGGCTTCTTCGTGGGCGTAGGCTACCCAGAGCTGCCCCCGCCAGTAGGCCAAGCCTGTCGGCCCAGGAGAAGGGGTGAGGATGCGGGCCAATTCTCGCCCGGTCTGGCGCTCCAGCACGTAGATCGTCTCTTCCACCCGATCGCTCACCCAGAGGTAGTCTCCCTGCACCGCAATCTGTTCTCGGCCAACCCCAGGGGCGGGCATCTCCTGCACAATAAGGCCACGGCTGGGATCCAGTTGCAGGATTTTTCCCCGTCGGTAGCAGGTGGCATAGAGGTAGCGGTTTCCCGTGTGGGGATCGATCCAGAGGGCGATCCCTTCGATGGGGCAGGGGCAGCTACACACTGGAAAGGCTTCCAGGGATCCCGGTTGCTGCAGAGCGGACATGGGAATGCGCAAGATTTGCCCCTCTTGCTCCTGACTGAGCCAAATCCACGCTTGATCCCCTTCTGACTCTACCCACAAACCGTAAGCGCCTTGGAAAGAATGGACATGATGGGGATTGAGCAGCAGGGTGTTGTGCTCTTGAATTTCCACCAAATAGCCCCTCACCCGATCCAAGCCCAACAGGCGATCTCCCCAGGTGGCCAAACCTTCCAAAGCAACCAGCCCCAGAGGTTGCAGAGGGGCCACAGTTCCCTGTTGCCGCCCAGATGGAGGCCACCAAGCAGGCTGGGATCCTCTTGCCGTGGAACCTAGATTTTTCAGAGCACCCAGATCATTTGCCGGATGGATGGCAACCATGAAGGCTTCCTTGCCTATGGATGAAGTTGACATGCTGGCGCGATCTGCACCAAGGCGGTACGACTGTCCAATATTTACTGTCCAACATTATTATGATGCGCCTCTTTTCAACCCCACACCCAAGGCTTCTCGACCGATGTATCCCTGCTAGTCTTGCCAGGACTGGAGAATGTTACGATGATGGCGGCTTTTTGGCCAGCAAGATAGAGCAGCGGTGGGGAGTGGTAGGGGATGGAGTTGGCCTTGGCAATTGGCGGCCTGGTGGCAGGGATCCTGGCCGGGGTGCTGGGCATTGGCGGTGGCGTGATCCTGGTGCCCTTACAGGTCAGCTTGGGGATCCCACCGGTTCAAGCTGCAGCCACCAGCAACCTTTCCATCGTTATGACCTCGATTGCAGGCAGCATCCAAAACTGGCGGATGGGCATGCTGGATCTGAAACGGGTGATCCTGCTGGGGATCCCAGCGTTGCTTACGGCTCAAGTAGGAGCAATTATCGCCAGTCGCCTTCCCAGCTATCTGCTGTTGGCAGCGTTTGGAGTGTTGCTGCTGGCCAACACTTACCTGGTGCAACTCAACAAAAAGGTGGTTATCCAGGCCCAAGAACTGGGGGCTGACGTCAGCGGTGCCGAGCACCTCAGCGGGACGGAGTCCTCAGGGCAGATGTCTCCCTGGTTAGCCCGCGCCCTGACCGGCGGCACTGCCGGTTTGTTGGCCGGGCTGTTTGGCATCGGCGGTGGGGTGATCCTGGTGCCAATGCAGATCCTGCTGCTGAAAGAGACAATCAAAGTGGCGATTCAGACCAGTCTGGGGGCCATTGTGATCACAGCAGTTGCTGCCACTGCCAGCCATGCGGGCCTCAGCGATTGGATCTGGAATGGCCTGGGGTTCGGGGACGGCACCATCCACCAGAATGTGCTCTGGATCCCAGGTTTAATCTTGGGCACAGGGGGGTTAATCGGTGTACAGATTAGCACACGCACCCTGCCCAAATTGCCCGATGAAACCGTCAGTCTGTTGTTTCGGGGCTTCCTGGCCATTCTTTCTCTTTACATTTTTTGGCAAGCCTGGCAAGGTTATCGAGCTCTGTGAAGTGATCCTGGTCTGCCCCAGTGCTCGGGACAGCAGTCCTGGTTCCAAGCTACGGTCATTTGGATTTAAACTGGGACACTGAACTCAAACCCAAAATGTTGCATGCACTGATCCAGAAGGCTTTTCAAGGACTCCGTCCCGCTGGCGCGATCAGCAGCCCAGGCGTCTTACCCTAACCTGAAATGACTCTATCGGGTGTCGCTCCCAGCTTTCGGGCCTGATGACTCAGATGGATTCAACGGTTTGAAAGACTTGGCTACGCTGGACGCGCTTTCCCCTCAGAGGGCAGGGCTTTTGCTACTTGGGATAGATCCCCTTGTTTGCAGAGGTCATGCACAGGGTAGCTGCCGAAGAGCTTCAAGGTTTCAGCAATTGATTCCAGCGCCGCAACCACCTCGGCATCCAAATAGGGTTGGCCGATAGGGTTCTCCAAATCGACAAAAAAGACATACGTCCCTGCCGATTTTTTGGTGGGGCGCGACTCAATACGGGACATGTTTAAACCTCGCTCCGCAAACACTTGCAGAGGTTTCAGCAGCGCTCCCGGCACGTTGTGGGGGAGGCTGAAGGCTAAGGAAGTATGGGATCCCCCCGGAGAAGCAGGATCGGCAGAGGTTTCACCCTGTTGACCGGAACGCGAGAGCGGCGCACGGCCAATAACCCAAAAGCGAGTGCAATTGTCGGGGTGATCGTTGATCGGGCAGGCCAAGACCGGCAGTTGGTAGAGGGTGGCAGCTCGTTCTGAGGCGATGACGGCGGCGCTGGGCTGCTCCTGCAGGCGATCCAATTCTTCGGTGGTCGAGCGGGTTGGGATCAAAGTGGCCTGGGGCAGATGGGATCTCAGCCAAGCCTGACATTGGGCCAAAGCTTGCGGGTGGGAGTAGACCTGCTCAATTTGCTCCAACCGCGAGGCACGTCCGATGAGGGCATGGCGAATGGGCAGGATCAGCGCCTGCCGGATCCCTAGCCCCTCCAGTTGCCAGAGGGCGTCTAAGGTCATCGAGACCCCCCCCTCCACCGAGTTTTCCACCGGCACCACCGCCCATTGTTGCTGGCCGGCAGCTACCGCCTCTAGACAGGCGCTGATCGTTGGATAAGGCACTAAGGGGTGGGATCCCTGGCTGTGCAGGTGAGGCTGCTCAGGGCAGGCCAGCAAAGCTGCCAACTCTGTGTAGGTTCCAGCAGGGCCAAGAAAGGCCACCGGCGAAGGGGAAACGTTCGCGCCAGCGGAGCGCAGCTCCATCAGAGCCATTCCTTCAATTGTCGCTAGGGGCCAGTTCTAACTCTATCGTCTCGGCGTCGCGCAGCAGCAAAGGACATTCAGGCTCCGGGCAACGGGGATTGGCCGCCACCTTGTCCATGGCCTTCACCACCTCCAACCGGATCAGCCTCTGCAACTCCTGATCCGCTTGAATGGCTTCTAAAGTTCGGAGAGAGCCGTGAAAACTGGTGGCGTAGCGAGGCTGGAGGTTGTTCAAAGCCAGGGCGGCAGCATCGTTACAGAATTTCTCACAGAAGCAGTAGCGCTGCTGACTCTCCATCAGCAGGATGTCGTTGACCATCTCCAGAACAGCCCGTTCCATTTGATTTTCCAGGCCCTTCAGAGGCTTATGTTCCTCCGCCATCGCTACCTCCTGATGTGAATCGAACCCGCCGCCAAGCCCCTGTCTTTCAGGGAGCAGGAGTGCTCTCGATTACCTTCGATGCTGCTCTATTCTCTGTTGACAAGTCAAGCCAAATCCCCTGCTGCTGACGCGAACAGCCTCTGGCCCGCTCCTATCCGTGCTTGAGGCAATCCAATCTGTCGTGTCAGGCATCATCAAAACCCAGAGAATTAACCAACACTCTTGGCAGACGGGCAGAAAGTCCACACAGCAACTCATAGGAAATAGTACCCAACTGATCGGCCCAATCCTGCACAGATAAACCCGCATTTGCCAGATTGGGGCCCAGCAGCTCCACCACATCCCCCACCTGGATATCCGGCCTCTCGGTTACATCCCACATACATTGATCCATCGTGATTGTGCCCACCTGTTGGATCAAGCCGCCGCGCACCCATCCTCGCAGCCAGCCGGAAAGCCGCCGTGGGATCCCATCCGCATAGCCGATGGCCAGAGTGGCAATGCGACTGGGGCGAGAGGTGATGTAGCGATGTCCATAGCTCACTCCGGTCTGGGCAGGCACAGTTTGGATGTGGGTCAGCCGCGCCTTGAGTCGCAGAATCGGCTGCAGACCCGGCAGTTGCAAGTGGGGGGCAGGCGACAAGCCATAGAGGGCCAGTCCCAGGCGCACACGGGAGTAGTGGAGATGGGCCAGAGCGGCGGCTGAGTTGTCCAGATGCAGCGCCGGCAAGGGATCCCCGGCTTGGCGGATCTGTTCCACCACCTGGGCAAAGCGGGCGTGCTGCTGTTCCATGACTGGAGAATGGGGCTCGTCCGCCGTCGCCAGATGGGAAAACAAGCTACAGCCCTCCAGCTCCGGGATCCGACAAATCTGCCCCCACACGGCTGCTGCTTCCTTCCAGGGGATCCCCAAACGGGTCATACCCGTATCCACATTGACATGCACCGGGACGGGGCGCCCGGCCCAACGGGCTACCTGGCGCATCAGCGGGATTTGGTCTGTGCAGGTGAGGCTGACCTCTAGCCGGGCTGCCATGGCCTGCTGTAGTTCTGCCCAAGTATTCAAAGCTCCCAACACCAGAACCGGAGCCTGCAGCCCCGTTTGCCGCAACTCGATCCCTTCGGCCAGGGTGGCCACACACAGCCCCTTGGCCCCAGCCGCAACAGCCACGGGAGCCACCAACTGCGCCCCATGCCCGTAGGCATTGGCCTTCACCACCGCCCAGATCTCGACGTTTGAGCCTAGGCGCCTCTGCAACAGCCGCAGGTTTTCTCGCAGCTGGGCTGCGTCAATTTCCACCCAAGCCCGACTGGTCAACAGCTCCAGGTCGATGGCCCAATCCAGCTCCGCCAAGGAATTGGCCTTCTGGGATCCCTCTCTCCAAGTATTGCCCTGCACTCCCAGAGCAGCTGCTCTCAAAGTGCCCTGCGCCGCCGGCGCGACCGGTTCTCGATTCACCGTTCACCCCCCACACCCAAAACCCGTCCTGATTAGATTTAGGTTTAGCGCAAAGTCCACTCCGGCGCCATCCACAGCAACGGCACGTCTGGGATCCCAACAGCCTCGTTGCTCTCCAACAGCCGGCCCAGCCAAGCGGCTTGCCTTTGCGAGGACAGTCCTTGGCTTAACAGGCGTCGCAGTACTCGTTGGAAGCCCTCTCCCTCACCCGCCGGCGACAAAGAGGGATCCCCGGTCATGCGCCGCAGATCCTCCACCGCCTCCGTGTACCCCCCCAAAGCATCCACCAAGCCCACCTCCACAGCTTGCGCCCCGGTGAAGATGCGTCCATCGGCCAATTGTCGCACCCGGTCTTCATCCAAGCTCTGCCGTCGCGCGATCATCTCTGCTTCCAGCACCTCATCTGCCTTTTCTGGCAAGTGCTGGCGTCCTTGGGCCACATCGCGAATGAACTGCTCGAGGGTATCCTCCACCAAGTTTTGCAGAAGGCGCTGCTCTTGAGGAGTGGCACTGCGGAAAGGAGAGAGAAGGTCTTTGTACTCGCCGGTTTTGAAGGTCTGCGGCTCTATGCCGTAGTTCTCCAGCAACTTACCAAAGCTGAGGCCGCTGATGATAACCCCTATGCTGCCGGTCAGGGTGCCAGGGTTGGCATAGATTTTGTCGGCAGCGCTGGCCACGTAGTACCCCCCACTGGCAGCAATGTTTTCTAGGATAGCGATCACCGGCTTGTCCGCCTCGTGCAGAGCAGTTACGGCACGGTAGAGTTCCTGGCTGGATCCCACAGCTCCGCCGGGACTGTTGATGCGCAGCAATACAGCCTTGACAGAGGGATCCCGTGCTGCCTCCCGCAACTGTTCCACAGGAGAAGTGGGCAGGCCTACCAAAGTCGAACCCCCTGGGCCGCCTATCGTTCCTTCCAGGGTGACCACCTCGATGCGATCCGCCCCCCGTGCGGCCTCTAGGCCAACCCCGCCTCGGGTAGGCTCTGGGGCAGGGCGCGTGCCCCCGACAATGGCCGCAATAAGGCAGACGACCAGCAAAGAAGCCGCCAAAATGCGGTTAAGCTGAGTTTCTTGTGTCACAGGCCCCTCAATTGCCACTGACTCCGTTCTACCACCCTGCGGGCTTCCTGGGATGCCGGGCAACAAAAGGCTGAGGGCCGAGCAAACCCCACTGTTGCTTCCCCCCGGTTGAGCCATCCAAACTATTGACAAGGATCCTCCACTTATCTAGTATGGGATCCCAGCACTTTTTACCAATAAGGCAGCTTCTACAGGCTGCAGGTGTAGAATCGAATAGAAAGTTGGATCCTTGAGCGGATTCTGACCTGAAGCAAAGTAAATCGGGGCTTTAGCTCAGTTGGTAGAGCACTTCAATGGCATTGAAGGGGTCAGCGGTTCAAGTCCGCTAAGCTCCATTGATTGTGAGTTGGTTATGATCCAACAGCATCCAAAGCCTGGAGAGTTTCCGGCAGGCCAGGGTTCTGGGACTCTTCAACCCTGGAACCTGCGAAGCTCACCAAGACGGTTAGCCCCGGCGAATTGACAGGCCAAAGGTTCGCCAGCAAGAACCAGGAGCAAAAAAACAGCAGTGGAACAAGGGATCCCCAGCCTTTCCCACAATTCACACCGATGGTGATATCGCTCCGTTCCAATCCAATGTCTTCGACCCAGCAATCTGTGGCCTCGTGGGAAACAGGCAAGGCATAGCGGCAAACCCGGTCATGGTTGCCCCTCTCCCTGGCGGCGGATCAAGAAGCGGATTTCCTGAAGGAGAACCTCAAAGCGTTGATCCGATTCAGCCTGCCGCTGCCTCAATTCTCTCAGCTCCTGCCGCAATTCCCGCACTTCCTGCCGCAATTCCAGGACAACCTCAGCGAGACGCCCTGAAAGGGTCTGCAAGGCAAGCTGAGCATCGGTAACCTGGGCAACTGTATTGGCCACCCTGGTCACAGCTTCGGCCAACTGGACAAACCGCGTCTCAATTTCCTCATTGGTCATGGCCGGGTGTGTCTTGCTTGGCTAATGATTAGCTCATTCTACCCTGCACGGTATGGAGTGTCACTCTCTGAGAATGGGCCGCAATTTTGAGGAAAAACCGGCTGGCCAACGGGGGTTATCAACCCAGGGATCCCCCATTCGCGCAAGTCAGCTTGCCAGGGCTATGAGCGTGGTGTAAATCCCTTGGAGGGACGCAGTGGCCTGGCTCCAGAGGATGTGGGTTAACGACCACCTATCCAGACCCATGGCCCCGCACAACAGCAGCAGATACAGGTTGGCAAACGTGAAGAGCGAGGCCGCCCGATCTCGGTCGCAGGGATCCTGCAGCAACTGCACCGCCTTCCAAACCAAGAGGGATCCCAGCAGCGCCGCCGCGCTCAGATAAAAGGATCCCAGCATCCCTAAGGGGTAAACCAGCAACAGGCTGACCGGAACCATCAGCAGCGCGTAGAGCAAAATCTGCGCGGCAGTGATCCTTTCGCCCGCGACCACCGGCAGCATCGGCACCCCGGCACGGGCATAGTCTTCCCGCTTCAGAATGGCCAAAGCCCAGAAGTGGGGTGGAGTCCACAAAAAGATGATGGCGAACATCACCCACGCGGCCCAGCTGAGCTCGCCTGTGGTTGCTGCCCAGCCCACCAAAGGTGGGATCGCTCCTGCTGCTCCACCGATGACAATATTTTGCGTGCTGGAACGCTTCAGCCAGTGGGTATAGACCCCCACATACACCAGGATCCCCGACATGGCCAAACCGGCAGCCAGCAGGTTGGTGAAAATAGCCAACAACCCAAAGGCAGCCAAAGCCAGGATCCCCGAAAAAATCAGAGCATCCCGCGCCCGGATTCGACCGGAAGGCAGGGGACGATGGCGGGTTCGCTCCATCATCCGATCGATATCGGTGTCATACACCATGTTGATGACGTTGGCTGCCGCCGCCGCCATTCCTCCCCCCAAAAGGGTGATGAAAAACCTGAACGGGTCGGTGTTGCCTGCCATCCACATGGCCCCAGCCGTCGTCATCAGCAAGAGGGCGATGATCTTGGGCTTCACCAACTGGCTGTAGCTGCGCAAAACCTGGACAAGCGCCTGGCGCTCGCACCCCAGAGCACATGGGCTCTGCTCAGAGGGGATCCCCCCCATCGGGTTCTGGTAGGAAGCCTGACGGTCGACTAAAACGCTATCTTGCATGAAATTCACTCACCGGTCATTTCTGCGGTCATGGCCATCCACTGGCCTTCTTCCCCCTGGGTTCGCATTCGCCAGGCCAGCACCGTAAAAGCCAGCAGACAGGCCAGCAAAGCTGCCCCCATCATCTGATGGGCCACCGTTAGGGGTTCTACCTGCAGCCGGTAGTGATAGGTCAAAACACCGATCCCCACCTGGGCCAACAGCAGGCCAACAGACCCATGGCCCAAGAACTTGAGAAGGCGGGGGATCCGCTTGCGCCGCAGCCCGGTGGCCACCGCTACCGCCAACACCCCAAGGGTGGCCGGAGCAACCCCCAGCAAGTGGCTATTCATCACCCAGCACAGCTCGCCGGCAGCAAAGCATTGATGCAAAGCCCATTGGGAGGCCACCAAGGCACCGAGAAGGCTCTGGACATACACCAGCAGCACCGCCCCCAAGCCCAGCCAAGGCAAGTAGCTGACGGAAAATGGCCCTTCACCCAGTCGCAGCGGCAGGATGGAGTCCTTAGAACCGGCTCTTGTCCAGATCAGTAATCCCAGGGTGAGCAAAGTGGCAAAAAACAGCAGGCCCGTGCCCAAGTGGGCTGTCACAATGTCAAAGCGCAGCAGCTCCGTGACCGTCAGCCCGCCCAGGATCCCTTGCACCAAGACCAGGGCAAAAGCCAAACTCAAACCCCAGGGCAGCCACGCAGGCAATGCCTGACGCTTCAGCCAAGCAAACCCCATTAGAACCAAGGTAGCCAAGCCTACCCCAGAAGCCACCATGCGGTGAAACCATTCCAAAAAGACTTGCAGGTTCATCTGCTGGCTGGGCACAATTGCCCCGTAGCAAAGGGGCCAATCTGGACAAGACAGCCCAGCATTCATGACGCGGGTGGCACTGCCCAACCCCATTAACAGCCAAGTGGCCAATGCTAACCCCAGTAGGGCTTGCCCCATACGCAGGGAAAGCTTGTCTGAGAGCACAGGATTCCGCTGGGAAGAAGGTTGGGATTGATGAAAGATCGAAGAATCCATTGCAGTTGAAGGCATAGCAAAGACTGGGCTGACGGCTCGAGCATCTGCACTGAAAAAGAGGCTGGGCTGAAAAAGCCTAGCCGGCTTGGTATCGGGCCATCTGGAAACAAAGACGCAGGTTACTCGCTGACTATTCCTCGAAGCCAATCCTAAATGCGGTTTTGTGGCTGGCGAAGGCTTTTTAAGAATTTCTTTCTCGGCGCACAGGTGTTCCGAATCCTAGGCACCTCTGGGAAGTCAAGCCAGCAGACCAATCCTTTTCCCCCTGGGAGAGGGGTCGCGGCAGCGGCGCGAAGCGTTTGGGCGGCAGCGGGAGTGTCTCAATCTCGTTTGGAATGACTACAATGCGTAAACTACCCGACTCCGACCGCTAAGCGGTACGGAGCGGGCTTTCAGTAGCCCTGAGCCTGCTCTGCTCTGCCAGAGAACAAAACAGGCCCGAACCTCTAGGCTGGTTTACGACAGCCCCCAAAAGCGCAATCACATTCGCACCATTCAAATCCGCATCTCCTTCC
>NZ_JBSSCH010000013.1:0-64494 GCF_054059615.1 Thermostichus sp. OS-CIW-33
GCGGGGCGGCGGTGCAGCGCTTTGAGGAGCAGTTTGCCCAGTTTTTGGGGGGTGGCCCCCTGGAGGCCGTCGGCTGCAATTCCGGCACCGATGCCCTGGTGCTGGCTTTGCAGGCTTTGGGCATCCAGGCGGGGGATGAGGTGCTCACCAGCGCCTTCAGTTTTTTTGCCTCGGCTGCCGCCATCAGCCGGGTGGGGGCGCGTCCGGTGTTTGTGGATGTGGATCCGTGCACCTTTAACCTGGATCCGCAGCTGCTGGAAAGGAGCATCTCCCCCCGCACCAAGGCGGTGGTGGTGGTGCATTTGTTTGGGCAGGCGGCCAACATGACCCAGATTCTGGCTATTGCCCGGCGGCACGGCTTGGCGGTGGTGGAAGATTGTGCCCAGGCGGTGGGGGCCTGCTGGGGGGGCAGGCCGGTGGGCACTTGGGGGGAGGTGGGCTGTTTCAGCTTTTTTCCCAGCAAGAATCTGGGTGCGGCTGGGGATGGGGGGGCGGTGGTGACGCGGGATGGGCAACTGGCCAAGCGGGTGCGGGCTCTCAGGGAGCATGGGCAGACCCGTCCGTACCACCACGAGTATCTGGGTCTCAACAGTCGTTTGGATGCGCTGCAGGCGGTGATTCTCTCGGTGAAGTTGCCTTATCTGCGGGAGTGGAACTGGCGGCGGCAGGGGATTGCGGAGTGTTACCACCGCTTGCTGCAAGGGATCCCGGGCTTGATGTTGCCCCAGGTGGGGGTGGGGGGGAACTCGGTGTGGCACCAGTACACGGTGCGGGTGGTGGGTTCTGAGGCGACGGATGGGCGGCGGCGGGACTATTTGCAGCAGGGTCTGAAGGAGCGGGGCATTGGCAGTCGGGTTTACTATCCTCTGCCGTTGCCGCTGCAGCCGGTGTACCGGCGGCTGGGCTACAGGCGGGGGGATCTGCCCAATGCCGAGCTATGTGCGGCTCAGGTGTTGTCTTTGCCGTGTTTTCCTGAGTTGACCACCTGTCAACAAAAACGGGTGGCTGCGGCCATTGCTGAAATCCTCTCAGAAAAAACCTGCCCGTAGCACTGGTTATGGTGATTTCAAATTACACTGAAGCAGCTTGTAGATTCCAGACCTCTTTCTCCTTTGGAGAGGGGCCGGGGATGAAGGAGTGATGAGGGGACTGCGGTGTTGTGGAAACTAAGCCGAAAACTAGTTCCATTACTGCTTCAACGGACGGGAAGCCTGGGGATCTTCTCCTCAGAGCAGAAATCAGGGCGCCAGGTTCGTTTTCTGCGCCGCTTCCGCTTTACCCGTATTGGGGGGCGGTTTGTCGGGATCGCCCTGTTGGTCAGTATTGCTGCTTTCAACACCGGCAACAATCCCCTGTACTTGTTGCTGGGGATGCTGCTCAGCCTTATTCTCATCAGTGGTACCCTCTCTGATCTCACCCTCAAAGATCTGGAGGTCAGCCGGCAGTTGCCTAGCCGCATTTTCGCCGGCCAGCCTGTCTTGGTGGGTCTCACGCTGGTCAATCGCAAACGGCGCCTGCCCAGCTTCTCGTTGCAGGTGAGCGAACGCATTGAGGGGCTGAGGCGGGAAGATTGGCCTTCCAGCTATGTTTTGCGGGTGGATCCCGATGCCAAGGTGGACACTTTTTACCAGCATACTTTTTCAAGGCGGGGAGCCTGGCAGTTGCAGGGTTTTGAAGTTGCCACCAGCTTCCCATTTGAACTCTTCCGCAAGGCGGTGGCAATTAGGGATCCCCAAACGGTGATCGTGTTTCCGCGGCTCGCCCCGGTTCAAGGATTGGCGCTGTGGGATCAGCTCAGCAGCGGCAACCAATTGCGCCCCCAGCCTGGTCGAGAGGGAGACTACCTGAGCTTACGGCCCTACCGACCCCACGACGATGTGCGTTCTGTCCACTGGAAGATCTCGGCCAAACGGGATCAACTGATCGTGCGGGAGTTGGAGCGTCCACAAGCCCAGGCCATCACCCTCTGTTTTGAAAACCGCTGGCAGCCCCAGAAAGAGAGGCCCGAGATCCATCGAGACAAGTTGGAGCGAGCTGTAGAGCGCTGTGCCGGGATCCTCTTCTACTTGATGCGAGAAGGTTACCCGGTAGCACTTGTTACGTTACAAGAGCGGACTCCTTTTGGGTCAGACCTGGCCCATCAAGATCACCTGCTGACCGTGTTGGCACGACTTACTTTTGTCGGGGATCCCCAACTCAACTCTCAGCTAAAAAGAGAACCTGATCTCTCTGTCAAGTTTGACCTCACCCCTCAAGATCGCTGTGTGCTGCTGGCCCATCCTGGCCAGGATGGAAAATCTGCCCCGGCCCATCTCATCCACACGGGATCGCTGTTGCAATTTATCCCAATTGAGTGAGCTTCAGGCCCATTTTGATAGCAGGATCCATCTGAGATTGTTTGGAAAGCTTGGGCGCAGATCCTTGCAAAGCTTTAGGTTAAACTGCTGAAGAAGTGGTGGTTCACTGCTCCAACTTTTGTCGCAATTCTGGAATGGCCCGCCGCATTTGTCGATAGCCCTCCTGAATAATCGGATCTGCTTGATGAAAATCGAAGATCCCATACTGGCTCAGCTTGGGTTGTAAGAGCAAATCCGGCGGATGTTCGGCTAAAACACTGCGGGTAACGATTTGCTCCATCACGTTCAACGTCTTGCCAATAACGTCGAAAATATTGGGACCAGAGGGCTCATCTGGAAACCATTGGCTAATTTTTTCTTGGATCCCTTGTTGTAGGGATTGATAGCGTTTGCGAATGCGGGTGATGAAGTTGGTTTCTTCTTCGATCACTTCTCCTTCAGCATTCAAGCGCTGTCGCCGTTGAAGGGTTTCTTCCACCTCTGTTTCTTCCAGTTGCGACTCCACATCCGCGGGATCCACATGGTTGAGATTGACCGCGATGACAACATCGGCCCCCATCTCCCGCACCACTCGCACCGGCACCGGATTGACAATGCCTCCATCTCCGAGATAGCGCCCTTCGTGGTGAAAGGGAGTGAAAATTCCTGGGATAGAGATGCTGGCCCGCACGGCATCTGCCATTTTACCCGAACGCAACAGCACCTCCTGGCCTGTGATCAAGTCGGTAGCCACACAGCAAAAGGGGATCCCGGCCTCTTCAATACACAGCTCTTGCAAATGTTCTGTCAGCAGCTCATAAATTTTGTTGCCATCCAGCAGGCCACAGGTGGGAAAGACCACATCAAACAAAGACAAAATCATCTTCCAGTTGAGATCTCGCACAAAGTCTTCCAGCTCATCCAGTTCTCCTGCTGCATAAATGGCTCCCACAAAAGCGCCAATGCTCGTCCCAGCAATGTAGTCAACGGAGATCCCAGCCCGCTCTAGAGCTCGAATCACACCAATATGAGCCCATCCCCTCGCTCCGCCGCTGCCCAGTGCTAATCCCAGTTTTTTGCCCATGATTGCTCCCTCAAAAAGAGACCCAAAAGACCTCAAGAATCCTAAACCTTGCTCCCTCTAACAATTAGGTACCTGCCCTTTCCCGCAGATCGGAAGGCAGATAACTGCGTTCCCCTAAGATTTCCAGAAGGGGGCCATAGCGGTCGAACTTGACCACGCTGACCGAGGCGGCCAAAACCTCAATGCGATCCCGGTAGCGACCCAGGTCGATGCCCAGCAAGCTGCAGAGAATAACCCGAATGGTGGCCTTGTGGGAGACGATCAAGACGTGGCCGCCTGTCCATTTTTCCTGGATCTCGGCCACAACCGGCATGGCCCGATTGGCAATTTGCACGGCGGTTTCGCCCCCCGGAGGGGCGTTCCAGGCCGGCTCGGTCATCCAGCGCCAATAGGCTTCTGGGTAGGCTTCTTGCGCCTCAGCGTGGGTTTTGCCCTCCCACTCGCCGTAGTGAATTTCCCTTAGGCCCTCTCGAATCTGCATCTCCAAGCCAACTTTCTCGGCCAGGGGGCTTAGGGTAGCCAAGGCGCGCCGCATTGGGCTGACGTAGAGAGCTTGCCAAGGGATCTCAGCATAGGCTGCGGCAAAGGCTTCTGCCATTTGTTTGCCTTCGGGGGTGAGGTCGGGATCGAGAGCGCCGCAAAAGCTGCCGGAACGGCTGTAGGGAGTTTCTCCGTGTCTAAGGAGGTAAAGTCTCAGGCTCATGGGAAATATGCTTATGGGAGCGAACTTTGCCACTCTAGCTGCCCAACTTTAAGCTCTCCTTATCCCCCCTCGGGGCGGTGGTTGGTGGTGGGGATGTAGATGCGGCTGCCCGCCCACTGCAATTTTTCCCGCAGAGTGCGAAAGTAGGAGAGCTCTTTTTCCAGGATCATCAGCTTGGCCGGTGTAGGAGCTTGCTGAATGTGAACCCACTGGCCGGGATTCACCGACTGAGCCAACACGCCATCTGTCCACAGGCGGGTCAACCCTTCGGGATCGGCAAGAGGCCAAATGTCCACCCTGGCTGTGCCGCTGATGACAATAGGACGGCTAGACAAACTCAGGGGACAAATAGGGGTGATGATGATGGCGTCGAGGGTGGGCTCGAGGATGGGGCCATTGGCTGCCAGAGTGTAAGAGGTGGATCCCGTCGGTGTGGCCACCAGCACGCCATCCCCGTGGTACTGATCCAAAATCTCTCCGTTGACCTCGATCTCCATGATCGCGGCGGGCAGCCGTTCTCGGTTGATCGGCTTCAGGCAGATCTCATTGAGGGCATAGTAGACTTCGCTAACCGGGCGGCCCTGGGGTTTTCCCTCTCCACGGGCGGCCAAGGGATCCCCTTGCCCCAACTGCGGCTGTTCCCAAATCTGGGCTTGCAACATCATGCGGGCTTGCAAGAAAAAATCCCCTGCCTGAATGCGATCCCAGGGATCCTGTTGCAGCACCCGCTCCGACTGGGCCAAAAACCCCAGCCTACCCCCCACTTTGATTGGCAAAATCGGGATCCCATAGGAGGCTAGGTATCGTGCCGCCGCCAACACCGAGCCATCTCCCCCCAGCACCACTGCCAGATCGATGGGATCCGAGGTGGCCTCCAAAAAGACTGGGTAGGGGTTGTGGTGCAAGCCAGTGGGAGCTGTCAACACCGTAACACCGCGCCGGCGCAACTGCTCCGCACACCTCTGGCAGGCGGCTTTGCTCTCCCGATCCCCCTCTTTGTAGGCAATCACCACCAAGCCCAAGTCCATGGTCAACCTCATCAAGGGATCCCTGTCGATTGTCCCCTTCTTCAGGCTGGGGATTGCTCAGGATAATCCAGACTATCCCCCCAAAGTTAACCAGAAAATGTTCTCTTGGACGGTGAAACCGATCACCGCAACTCTCCCTTGAGCGTCACTGCCCCCGCCAGAGCTTTCTTCTACAACTTTTAAGTAACAGTTAAGTAAATCTGAGAAGTCACCTTGAAGAATCAACCGAAAACCCCGCCATTTCCAACCGATGGCCCCAATCCGGATCCCTGAGTTCAGCCACCGGCGTAGGCTGGTGCAGACCTCAGCAATTCGGTTTATGGTATGGACATTCCCCCTGCAATTCCTCTTCTCCAAGCTGCAAACCCATGACCGCAGATCTCACCAACCGCATTTTGGGCAACCGCTACCAGCTGATTCAAGAAATTGGTAGCGGTGGTATGGGATCCGTCTTCCGCGCCTTAGACTTACACAACAACGGCCAAGAGGTAGCTGTCAAGATCTTATATGCCCCCATGCTGCTGAGCCGGGGCGACTTCCAGACAGACTTGCGCCGTCGCTTTGCCGAAGAGATCCGCGTTAGCACCCTTCTGGGGCAGCATCCTCGCATCGTCAAGGTTTTGGATCACGGCCAAGAGGGGGAGCAGGCCTACTTGGTGATGGAGTACCTCAAGGGGCAGGATCTGGGCAAGCTGATCCGAGAAAAAGGGGCTTTGCCGGTTCGACAAGCCGTTCGACTAGCCTTGCAGGCCTGTGAGGGGCTGCACTTTGCCCACACGTTTCAGGCCAAGGTAGAGGGTCGCGAGATTCGAGGCGTTATCCATCGCGACATCAAACCCAGCAACCTCTTCATCGAGCAAGTTTTTCAAAATGGCAAGCTTATCCCCCAACTGAAAATCCTCGACTTTGGCGTGGCCAAAACCCTGGCGGATCACACCCTCAGCCTGGGCACCCAAAAAGGGGGAGGATTTATCGGCACAGCTCGCTACGCCTCTCCCGAACAGATACGGGGCAAAGCCTTGGATGCCCGCTCGGATATCTACTCCTTTGGGGTAGTGCTCTACGAGATGCTGACGGGATCCATGCCCTTTCAATTGGAAACTGACTCTTTGCACAGCTGGATCCACGCCCATTGCTACGAAAGCCCAATCGAGATCAACCTGAAGGCAGCCCCCCAGCCGATCCCACCCCCCTTGGCAGCCGTGGTGATGGATTGCCTGAAAAAAAACCCAGACGAACGACCGCAAACGATGCGGGAGCTGGGGGAACGACTGCTGCAAGCCTATGACCTGACGGCAACCACCCAACTCTCTAGTGGCCAAGCCAGCACTGTGATCCTGCCCACCGGCAGTGCCAAGCCTCAACAGGATGCTCCACCCTCTTCTGACCCCAAGCCACCAATCCAAACCACCCGCAATACAGGATCAGCTTCTGGAGCCTTTGAAGATATCCGCGATGAGGATCTGGATCTCATCGAAGATGAGCCGGTCTCTCCCCCCTCCCCAGGTGCAGGGATCCCCTATTACATCACCGAGCGGGAACCCTCCTCAGCAGAAGCTTCGCCGGAAACACCGGATCCCTCCCCCCAAAGTGAGGATGAAACTCCCAAAACGCCCTCCACAGTGATCCCAGCCAGCAACGCTCTCCCGACCGTTCAGGATCCCCCCGTCGCTCGCCCTGCCACGCCGGCACGAACCGATACTCCCCGCACTCGCCCTCTGCGGCAAGCTGCCCCCCAAACGGTTCTACAGCCTTCCGGCAGCAGTCTGAAGTGGGTCTTGGCCGGGGGATCCCTAGGCGTCATGGCTTTGCTGGCCGCCTTTTTGCTGTGGCCACGTCCAGCGGTTCGCGATAGCCGGGAACAGCCGGATCGCACCCCAACTCCCGAACCCAAGGTAGAGCCCATACGCATAGAGCCTATACCCGTAAAACCAATCCTAGGGATCCCAACTCCCGGTTCTACGCCTACCCCTACGCCCGAAGCAACCCCCACGCCTACCCCTGAGGTAACTCCAGCGCCGACACCCACCCCGACTCCAGCACCAACACCCACTCCGGTGCCAACGCCCACCCCGACGCCGACGCCGACGCCCACCCCGACTCCAGCGCCAACACCCACTCCGACACCGACGCCCACCCCGACTCCAGCACCAACACCCACTCCGAGACCGACGCCCACCCCGACTCCAGCACCAACACCCACTCCGAGACCGACACCCACCCCGACTCCAGCACCAACACCCACTCCGACACCGACGCTTACCCCTATCCCTCGATTCACCCCGCTTGTCCCTCGTACTCCTACCCCCACCCCGCCTCCACCTCCTACTCCCACCGCCACACCTGCCCCAGCAACGCCAACACCTGCGGCAGAGCTGGCCCTCAGCGGCGAGTGGCTTTACGAGGGAGGATCTTTTATCTGGCAGGGATCCCTGTGCAAGGTCAATGTTGCGGCTGGCGTCCAGGAAACCGTCTCCATTCGTCAAGACGGTAACCAGATCAGCGTTTCCTCTCTCAGCTTTTCCGAACGCAGTGGCCAGCTCATCGGCAACCAACTTTCTGTCAGCGGTAAGGCAGCGGGTAGTGGCACCCCAACCATCACTTGGAGCGGCACTGTCAGCGCTGACGGCCGCTCGATTCGAGGAACGGCTACCTGTGGTAGCGCCAGCTTCGCCATTAGGCTCACACGGCAGAGCTAAATACCTACGCCTCCTCCCCGATCACCGCCGCCGCCGTCTTCCCTATCGTCCGGTTTCTGTTGCCGTTGAGGCGGTGGAGGAGGAGCAGCAAAGCTTTCGCTCACAACTTCGATGGTGTAAGGGCCTCGCCCAGGGCTGCCCGGCCCAGCGGCTGGAGAGGCATTTTGCGCCCAGTAGCTTTGCACCTGGAGCAAGTAGCAGCGGTCTTGCCGCACGGGGATGGTTAGCTGAGAGGTGGTAAAGTTGCCAGGGGCAGCATCATCATTTACAAAAACGTCAGGATCCAATCTCCGGTTGCTGTCAAAGCTGCCGATGACCAATAGCGGGTCGAAAACCGGGCTGGTCAGCCGGATTGTAACCCCGGTAACGTTGGCTGCAGAGGGAAAGTAAAGAAACGCATCTGAATAGAAGGTAAACGTGCCGGGAGGGGGTGGGAATTCCCGGGCATTTTGAATATTGCCCCTCTCATCAAAATAAAACTCCAAAAGGCTATTCGGCCCCAAGGTTCCACTGCGCCTATCCCCCTGTCGGCGGAGGCCAATCGAAGCGAAAAAGTCTGGGCTGAAGGCTTGTTCACAGACATTCACCAGAGGCGGTAGTGTGCTCCCTCCACCTCCTCCACAGCCTGCCAAAACCGCAGCTGAGGCCAAAAGGCCCAAGAAAACCCTCTGCAGGGATCCCTGCGGAGCTCTAGAAGCATTCGATGCTAGCCCTGGCATAAGCACTCCTCCGGACACCGGATGTCAATGTTCCTCTAGATTACGATGCTCTGAGCAATTCTCAGCAAAATGCAGATCACTGACAGGATTTTCCCACGTTTAGGCTTGCACCGGCCTGGGGGGCTGTTCCGCTGTTGACCTCGAGAAGGGAGCTTCAAGGGCGTAGTGGGGCCGTTGAGCCAATTTTGTCCTCAGGAAGGGATCCAGAGCAAAACCCTTTTTCGCGGTGGGCTAATCATGACCAGCGTCGGGCTTCTTGGTGAGGGTGAGAAAGAAATGAGCTAGGGCTGCCACACATTCTCGATCTTCGAAGAGTAGGTGGCATCGCTGCCGAACCTCCTCAGCCATGTGGTAGCGAAACTCAGGATCGGATCCCAGTTTTACGGCCAAATCCTCGTAGCTTTTCAGATCCGAGGCAATTAAGCTGTCCAGCTCCATTCTTTTGAGAATGGCATAGGTATGCCGCCCCCGCATCAGCTTTCCAGGGCAAGTGATCACAGGCAATCCGACCGCAACGGCCTCTAAGGTGGTGATCCCACCTGACCAGCCATAGGAATCTAACATAAGATCGGCACAGTGGTTGAGATCCAAGTAGTCTTGATAATCCAATCCGGGCAGGATCAGGCAGTGGTCTTCTACATTGAGGCCATACAAAGAAAAAGCCCGGGTGAGCCGTTCCCGAAATTGTCGGGCAATAGCAGCATTGGGTAGAGCCAAAAAAACAAATTGAGCGTTGGGCACTCGCTGAGCAATAGCGGCAAAAAGATAGTCATATTGGGGCAGATATTTACCCAAGTATTGACAAGCTAGGTAAACCACTGCGTTTCTGCGCAGGCCGAAATCCTCACGATAGCGCTTTTGCTGAGGCAAAACCGGCTTTTCGAAGCAAGTGCCCAAATGAGGTAAACGAATCAGGGTTTCACTATAATGTTCTTGAGCATCCTCTGGCTCCATTAAATCGCTGGAGAGGAAATAGTCAATCGTAGAAAGCCCAGAAGTTACAGGATGAGCCCAAGTGGAGCACTGTATCGGTGCCAGTCGCAGGGAAGCCAGTTGCAGAATAAGAGGTGAAAGACCAATCTCCAAATACACCAAAATATCTAGCTGATCCTGCAGGATTTGTCGGGCTGCATCCTCAAGTCCGGTGGGAATGTGTCGAAACACATCGGCATATTGACGATACCGGTCTGTCATGAAATCGGTTCTGGGATCCAAGTGATAAGCGAAAACTTGAAACTTCCGCTCAAAGTTAGCCTGTCCATCAATCCAATTGGCATTTAGGTACTTAACCCAACCCAGAGATAAGCGGCTGTAAGAGCAAGCTCGCATGGAAGCTGAGGCAAACCCAACTCGGATGGGATCCTCTGGCTGGGATTGGTGAGGAAGATATCTCCACTGGGAATAGCAAGCGTTGACTATACGTTGAACAAACTGGGCATATTTTTTCTGTAAATCCAGGTCGTTGTAGCCTTGGTACTGTAGGTAGTGATTGGTTCCCAGTCCTGATGCCCACAGCGCTGTGCGACGTTGCTCCTCTGTTTCTAGGGGAGTTTCCTCAATAAGACGATCCAGGTGCTCAACAAAGCGAGCACGAAAGGAGTTGAGCTCTTCCTCACTCTGATAGACTGCCGGCAAGTAGAGATGATAAAACCAACGAGCCTGTTCTAACTGGGGATCCAAAGCCAATGCTTTCTCTAGGTGATCCAAGGCAACAGCGTGTTCTCCTTGATCTCGGTAGGCGATGGCCAGATTCAGATGCACCTCTTCCAAAGGGATCCCTGCTGCTCGATCCGAGTTTACCAACAGGGAATTGAGCAGGGGGATCGCCTCTTCGCAGCGACGTAAGTTAACGAGGATCTTGCCAGCTTGAAAGGCGGAAAGAGTGGCATCGGGATTGAGGTTTAAGCTCTGCTGGTAGCAGGATAAGGCTTTCTCCCATTGGCCCGAAGACTCGTAGACCACGCCTAAGTTGTGATGATAAAGAGCTACGCAAGGATTTAACTCAATAGCCTCGGCAATTAGCGCAGCTGCCCATTCCAAATCCCCCTTGGTCTGGGCCACCGTTCCCAGCAGGTGCAAAGCGTCGGCTTGCTCAGGAAAATCCGCCAAGATTTCGGAGTAAATGGCTTCTGCTTGTCGCAAATCTCCTGCTTGCTGGGCTTGGATCCCGGCTAGAAGTTTGTTTGTAAGTATCCAGTCTGACATCTACTACAAGATGGCTAGAAATTCTCCTGACTTGTCTGCCCAGTATAGTTTTTTCCAGTTATAGTCAGTTCAGTTGGGGATAAGATGACTTTACAGGCAAGATAACATGCAGGTAGACCTAAAGAGGAAGCTTAGATCTGAGAGAGAGTCGTATTTGTTCCGCTCCGTGGCTCATTTTTTTACTTTGTTCAGCTACTTTACCTAAACGTAAGCTCTGCTCAGGTAACAGAGACAGCCGTAGTTACCTTGAGAAATCTCCCCCTGCCAGAGGAGATGAGAGGGATCCAACATCTGGTCAATCTGCTTGCGGTCTTGCTCAGAAGTAAACTCCACGTAAATCACCTTGATGTCCCTAAGCTGCGGCTGCAGGTTAGCCAATACCTCCACCTCATCCCCACCCGTAGCTACCCTGAGCACATCGATGGGCTCCAAACCCAACTCCTTGAGGGCTGCCCTGGCTTCCCGGAAAGAGAGCAGCTGCTCCACTCCCCACTCGGCCTGAGGATCTTCCGGCCAGAGGCGACGGGTTCTGCAGCTATCCTGCCCCGCCAGTCCCACCGGATGCACAAAGCAGTTCTCCAAAGTCAAAGCATTCTGCTGCAGTAGGTGCAAGGCCAAAGGGTTCGTTTCGAAACAATGAATGGCCGCCTCAGGGTGAAAAGTCCTGAAACAAGCGCTGGCCACACCTACCCCGGCCCTCACATCCACGACAACCTTGACATCAGGAAGAATGGAAGCCGCAGGCTGATAGATGCGGCTCAGGCTGGCTACTGTCCCTTCATACTCAAGGCCTTCGTACCCCCGCAACCAAGCTGACGGAGCAGAGCTGCCCTTTTGGATTAAGTCAATGAGAAAAGTTTCTGTTATGTTTCCCGCATTGGCAAAGAGGAGCTGGGTGTCTTCTCCCAGGATGAAAGCAAAGCTGGTTCTCAAAGGCCGCCCCAGCCGCTGCAAGTCTCCCACCGTGCACACCACCGCATCAAAGCTGGGCCAACTGCTCGGCTCCCCCCTCACCTCATGAACTCGCTCGGGCACTCCCTTCTGCTGCAGCAGACCACAGGGATCCCCAAACCCCTCTTCCACATACAGCTCCAGCCGCGGCAGGTCCAGCAAGTCTGCTGCTATCACTTCCGGACAACCTTGGCTAACCAGCACCTGCAGCCGCTCTTGCACTCGATGCAGCTCTTGAATGAGCTCGTAGATTCCTAGTCGTGTGTCTATCCAGGCAGAGCTGGCCGTGCTGACAAAGTAGCGCACATCAGAGCGGGGCGAGTAACGAAAGGGCTCCGGCAGCTCTCCCCCAAACACCCAGTCCAGCAGGTTCTGAATGCGGTGGCGGGGATGCCAATGTTGGTCGAAAGTGTGATAAGCGCGGCGGGCAATTTGAATGGCCTCCTGGGGATGGTCTAGGTAGTAGCGGATTTTCTCCAGGAGTTGGGCTTCGGAGTTGTAGGTGTCGCAGTAGGTGCCGGGCGCCAAAAGTTCGTCCAATCCTGAGGCGAAGGAGAGCTGGTCAGTAAGCAGAAAGCCCCCCGCGGAAATCACTTCCAAGTTCCTTAAGTTCAGATCCCCATTTTGGCTGCAGTTAAAGGAAATCAGAGAATGGGCAAACCATTTGGCTGCCTCTTGGCGGTTGGCTGTTTTGATGAGGATGGGCAAATCTGCATTCTTTATGGCTTGAACCAGCCGGCAACGCCTGGGATGGCGGGATCCCTGTTGGCCGATAAAGACCACTTGATTTTCTCTATCTTCCACCCAATCGTGGGTAACAGTGCGCATGGAGATAAGAGGCAACCAGGCAAGATTCTCAGCGCCTGCTGCGGCAAACCAGTGCAAATGCTGGAAGTTATAGGCAGTAGCGACGTAATCAAAGCCTTCAGTAGCCCAGTAGGCCAAGAGATGGTTGATGGGAAACTCCCAGTGGTGGGTGTCTCCAGCCAGTAAAACAGTTGGACAGCCAAACTTTTTGGTATTAAGAGGATTGCTGTAGTCGAAGCTGGAAGTCCAAACAATAACTAGGTCAAACTCCTTATTTGTAATTTGCTCAGACTGCTGCACAAAGTCATAGAGGTCATAGTCTCCCTCTGGGCACTCCACCAATTCCTTAGAGAGATTGACAAAGTTTAGTCCAAAGCCCTTGGCTTTCCTCTTGGGGCAAAGACTGACCTGCCGATCTGAAAGCTGCGGGGGCGGGATATAGTCTGGCGGAGTTGGCCAATTGAGGAGAATTCGCGGAGCATTGGCCTTGATGTCTTGCATTTCTCGACTCCCCAAGTTGAGCGGCAGGTTCTTCTAGCTCCTACAGGCTACTAGGATTGGACACAACAACAAGGGATCTCTGTTGCCCTGGAAAACGATAAGCCGAGCATAGGTTATAAGCAACCCCATGGATCCCTGTCTGCAAGAGCCGAATCCAGTTTACCTGCCTGGATGGCCCCTACCCAAGACGAGCTCTCCTACGACAATGGCATACCCATGGAAAGCTGGCGGCACACGTGCCAGATGGACTTGCTCATCTCCACCACCCATGCCGAGCGAGGTTTTGAGGCTGTACCCAGCGAAGTGGGAGGGTAGGAGGCCACCTGGATTCTGTGGGCCACTGCCGCTGGGGAACTGATGCCTGCCAAGGCTGAACTGGAGCAGCAAAGGGCTGAGCGCCTGGCCTAAAAGTTGTGAGAACTGGGGGTGGATCCGGGTACATTAAGCTAGAGCAGACGTCAGGGATCCCTCCCCATGGATTGCCAAGACCTTGCTCAGGATCTTCTCCTAGAACTGGAGCAAGCTCAGAGTCTCACCCAGCTCTTAGATTGGGCTTTAGCCTGCCTTCCTAGCCAGCAAATCTTCTGCCAGATTGGCTGGGAAGAGTCCGCAGCTGTTTTGCAGGCAATGCTTCGCTATCCTGAAAAGTTAGCAGTGATTCTACGGAATCCCCTACAGAGCTCATCCGAAAAGTCAATCAGCACAGAAGATATCCAAACCCAAATTTCTCAGTTGGGATTAGAAGAACGGGTTCTACTCCTAGAAGGCCCCATTCCTGCCCTTTTGGCAGATCTCGGTCAATGTTTCCCAGAGACCCAGATTGGCGTTTGTTTCTGGACTGAACTCACGGACTACCGTACCTGTCTGCTTCAGTCTTTGCTACTGCGGGATTACTTGGCCGACTCAGCCCTATACTTGGTCAACCATTGCCGCTACGGAGCCATAGCCCAAGCCAACCTAGATTTGATGGGGATAGATCCCAGTTTTCATCTGCAGAAGGTTTTGCCCAATCTAGGCCAAGGGATCCATCTCCTCACTTGGGATCCCCAGCACAAAGGGTTAACCGAGCAGGATCTCGCTCACATCCAAGCAATTGGCCCTGGATCACTGCTGGCAGCTAACCCGGTATTCCTGACTTTTACCCAGCCGGATCCCTCAGAACCCAACCGGTTTTACCCCTGTAAATACATCAAGCTGGATAACTTCCTGCCTCAAGAGCTCAACCAAGCCATTCTCCAACATGCCATTACCCACCAAGACAAGTTTATCCCTTCCAAGAGCTACAGCAAGAGCAACACCGAGGCAGAGTCACTAAAATTTCGCCGCTCCCTGAGGCTGGACTTCGCTTACTTTCAGGAGCATGGATCCCTGCTGCGAGAAAAAATTGCGGCTGTTGCTCCCCAGATTTTTGCTGAGCTAGGCATTGAGAACTTTGACATTCAAATCTTTGAGATGGAGATGATTGCCAGCCATGATGGCTGCTTCTTTACCGCCCACACCGATAACTCCTACCCACAAACTGCCTTCCGCCAGGTGAGCTGCGTATATTACTTCCACAAAGAGCCAAAGCCTTATCGAGGAGGTGAGCTGCGCATCTACGATACCCAAAGGCAAAAACCTCATCCACCAATCCTGCACGGGGCATACGATGAGGTAACTCCTACAAATAACAGCATCGTCTTCTTCTCCAGCAGTTGCCTACATGAAATCCTGCCGGTATTTAGCCCTAGCCAAGCCTTTGCCGATAGCCGCTTCACTATCAATACTTGGCTAGGAGCCAAGCAATTCACCTAAAGGCTTGCAGCTCCACTATGGCCAGAGTTTGTATTGTGACCACCGTTCGGGATCCAGGCGTGTGCTTGGAGTCGTTCATTCGCTATCACCTTGCCCTTGGAATTGCCCATATTTATATCTTCTTTGACGATCCAGAGGATCCCGCTATTCAGGCGGCACTTCAGTTTTCCGATGTAACGGCTATTCCCAACGATGAAGCTTTGCAAGTCCAACAAGCATTGGGGAATGTTCTCTACCCAAAATATGGCCCTCATGTTGGCTATGAGGTCATGGCTCGTCAGATCCTTAACGTAGAAACTGCTATACAACTTGCCCTGGATCAGGGCATGGACTGGATTCTTCATATTGATGGAGATGAGCTTTTTTATCCTGGCCAGATGATGGCTTTGGATTGGTTTGATCAAGTAAGCGACGATATATTCCAGGTTACGTTTCTAAACCACGAAGCAGCTCCCGAAGCGTTTGAGATCGAAGACTACTTCCGCGAGGTCACTTTATTTAAGAGAAACCCTGCTATTTTGGATCCCGGATTCTATACCCAGTTTCAGAAGATCTCTAGTAAGAGTCAATACTTTTTGGCTTATCAGAATGGAAAGTCAGCGGCTCGGATCTATCCCTCTCTTCTGCCTAACAGCGTACATAGCTTTGATATTCCAGAAGATCATGCCCTAGTAACATCGTCTCCCTCTATTTTGCACTACCTAAACTGCGGATTTCAGAACTACTACAAAAAATACGCTCAACTGGGAAACTTTCCTGACTATTGGTGGCGCTCAAAGTCAAATCCCATACGGGTTCCCTTTCATCTGCTCTCAAGAGATGCCTGCTGCTCAGGAAATACAGACGAGCTGGTAGCCATTTATCGAAAGTTTGTACTTTACGACAATTTTGGAATCAACCAAAACCTTATAGGAAAGGGGATCCTCACCCGCATTCACTATCCTTCACAGTTGCTGGCATCCTTATCTAACCCACTGGTTTAGTCTATAGATGTGAAAAAGGCTCCCCTTTGGGAGCCATAGAATACCAGGGCTGGAAAGAGAAATTAGTCGAACACGTTGCAGCTCTTGCCTACAAAGGTGGAGAGAGTGGCCACAACTGTCTCTTGGGATCCCAGGCCAATGGTGCACTGGATGGGGTTACCCGAGGAATTAACATACTGAGTGCTCCCAGCCTTGGCAGTAGTATCCCAACGCATCCCTTGAGGAGACACGTTTGAAATGTTAGTAGCCACTGGTGTCTCATAGTTGGGGGCACTCCATGGATCGTTCATGAACTTATCCTGCTTGGCGCCGCAGTAAGTTGTGGGACAGCCAAATGCAATCACGGAATAGCCGGCAGGGTACTTGGTGAAATCCAAGCGATAGGTTTCAGCACCGCGGCCCACTGCAGTGAGAGCGGCTTGGGCTTCAGCAGTGCGGGAGCGGCGCACCTGGTTTAAGAACTGCGGGATTGCCACTGCAGACAGCACACCCACAATTACAATCACCACCAACAGCTCAATCAGGGTGAAGCCCTTGGCTTTGGAGAGAATTTGCTGAGCCAGTTTGGCCCGCAACAGAGACTGACGAGACTTTGCGCTCATGAGTACCAGATCCTTTAGCAAACTAGAGAGTTAACTGTGCAGCTCACCTGCTAGTGCTAACTTACCCCGCTCAAGGGCGATTCATAACAGCCTGCTCCCTGGCGCAATTGCGGATTTTTGCCAGATGAGCCTGACACAGGTCAGTGGTTTAGCTGAGCCGGCCTCAGCATGGCAGATTAAGACTAGCACTCTTCCTTCAACCTATGAACCCTACGCTGCAAGCCCGGATCCTGGAAGCCAAGCAACTGTTTCAGCAGTCTCCCGATACCTTTGCGGAGTGGTTGGTGGCTTTTTACCGAGAGCAAGACGCAAAGGATTGGCAGGAGTTCCTGTGGGGTTTCTTTGATCTCTCCCCATCTTCATTGGCCAATGAGCCAGCCTTCCCCTCTGAGCCAGAGGCAATTACCCTATCGGCGCTGGAGCAGGCCTTGGCTGCTGGCCAGCTGAGCCTTGCTTACCAGCTTTACACGCCTCTGGTGAGGGCAGGGATCCTGTCTCAGGAGAAAGTCTTGGATTTGTTGCTATCCCTCGCAGGCCGTCTAGAAAATAGCCCCACGCAGGATCCACTGCAGCCTCTCCAGATTTGTCTGAAGCTGCGGGAGATGGCCTTTGAGCTGGATCCAAGCCGGCGGGACAATACTCAAGTTTTGCTGATGCGGGCTCTGCAAGCTCAGGACGAGCTGGCCGTAGGCTTTTACGGGCAGGCTTTACTCGAGCACTTGGCCAGTTTGGAAGACGATGAGACCTTGGACATCACCCAAGAGCCGCTCCTGACCCAGTTACTCACCCAACTCTGGGATGACGGCTACTTGGATTTGTTTTTTGAGTTGGCCACAGCCTTACAAGCTCATCTGCTGGAGAGTCAACAATCCGGATTTGCCGCTTTACTGGCCCAACTGGCTCATGCTGCGGATCCCGAGCAGGCGAAGCGCTATGAAGGTTTGTGGACAATAGAGGACTTAATCGGTGACTTTTTTCAGAGGGCAGCCCGCGCCTTCTTCCAGAACTCTACCAGTAATGGCTATTCCATTTTAGGAGAAGCTCTCATCACGGCGGCCGAGAGCTCACAGGTGCAAGAGAACTTTACTCTTCGTCTATCCCTTCTATCAGAATCGCTGGAAAAGTTGATCCATGCTGCCCAGCCAGAACGGATAAACCTTGTTATTCAAAAAATTATAGACTTGATTTTGTCAAGGGAAACTAACTTAGAGTCCTTAAAAATTGATGACGAAAATCTACTTGAGAGCTTAACAATTTCCAAATCCATTATATTTCGAGTTTGCTTTTGTTGGAGTTATCTAACTGACGATCGCTCTCTGATTCGTCATTACCAACAAATTGGTGGTAGAATCTTTAACGACTGCCTAAGCTTAATGGCTTCTCAGCGAGACTTTCTTTGGTCGGAATATTGGCAGAAGAATCAGCAAGACTACTGCGGATCTGGCAGAACTAAGCGAAAGCTGAGGGTAGGCTTTCTGGGTAACTGCTTTCAGCGACATTCGGTTGGCTTTCTCAGTGAGGCTACTCTCAGGAACCTATCTCGCGATCTTCTGGACGTTGTCTACTACTACTACCAGGGGTGGAAAAATGAAGATATGGCCAGTCATGACAATATGTATCAAAAGTTTCGCTCTCACGAAAATCTCCATTTTCGCTTTTTTCCAGGAGAAACCAATCCGCCTCAAGTAGCTGCTCAAGCACGTGAGGATCGCATCGATATCATGGTTTTTATGGACTCCCTTACCAGTCACGATGCCAGCATCGTAGCAGCTTTGCGGGCCGCTCCTATCCAAATTGGTTGGCTTGGCGGAGATGCTGTCGGTTTGCCAGAATTTGATTACTTTTTCGCCGATCCCTATATCCTTCCTGAAGATGCA
The DNA here is from genome assembly GCF_054059615.1 of Thermostichus sp. OS-CIW-33. Classification (NCBI taxonomy): domain Bacteria; kingdom Bacillati; phylum Cyanobacteriota; class Cyanophyceae; order Thermostichales; family Thermostichaceae; genus Thermostichus; species Thermostichus sp. OS-CIW-33. Next base: position 18,290 of record NZ_JBSSCH010000013.1, read on the forward strand.
CAGGCCGATTACCATGAAAAAATTATCCGCTTGCCTAGCTACTGTGCTGTGGACTATCTGGACGTCCTGCCCGCTGATAAGATAGATTTCAGAGCTAAGCTGAGAATCGATCCGCAAGGTATTGTTCTTCTAACTGCGGCCAGTGCCTACAAGCGCACCCCTGAATGCATTGATGCTCACCTGCAGATTCTAAAAGCCGTACCTAACGGTATCCTAATTGTCAAAGGCTCAGGGGAAATTGCCACAGTTATCAGGCGTTACCAGGAAAGAGCTAAGGAATTGGATGTTTTGGATCGCGTCCGTTTTCTAGCTCAAGCAAGCAGCGTGGAAGAGCACCGGGGCCAACTAGCTTTGGTGGATCTTGTTCTCGATACCTTTCCCTACACAGGTGCAACCCACACTATGGAAGCTCTCTACATGGGTGTGCCAGTTCTTACCTTAGTAGGTCGCCATTACTACGGCCGAATGAGCTACAGTCTGCTAAAAAATATCGGTCTTGAAGATTGTATCACTTGGTCAGTAGAAGAGTTTATCCAACGTGGGATCCAACTGGGCAATGATCCAAAGTGGATTAACCAGATCAAGAGGAATATCAGGGATTCCCGTCGTTGGTCAGTAATTTGGGATCCAAGAGAACACGCTCGTAGCATGGAAGCTGCTTTCTTCCACATTCTCGAAGGTAAATCCCACGAAACTTATACGTTTCACCCCAACGACTTGTACTCAACTCCAGATGAATGGAATCAAGCTGGGATCCAGCTCATTCGATCCCTAAGTGCTGATGCTTCGGTTTCAACGCACCAATCCGCTTGGGAAGAAGCGCTGTCTTTGTGGCGAAGGGGCTTGGCAAGGGATCCCTATCATGTTCCGTGTTGGCTAAACCGAATCCATGCCCTATTGGTATTGGGCGATCGCTCTCGCGCTTTTGAAGATGCCTACGCTCTCCTAGAATTTCTATGCACGGAAGCACAAAGTATGCAACCTTCTCAGTTGACAGATGTTCCTATCTGGGTTGAAAGCGAAGGTTCTGCGGATCCGGGTGCTTATACAAAATACAGTTACCTATACTATCTAGCCAAGTGGATGGCTGCTCACGTTGGGGTCGTGTACAGCCCAGAAGCCATGCGATTTTGGAACCTAGCTTATTCGATAAACCCAGATGATAGACAAGCAGCTCTGGCGGTAGCGATTGAGCTTCTCTCGCAGAAAAAGATAGAAGGGCTAATACCAGTCAACCACATACTTGGCCTTGACCCAACCCATCAACAAGCAAGTCTGGTCAAGCAAATTGCAATGTGGGAGGTTGTACCTCAAGTGAAAACAGCTTCTTCCCCTGCGCAGCCCGATCTTTACTTTGACTACGAAAATTGCAAGTTATTCCTCGAACCTTCGTTTTCAAGTATCGTCACCCGCGTCTTACTTGCTCAAGGAGAATGGTTTGAGGATGAGATTAGCTTCTGCAAGCACTTTTTAAGACCAGGGATGAATGTAATCGACGTAGGGGCAAATGTTGGGGTATACACTTTCCTTGCTGCACATCGGGTAGGCCCTACAGGTAGTGTAATCGCAATTGAGCCCACGGCTTCTTGTCTTCAGTGTATGCGAAAGACAATAAGTGCCAGCTCCTTAGAAGATGTTGTCTTCCTTATCGAAGCTGCCGCTGGGGATCATGAAGGCACTGTTCAGTTACAAGAAGAAAGAGCTAGTGTATTCAACTCTATCGGCGATTCAAAGCAAAGGCCGGAACAAGTATCGAATGATGGAAAGGTTGTAAATCTCATTACTCTGAACTCTGTCTGGCGCTCGAGAGGTGAACCCCAGATTGATCTCATCAAGATTGATGCAGAAGGTGCAGAAGAGCAGGTTGTCTCCGGTGGGCTAGAATTACTTGCCGCCGGCCACCCTATCATTATTTTCGAGAACAGACATGTCTCCAAGGTTACCGGAACTGCTACAGCTAAAATACTGGAGCCTTTAGGCTATGAGTTTTATACGTACAATCGTTTCCTGAATAAGCTAACTAGGGTCAGACCTCAGCAATACCCAGTTTCTGCTCTAAACATTATTGCGATTCATCCTTCAGATCTGGAAAAAGTTGCAGACATGATATCGGTTTAGAAAGTTGGATCCGAATTTTGCTCTTTTGCTTGTGTTGAGCAAGGAGCTTTCCAGGGCTGGGTGGTTTCTGTTGTACGAGCAAGTCATTCAACTTTTCTGGGGAACAGAGCTTGCAGTGGGGGTGGGCAATCGTAAGTAGACAGCTCATGCCAAGAAGTCCAACTGACGTTAGACACTGCAGGCGCCGCGAGCAAGCCAATTTGAGCAAATTCAACTAACCGGAAGAGCGTAGCAACTGCATCAGCTGCTGGGGCGTCATCTGCTCGTAGGGCTCAAAGGGCTGGTGGATCCAAGGGTTATCCGGCAAATAGTCCACATAGTAGTCGGGTTGATAGACGGAGGCGGCCTTGTACCACAGTACGCCGGTGCGGATCTCCTCGATGTAGAAGCCATAGTGGTGCTTGAGCCAATGGACAGACCGTTTCAGGGTCATGCCGGAGTCTGCCAAATCGTCCACCAGCAACACGTGGCTGCCCAGGTTGGCGGTGGTCATGGCTAGATCCCGCGAGAAGGTCAGTTGCCCCCGCTGGCGGTTACCGGGCCCCGAGTAGGAAGAGGCTGAGAGAATAGCCAGGGGCAGGTCGAAAAGACGGGCCAAGGTATCGCCGATGCGCAGCCCCCCCTTGGCAATACAGACGATTTGGTTAAATTCCCACCCGCTTTCGTAGACTTTGACGGCCAACTCCTCGATTTTGCGGTGGTAGTCGGCCCAGGTGATGGAAATTTCGTGCAAGGGATCCCCCTCTACCCATCTAGAGTGCTCAGTTTAATAATGACGCTTCTCCCCTCGACTAGGGACTAGCTTTCTTTCAGAGGGATCACCTTCACCCAATGGGCATAGACGGGATCCCGATTTTCGGTAATTGCCGTCAGCTTCTGCCGCAACTGCTCGGTGATGGGGCGGGAGGGGGGCAGGACGTACTGCTCGATCTGGCGAATGGGGGTGATCTTGGCAGCAGTGCCGGTTAAAAAGGCCTCGTCGGCGATGAACAGCTCCGATTTGTCAACGGGCCGCTCTTGGGTAGGGATCCCCAGGTCGCGGGCCAGAGTGAGGACACTGTCGCGGGTGATCCCTTCCAGGATGTCTTGGTCGAAGCTGGGGGTAATCAGCACGCCATTGCGCACGATGAAGATGTTCATGCCCGAGGCTTCGCTCACTTTGCCCTGGGAGTTCATCAAAATGGCCTCGTCATAGCCAGCCTGCGCCGCCTCGGTTTTGGCCAAAGAGGAAGTGATGTAGGCGCCGGTGATCTTGCCCCGCAATGGTAGGCTGCGATCCTCTTGCCGGGCCCAAGAGCTGATGCGGCAACTGACTCCCTCTGGCGAGAGGTAGTCCCCCAGTTCCAAGCCGTACACGAAAAAGTCTTTCTCAATGTTGTGCAGCCGCGGCGAGATGCCTAGGTCGGAGGTGTACACCAAGGGGCGGATGTAGAAAGACGTGGAGGGACGGTTTTTTCGGATCAGCTCGACGATCACCTGCTCAATCCGTTCAGCAGGGAGATCAAAACAGAGCAGGCGGGCGCTTTGACTCAGTCGTCGGCAATGGCGATCCAGACGGAACACCAGAACTTGATCCGGGTTTTGCGGATCAGGGATCCCGCGTAGGCCGCCGAACGCCGCTGTCCCGTAGTGCAGAGCATGGGTGGCAATGGAGATCTTCGCCTCAGCAAAGGGGACAATCTGGCCCTGAAAGTAGGCGTAGGGCAGAAAATCTGGCATGGTCGGCACCCACCGGGGTAGGAATGAGAGGTAGGAATATTATCACCGATTCGTGCAGTGCCGGGAGCTCCAACGTCAGCATGACTTCCCTGCCTGTAGTAGCAGCACGCGGGATAGGTGTAGAGGTATTCCTCCCCCGCAGCAGCGTTGTTTAGCCAGTCAGTTTCCGAGAGGGTTGGATTGGAGAAGCAAACAGTTCGTAGCTGAAGAGGGGCCGAGCAGCTACACCCTATGACGCAAAGGGGGTGAACTCCTTGTGAAGGCAGCAATGCTCCTTGTGGCAAGGCTTCTTTGGTCTCAGGGTGGTAGGGTAAGGAGGTGGTTGCTCAAGCAGCTGTAAATAAAGCCTGCAAAACTTTCGATTGCTGCCTTACTTTTGCTTGGCATTTTGTCCCCCGCTAGCCCGATGCTGTCGACGGGTGGGAGCCGGAGGGCTGCTTTTGCCCAATCTTCTGCTCCGCCTATCCCCATTGAGGAAGCCATTCGGATCGCTCGATCTGCTGTTCCCAATGCTGTGATCAAAGAAGTTGAGTTGGAGCGCGAAGATAGACGCCTAGTTTGGGAAGTGAAATTTACCAACGATATTGAAGTCAAGATCGATGCCACTACCGGTGACATTGTCGATATCGACGACTAGCACTCAGGAGGTGCCCTTGCCTAGGCGGGGGTGAGCGTTGCTGGAAAAGGCTGTAGCTGCTACTGCTTGATGAAAAAGTAGCGACCTTGAGAACTGCGAAAGCTGGGTTGTGCAAAGGTCAGGGATCCCTTTCCTTTTGGGCATGGGGAAAGCGTCTACACGGTAGCTGCCTGATGGCTGAAGCCGGTTCGACAGCTGGCTAGGGACAGGTGGTGGGGTCAGGCTGAGCTAGAATGCTGTCTATCCGTCTTGCTGCTCCCCCTGATGGACGACCCCCCTTTAGCCTCGGCGGCTACTTTCCCCAACACTGAGCTTTCGTGGGGAGATGCGTCGCTTAGTCTCCTTTGGGTCATCGGTCTTCTGGTCATCAACGCTTTCTTTGTCGCAGTCGAGTTTTCCTTGGTATCGGCGCGGCGCTCCCGGATGGTGCAGTTGGCGAGCGAGGGAAACCGCCAGGCGGCAATTGTGCAAAAAGCCCAAGAGCAACTGGAATATGCCCTCTCCACCACCCAGTTGGGCATTACCCTGGCCAGTGTGTTGTTGGGCTGGATCGGGGCTACGCAAGTGGCGCCGACGCTGTTTCTGGCCTTGAGGCAGTTGGCTTGGCTTCAGAACCTGGATCCGGCCCTTATGCAGGGGGTGGCGGTGGTAGTGGTGTTTTCGCTGCTCACCTATTTTCAGATCGTGGTAGGGGAGCTGATCCCCAAGACTCTGGCCATCCTCTATTCCGAGCCGATTGCGCTGCAACTGGCCTGGCTCAATCGTTTGGTCAGCCGTATCCTAAGACCTTTTGTAGAGCTGCCCCGCTTTTCCTCTCGGTGTGTGCTGCGGCTTTTGGGAGTCCAGATTCCGGAGGCCAGCTCCTTTTACAGCACCATGACGGTGGAGGAGCTGCAACTGTTGATCGCCTCGTCGGTGGAGTCGGGCAACATCGAGGCGGAAGAGCGAGAGCTGTTGAGCAACATCTTCGAGTTTGGCGAGACGGTGGCCAGCGAGGTGATGATCCCGCGTACCAGCATCGACGCTGTGCCAGAAACTGCAACGGTGCAAGAAGTGCTGGCCGAGGTGGCCGAATCAGGACACTCCCGTTACCCGGTCTACGGCGAGTCTTTGGATGACATCCGCGGGCTGATCCACGTCAAGGAAGTTATTGGGGAGCTGGCCAAGGGATCCATCGACCTCCACAGCCCCATCACGCCTTTTATCCGCGAGGCCCACTTTGAGCCGGAGAACAAGCCAATTGCGGAACTGTTGCCCGAAATGAGGCAGCACCACTGGCCGATGGTGGTGGTGGTGGATGAGTTTGGCGGCACGGCGGGCCTGATTACCGTTCAAGACTTGGTGGAGGAGATCGTCGGCAAGCTCTCCGATGGCCCGGATCCCAACACCAAGGAGCCGGACATCCAAGAACTTGACGAAAATACCTTGCTCATCCAGGCTCAGCTAGATATTGAAGAGATCAACGAGCGCTGTGGCCTCAACCTGCCTCTGCACGAGGATTACCAAACGCTGGGGGGCTTTTTGATCTACCACATGCAGAAGATCCCACGTGCTGGGGAAAAGTTCACCTACCAAGAGATGGAGTTTCAGGTGGTGCGCATGGAGGGGCCACGGGTGGATCGGGTGAAGGTAGCCCGCCGCCCCGGCACCCCGGCAAACTCCCTGCCGCTGCTCCCCCCAGCGCAAACGGCAAAAACCCGTCCATAAGCCCGCTAGGAGAGCATTAGGTCCTTGCCTTGACCACTTTCAGGGTCTGCAGGCGCACATCCTCTGGGCCGTTGATAAAGCCTCCTGCCTCATGCACCAACAGCAGATAGTCCACCGCCTCTTGGGTCACCTCTTCTCCCGGCACCAAAATCGGGATCCCAGGTGGATAGGGGGAGATGATCTCGGCGCAGATATGGCCCACTGCTTCTTGGAAAGGCACCCGCTGAATGGGAGCAAAAAAAGCCTCCCGGGGTGATAGCCGTTGTGGTGGCAAGCAAGGACGGGGCAGTTGTGCCAGCCGCTGCATTTTTTCCATTGCCGCTCTGGATGGGCGGGATCCCTGAAAATGTTGCGACAGGGCGGCGAAACTTTCCACCAGGCGGTCAATGTCTCGCTGGGTATTGCCGATGCTGACAATGAAGACCACATTGTGCAGGGTGGACATCTCCGGCTGCACGTGGAAGTGATCGTTAACCCAGTCGTGAGCGTCGAAGCCGAACAACCCCAGCTCTGTCACCGTTACCGTGAGGCGGGTGCGGTCGAAATCGAAAAAACCAGGGGTGGAGCCGATACGCTCTGGGCCAAAACAGCGCAAGCCGGGGATGCGGTTGAGACGGGCGCGGGCTTGATCTGCCAAAGCCAAGGCTTGGCCCAGCAGGGCTTCTCCCTCCAGTGCCATCTGCCGCCGTGCCACATCCAGCGACATCATCAGCACATAGCTGGGGCTAGTCGATTGCAGCAGTTGCAGAATGTTGCGCACCCGGTTGGGGTCGATACGGGATCCCTTGAGGTGCAGCATCGAGGCCTGGGTCATGCCGGAGATCACCTTGTGGGTGGACTGCACCACCAGATCCGCACCGGCTTCTAGGGCCGAGATGGGCAATTGCGGATGAAACCCAAAGTGGGGCCCGTGGGCCTCATCCACCAGCAGCGGCAGGCCGTGGGCATGGGCGATGGCTGCCAGAGATTCCAGGTCGCAGCAAACCCCGTAGTAGGTGGGGCTGACTACCAAAACGCCTTTGGCATCGGGATGCTCCGCCAAGGCCCCCTCCAAACCGGCTGGGGTAATCCCGTGGGCAATGCCCAGCTCCGGGTCAAAATCCGGCTCGATATAGGCCGGCACCGCCCCAGAGAGGATCACCCCGGCAATGGCGGATTTGTGGCAGTTGCGCGGCAAGAGGATCTTGTCTCCCGGATCACACACCGCCATCACCAGTGTTTCCACGCCGCAGGTGGAACCGTTGACCAAAAACCAACTGCGATCGGCGCCGTAGGCCGCTGCAGCCAGCTCCTGGGCCTCCCGGATCACCCCATCGGGATCGTGGAGGTTGTCCACCTCTGGCAACTCGGTCAGATCCGCCCGGAAGACGTTCTCTCCCAGAAAGGTCCGCAAGTCGGCAGGGATCCCACGTCCCTGTTTGTGGCCTGGCGTATGAAAAGGAGCTTTGTCCAAGCTGCAATAGTGGCGGATGGCCTCAAAAAGAGGTGCTCGCTCTTGGGCTTTGCGATCCAGCGAGCGCAAATGACGGGAGATTTTGGACAGATTGGACAGAACCACAGACCACTCCTCAACACACCAGGTGGGCATTTTGTGATTATCCATCCCAATGGAGGCTAAGTCCACCGCCGGCGCTTTTCCTGCTAGCCTGGGTTTTCAGGTGGCCTTTCTTCCTCTCCTGTATGTTTGAAAAACTGCCCTTCCCCCTGAGCACTCTCGTGTTGCTGGCCGGGGCTGCCGCCACGGCTTGGGGCTTTGCCCACTACAACGATCCCACCCTCAATCTCATCGGCCTGTTTGCCGGGATCCCCTTGCTGTTGGGAGGGGTGACCATGAAGGTAGTGGAACTCAAGCCGGTACCTGCCCTGGCCGCCCCTTCTCTCGAGGTGATCCAAGCCCGCGCCCAGCAGGCCACGGAAATTCAAAAGCAAGTCCGCGCCGATATCACCAAATATAGCTACGGGGCTAATGCCCACCTGGAAGATGCCCTGGAGTTTCTGGGTCTGCGCGGCCCCCTAGAAGCAGATCTGCCCAAGGTGAGAGGGTACAGAGAAGAGCTGCGAGATGGCCGGTATACCTTGGTGCTTCTGTTCGATTCCCCCAAGGTTCCCTTCCAACAATGGCAGGAAAGCTACCAGAAAAAAATGCAAGGCTTCTTTGGCCGAGATGTGGAGGTGCAACTGGGGCAGCCCCAAGAAAATCAGGTGGAATTGGCGCTTGTTGCCCGAGGTGGATCCCTGACCACCTGAGCAAGGCTTAACCTTCCACCTCATCTGTCAGTTTCACGACTTTTTCACGGGTCGGCTCTTAGAATCAGAGCATCTCATAGGGAAGGTGTGTTGAGGACTGAAACACTAGAGGAAGGATAACCAGGGATCCCATTGGCTGGGATCCCTGTTTTTTTCCATCGAGGGGGCGGGAAAGAATTAACGGGATCCCTCTCTGAGCAGCACAAGGATAACCCCGGCAATGATGCTAATCGTGGCTCCTGCGATCAAGCTGGTTGCCAGCCGCTCTAGCCGCTCCCCAACCGATTGAGCAGTGTCGAACTTGAAGCCCAACTTATCGACATCGGCGGAAAGTTTGCTGACACTTTGGGAGAGGTTATCCACCCTGTCGGTCAGGCTATCTACTCGGTTAGTCAGGTTGTCTACTCGATCCGTGAGGTTATCCACCTGCTCGGTCAAGCTATCCACCCGGTGAGACAACCCATCGACGCGCCCCAGCACTTCCCTCTGCTGGTTCACCAAAACTTCTACAACACGCTCAATCCGGTCTAGCCGATCCTCTATGGGGGTTGTCATCAAATTGATCTCGTAGGTTCCTAATCTTAAAGTAAACAAACGAGCAAGGGATCTTTGTTGGTAAAGACTCTCCAGCCCATCAGGCTAACTCTTATGGGCCTCAGCCGCTTGATCCTGAATAATCCAGGTACGCAGGATTTGAATTTCATCAGCGCTCAAGTGACCTAGGCGATCCATGCCGGTGCCGTTGCGACGAATATAGGCCAATTCTGGGGATCCACTGCGTCCGATAAAAGATCCGGGAGACTCTCCCTGGGGATCACTCACAGGAACCCTGGGCGTAGGTTCAGCTCCTTCCCTGCCCTGCGACAACAAACTCAGGGCATCCACTCCCCCCCCATTCAAACGGATCCCTGCAGCTCGCTGGATGACAGCATGACGAGCTAACCAACGCGGTTTGAGCAACTCGCTATTTTCCGATCCCGGCGTTACATAACGCATCACCGCAGCATAACTATCTAAAGGGCTGCGCCGCATCCGACCGGCCTGCTGATGACAACCTACACAACTGGCTTCTAGCAAGGGCTTAATATCTCGCTGGTAACTGTACTGAGGCTCGGTGCGGAAAGTCAATTCTATGGGCTTTTGTAAATCCAGCTCTTTGGCTGCAGGCAAGAGTATTCTGTAATCTGTGCTGTAGCTGAGTAGCTGTAAAGGCTGAAAGATCAGCTCGTTTCCCTGAATGTCAAAGGCCACCTCCACAGGGGGCTGGATCCCGAAGGCTAGACCTGTTATTCCGGCTGGAAGCTGTCGATCAAAACGCAGATGGATATTTTGGTCAATTGGGATCCCTCTTTGGCCATTGGAAGGATTGCTGGAGACCAATGTAATTCCATTTGCAAAGGGAGCAGTAGATTCTACCTGGGCTTGCTGCAGCGGTGCTCGCGGCTGTAAAAGAGCCAACGTATTAGGATAAAAAGTGCTGAATTGTTCCAGTTGAGCAGGAGAGGGGGCCTGCTGCCAAACGCTACGAGGCATTCGCACTGTGAATAGGGGTACTTGTTGTTCCCCAGCTTGTCCCAATACCTCCAAAGTGATTTGCTCTGACTGCGGTTGAGCTTGAAATTGTTGGGCCAAAGCTTGCCAAACCAAAGGACGCGATTGTTCCACTAGTTGTGAATAACTCTGCCCTTGTACCGATAGAGAAATGCGATGGGTTTGTGTCCAGCCTACTCTTGCCCATGCCAAAATCAAAGCCAGCCCGAAGCTAAGCAGCAAGGATCCCAGCCTGACCCAAGGTCGATAGCGAGAGTTCAAACTCAGCATTGATGCACAATTCATCTCATAAAAGTGGATGGCCAAAAACGATGAAATTCTGTATTTCGCCTTAATCTTCCAATATAACTGGAGTAATCAAGACGACAACCTCACTTCTAGTATTTGTTGTGTTTTGTCTGCGGAAGAGGGAGCCAAGTAAAGGAATTTCAGAAAGAAGTGGGACTTTATCAACAGATACTCGATCCTCCTCTTGTATCAATCCTCCAAGAAATAGTGTCTCTCGATCTTTAAGTCTGGTTTGCAATGTTCCGACAGAACGCTGATTGAGCAAACTAATAACAGTGCCATCAGAAAGTGTAATTTGACTGCCAATAGATGAGATCTGTGGAAGAAGGTTGAGCGTAATGTAGCCGTTATCATCGATCCTGACATTCTGAATGAGTAAATTGACTCCCGCATTTCCTTTCTCAAAAACGACAGTTGATATGCCAGTCGCAGGATCTGTTTGCAATCTCCTATTGGTAATAACTTCCTGGCCAACCACAATAGCTGCGCCAGTGTTATTCGCGACTACTACTTTTGGATCGGCCAATATCTTAGCTGTTCCTGAAGCAATGGCTGCATCTATACGAGCTGCTAGAGATTGCTGTAATCGATTCAAGGTGTTAAACACAAGTGAGCCTCCAGTCCCTACAGCAGGAACAGAACCAACATTAGGAACTGAGGATCCTGCAGGTTGGTCAAGAGGAGTTCCACCGAAGACAGTGTTATCTCCAGACCCCAGAGCAAAGTTGCCAGATGCACTACCCAGTGCAACTCCTAGATTAGAATTATTATCTAGGTTGATCTCAATAAACCTAGCACTAATTAAAACCTGTCGACTTCTCAAGTCAATTTGCGCAAGATATGCTGCAATTACATCATGTTGGGTAGGTGTGGCAACAATAGTTAGCGAATTTGTTCTTGGATCTGCCTGAATTGCCGACTGTTGATCTAAAGGAATGTTTGATGCTTCCAAGATTCCCTGGATTCTATTTCTGATTTCACTCGGAGTAATACTTAGTTGCCTAGCATTGATTTCAACTGTTCCTCCTCCCCCTGCAGTTCCCGAAGCGTTAAAGACAAAAGTTTGCTCTGTTTCTTCGATTCTCAGTTGATTGAGTCTATAGGTTTTGACAATCTGCTGGCTAACTCCAGGGAGTGTAGTGCCGATAAAAACCGTTTGCCCTGAACGAGATGCTTGAAGTTCCTTCAGGCGCAAAATAAAGTTAAATGTTTCTTGTAGAGGTGAATCAGCCACATCTAAGGAAATCGTCAGGTCTGGAGGGACGTCATTGAGAACTACGTTCAGTCCAGCTCGACGCACCAGCAGACTCAACACATCACCCACAGGGGCATCCTTGAGGGTTAAGGTAATTGTGGCATTTGAACCCAAGTCAACTGGAGGGGGAGCCGGAATAATATTGCCGACAGCAAGATCTCCGGCCGGAGGAGCCACTGCTCGACCTTGAAACGGAGACGCACTGGGATCAGTAGCTCTCGAAGGCAGCTGAGGTTGGTTAAGCTGGCCTACAGAAGGCACCTGAGAAATCACGGGTGCAGCAGGAACAGCAGGTGCAGGAGGAGCCGCTTGAGCTGTCTGCGGAGGGGCAGGGTTTTGAGCGACCGGTTGGGAGGCAGGGGCAGGAGCCACGGGCTGAGGTCGGTTTAGTGACGCCGGTTGGCCGGGCGCTACTGGGTTGGACGAGGGTTGAGGGGGAACCGCCGCTAGGGGGGCCGGTGGAGCAGAGGGTAGGCCCTCAAAGTCGAAGACCAACTGCGTCGGGCTGCGCCGAGCCAGCAAGCCTTGGGGAGCTGCGGCCACACCGGCTATTTCTATCCGCACGCTGTCGTTGCTCAACTGGCGGGCCTCGAGAAAACGCACCCCTGGCAATGGGGACTCTTGACGATAGCGGCTTTGGCCCCCGTCCAGTTGGGCATTGGTGATATCCCCAATCCAAGATTGTCCCTGCTGGGTAAAGAACACCTGTGGGCGAGCGCCCCCTTCGGTGTTGATCTCCAACTGCATGCGGTTGCCGTTGGGCACCAGGCGGATATCTGTGATGCGGCTGAGGCGTTGCGGGTTTGCGGAGGTCAACTGTTGAGCGGCTGCCTCATTGACCCGGCTTTCTAAGGCCAATGGGGGCAGGGACAGGATCAAGCCCAACGCACACCCATAAGCAACTCGACGGTTCATCATCCTCACACCTCACTCCTTCACCCAGTCGTATTCTTGCTTCACCTCGCCACGGGTGCCTTTGGCCTCGTTCACCCCGTGCTTCCCTGATCAAAGCCGAAATCTCGGACTTTGCCACTACCTGTAGCCGTTTCGGAAGAAATTTTTCCCAGATCTTCGATTCGGCAACACTATCCGTGCTGAACCGGCGGTTGTTCCCGTCTTCTGAAAACCAGAGGGGATCCCGCACTGGCAGGATCTCCCCCTGAGTCAAGGCATGGCTGGGCTACTGACCAGGTGCCGTTTGCCCTTCAGGTGGAGGAGCAGTGCCCAACGGAACGTCTTTGTTGTAGATGTAGGCAATCAAATCAAAAGCAGCGTCCAGTTCCCCTGTGTCTTGAACAGGATTTAAGCTGATGTTGCTCACCCGGAACAGCGTGCGCAGACGTTCTATATCTCCCATCAGATTGATCAGCTCCGTATAGGGGCCACGCAGAGCGACACGGGTGGTCTGCACTTGGATGGCGGGAGCGATGATCCCAGGCACTTCCGGATTGGCCGAAGACGCTGGAGTCAGTGGAGAAGGGCTAAAGCTGCGCAGCTCGCTGTTGGGCTGCCCCTGCACCAGCCGGTTGAGATCCAGCAGTTGCGTGTCGGCATTCTCGGGGGTGGAGAGCAGGGCACTGATCTGTTCCCGCTCCACGCGAGCTCTCTCGACCTGATTGGGCACATCTTGCAAACTGGCAATCTGGCTCTTTATGTCCTGCAACTGGGTGGTTTTGTTGGCTACCTCCCTTTCCAAAGCCTGTACCTCCTCGATCAAGGGGCGAAGTTGGGTGAAGGCCAGAAACCCCGCCGCGCCTAGCCCTGTGATCCCGATTAAAAGACCAATTCGAATGGGGGTCAGCTCCACGCCCAGCAGTACCGGCGGCCCTGCCGGGGGAACCACCAGTTGTTCGTCGGGAAAACCTTCAACCGATCCAGTCATCAGTTCGCCTCCACTCGACGCAAAATGCGGATCTTTTCAACCAAGCCTATCGCTCCCCGCTGCTCCAGCTCGCGGGTAAATTCTGGGTCAGGATCCCCCAGGGTACGGATGGTTACGGTTATGCCGTAGGTAACGCTGGGCTCGGTTACGTCTGTGCCGTCCACCCGGGAGCTGCTGTTCAGGACGGCGCTGGTAACAAAGTTGGAATCCAGCAGGGTGAGCAAAAAGTCGTTCACCAGGGGAAAGTCCAGCGCCCCTCCTTGGATATTGACGGTATCCCCGGAAGCGCTGATGTTGGTTATCCATACCCCCTGGCCGGGGATCTTGCGCCGCAGCTCTTCCAAGATGGCCGACCAAGGCTGGACGGATCCCAGAAAGGAGCGGAACCCTTCCGTTTGGGCGCGAATGGTTTGCAGCTCTTGATTGGCATTCTGCAGCTGGGACAACTCAGCATTGGCTGTGCTGAGCTCACTGTCAAGGCGAGCCCGCTCCGCCCTCAAGGTTTCTCTCTGGCGGGAAAAGCTGTCTTGGAAATACCAAAAAGCTCCCATCGCTACAGCAGCAACAGCAACCCCCAGGCCAATGGCCGGGATCCAATTCTGGGATCCCTCTGCGGCCCCAGTCGCGGCTACTGCTCCCCCACCTGTTCGAGCTGTGGTGAGGACATCCGGCCTTTCTTTGAGGAAATTGATCTCCGGTGTGTACATCTCTTTAACCGCCTTGTGCGCTATTCCATCGGTTGGGTTATCTTGCGCTGCCACTACTTGGTGTCTTCCCGCAGCGCCAACCCCAGGGCCACTCCCATTGCTGGGCGTTCCTCCAGGGGCAGTTCCACGGAATCCGGCACGACAATGTTGCCAAAGGGATCCGCCAACTCCACCGCCACGCTCAACGACTGAGATAAGAAGCCGTCGATTTGGCCGATGCTTGCCCCAGTTCCGGCCAGCAGTACTTTCACCACAGGCGAGCTGCTTTCTGTGCTCGTAAAGAAGTCGATGGAGCGCTTCAGTTCATCCGCCAAATCGGAGACAACGCGCGTTACTGCTGCTACACCGGGATTGCTGGGCGCTGGCTGTTCTCCCGTGGCCAAAATATCGGTGGGGTTGATCAAGGGTAACCTCAGAGTTCGCAACAGGTCGCCGGTGCGGCTAAGCGGCAGATTCAGGGATTGGGCCAGCACCTGCCGCATGTGGATGGTGCCGATGTTGACGGTGCGGGTAAATTGCGGGATCCCGTTCACCAAAATGCTGATCTCGCTGCTGTCGTAGCCGATGGAGCTGAGCAACACGGCCTCTTGGGGGCCGTACTGAGTTAGCTGATCGCGGATGGTGCGAATGAGGGAGAAGCTGGCCAGCTCCACACAGCGCACCTGCAAGTTGGCCACCTGCAGCACCTCCAGGTAGTTGTCCACCACCTCTTTGGGGATGGCCACCAGCAAGACTTCGATGCGCTCAATGCCATCCTGGGAAAGATCGAGACCCAAGGGCTGGTAGTCGACATCCGCCTGATCCCGCGGATAGGGAATGTAAAGTTCGGCCTCCTGCTCCAAAACCACCCGGCGCAGCTCATCGGCAGGTAGGTCGGCAGGCAGGCGAATGAGACGAACGATGGCCTCCCTTACGGGCACTGCTGTGGCTGCCGGCAGGTTGGTGGGCACTTTGTTTTCATTGAGCAAATTCATCAGGATCAAGCCAACTGTGCTCGGATCGAGGATGCGTCCTTCGATCATCGCCCCTTCCGGCATGTCCACGCTGTGGTAGTGGGCTAGACGATAGCGACCATTGCCCTGCTTTTTCAGTTGGGCAACGGCGATGCGCTCGGGGTTGATGTCCACCCCAAGCATGGTTCGGGTTTTGGAACCACCGAAAAAGCTAAACACACCGGGAAACCCCGCCCTTTGCGCTACTGCTAGAGGCATACTACCCAATTTGTAGGTGGGTTACCACTGTTCGCCATTGGCCGCGGGGAAATCCTTGTCTGGGCCGATCCCTCCCTGCCAGCCGCAAGTGCAGGGCTTGCGCGGTGTTGAGCGGTGTTGGAAATTCGCTTGACTCAACGGGTCTGTTGCCGCGCCCACTCACGGAACTGTTGTAACCGCTCACAACCCTTCTTCCTCGAGGGCCTGGACGTTTTGCACAATCCGGGAGAGCTCGTTTTTCTCATCCACATTGATGCGGGTCGGGGATCCGCTGATGATGCGCTCGTAGCCCCGGAAGGAATCGCGGATTTGGATGCCCGCATTGGAGATGAGGTACTCGCGGATCCCTTTGTCGTGCCAGGAGCCCCGCATTTTGAAGACATTGAGGGCGCGGGCCATCTCTCCGCGGATCTCCACGTATTGCAGCAGGATAATCGTGTCGGTGATGGTGGAGATGTGGGATTCGGTGATGGAATGGGATCCCATGAATTGGTCGGTGGTGTTGGTGAAAAAGCCGGTGATCTCCTCCTGCTTGGCCAGGCCAGTTACCCCGATTACAAACTGGCGGAAGGCATTTTGGCTCACTCCCCGCGCCAGGGCTGACAGGGAGTCGATGGCCATGCGGGAGGGCTTGAAGGCCATCATCTCGGTTTTGATCTTCTGCAGGTGGTCTTCCAGGCCGGCAGATTCTGGGTAGGCGCAGATGATCTTGAGGAGGCCCTGCCGCTCGAACTCTTCCAGGTCAATGCCCCACGAGGAGGCGTTGCGGGACAGCTGCGCCCGCGACTCTTCGTAGGCAAAGAGAATGCAGCGTTCCCCATCCAGGCAGCCCCGCTCCAGGAATTTGCTCACCAGCGAGGTTTTGCCCGTGCCGGTGGCGCCGGTGGCCAAAATAATCGAGTCCTTGAAGAAACCGCCGCCGCACATTTCGTCCAGCTTCTCGATGCCGGAGGAGACCCGCACGTTGGAGGAGCGCTGGGTCAGTTGCATGGCTCCCAAGGGGAAGATGTTGATCCCGTCATTGGTGATGGTGAAGGGATATTCCCCCTTCATGTGGGTGGTGCCCCGCAGCTTCAAGATCTCGATGGTGCGCCGCCGTTTCTCTCCTTCCAGGATGTTGCGCAGGATCACCACGTTGTCGGAGACGAATTCTTCCACACCGTAGCGGGCGATGGGACCGTACTCGTCGGTGCGCTCCGTGGTCATGACGGTGGTGACGTTGGCCTGCTTGAGGCGGGCCGTCAGGCGGAACAGCTCCCGCCGCACCACACCGGCAGGGTCGTACTGCTGAAAGATGGCCGTCACCGAGTCGATGGAGACCCGCTTGGCTTTGTATTTGCGAATGGCGTACTGAATGCGCTCGATGAGGGCCGACAAATCGAAATTGCCGCTCACCTCATAGCCTTCGGGATCGGGGGAAGCGTCCAGGATAAACAGTTGGCCCCTGTCGATGAGGGCCTGCAGATCCCAGCCAAAGCTGGAGGCATTGCGAATGATATCGGCGGGGGTTTCCTCAAAGGTGACGAAGATCCCCGGCTCTTGATACTTCACGATGCCGTTGTAAAGGAACTGCATGGCAAACAGGGTTTTGCCGGTGCCGGAGGTGCCGCTGACCAAGGTGGTGCGTCCCAGGGGTAGCCCACCGTGACTGATGTCTTCAAAGCCCTCAATGCCCGTCTGTTTTTTGGGGATCCCTCGCAGCTCTGAGAGATCCGCCCGGTGGTTGTCTGGGGTTGGTTCGGTGGAGTCCTCTGCGGTGTTATCTTGTGGCTTTTCTGGCTCAGAAGGCCCCAATGACTGGTTCATCCCACTCTCCTTGCTCCTGCAGCCTGTCTCAAGCCTCTTCGTCCAATTCTTCGTAGAGCAGATCCAGGCCGATGAGCACTTTCTCGCGGTTGGACAGATCGCCAATAATCTTCCGCACCGGTGGCGGCAGGATTTTGGCCAAGGTCGGCGTTGCCGAGATCTTATCTTCCTCTGCCAGTTGCGGATTTTTCAGGACATCGATCACCTTCAGGGTGTACACGCCGCGGAACTCCTTTTCCAAGATGTCTTGCAAGGTGCTGAGGGCACGCAGAGAATTGGGGGTGTTGCCCGCCACGTAGAGCTTGAGAACATAGGCTTTGCGAGTGGACATATCTAAGGATCCCTTGGAGCGGTTTTGGGAATGGAGCGGCGGTACATTTCGCTCAGGTGGGCCATCACATCGATCAGGGTAAGGCGGTAATCCAGCAGGATCTCTTCGCTGCGGCCTTCCAGTTTCAATTGTTTGGCAAAGTCTTCCATCAAGTTCATGTGCAGCTCCAGCAGTTGAGCAGCGCCGATATCGGCAAAAAAGGCCAAGGCCACCAGTTCATCGATGCGGGCATTGGCGGTTTCGGGAGACTGAAAGTATTCCAGGACAATCGCCTGGTAAAGGCCGCGCAGCCGTTGCATCAAAGCTCGCTGCTCGTGGGGCGGAAGGCGGCGATAAAACAGCTCCGGGTCACGATGATAGTACACTCCGGCATAGCTCAGCCGTTCTCGCAATTTCTCCGCCAGCCGTCGCTGTTGTTGGTTGCTGTAGGCCAGGTAGGGCTGATCGCTGGGATGCACTGGGCCCTGCGGGAGGCCGCAAGTGGGAGACATCTGCAGAAACAAGGCGATGGCCCGATCCACCAGCAGCTCCAAGACGGAAGGGGATCCCGAAGCGGTACAGTCGGCCCGCACCTGCCCCTTCAGCTCCTGTGGCGAAATGGGACGGACGAGGGTGGCGTTGTGGTAGAAAAACTGCTCTCGCTTGAGCAATGCTTTCACCAAAGATGAGGTGGCAGGGATCTCTCCTTCCGTCTCCGGTGTTTCCTTTTGCAGGTGGGATTCTTCCAGCACAATCGCCAACACCGTCGGCAGCAGCAGTCCCCACGCGCAGAGCTGATTGCCCAGATCGTGCAGCTCTTGCAGCCGAGTGGGATCCACCAGGAGCACCAAGCAATCGACATGGCCGTCTTGTTTTCTGAGAGCCTCTAGGAAGGTAGCTTGATCCTGAAAACACTCGACAACAAAGCGTTCAGGGGGTAGCCAGTCCTCGCAAGCTAGGGGCTCTCCTGCTGGCGGCTCCCAATCCAGCAACAGGTTGATGCGCAGTGGATGGGTGTCAGGCAACAAGACAAAGGATGAAGATATATTTCCTATCTTAAATCTGACCGGGATCCGCGCTCACCGGCCAGAGGAAAAGAGCGGGAGAAAAACCTAAACTAGGGGTGAGTGAGCTGCTGCCGAGATCCCTATGGTGCCCCTGATCATCGACTGTGACCCTGGCCAAGACGATGCGGTGGCTCTGCTGCTGGCTATGGCGTCGCCAGAAGAGCTGCAATTGCTGGGCATTACCACGGTGGCTGGCAATGTCTCCTTGGACAAAACCAGCCGCAATGCTCGACAGATCTGTGAATTGGCCGGTCAGCCGCAGATGGGGGTGTATGCCGGCTGCCCCCGCCCCCTCTTGCGCCCTCTGGAAACCGCCGAGCAGGTGCATGGCAAAACCGGGATCGATGGAGCGGATCTGCCGGAGCCCCAGATGCCTTTGGGATCCCAGCATGCGGTGGAGTATCTGATTGAAACCCTGATGGCTGCCCCTGAGCCGGTTACCTTGGCTTTGCTGGGCCCGATGACCAACTTGGCAGTGGCCCTGGTGCAGCAGCCTCGGATTGTGGAGCGCATCCAGCGGCTGGTGTTTATGGGGGGATCCGCCTTTGAGGGGAATGTTACCCCGGCAGCCGAGTTCAACATCCTCACCGATCCCCACGCCGCCCAGATCGTGCTCAGCGCCGGGATCCCGGAGGTGGTGATGCTGGGCTTGCACGTCACCCAACAGGTCCTCAGCACGCCGGAGCGGATTGAGCGCATCCGCGCCCTGGGCACCCGCGTTGGGCAGACGGTGGCCAATATGCTCACCTTTTACGGTAAGGTCGACGTAGAACGCTACGGGCTACCGGGAGGGCCATTGCACGACCCTTGTGTGATTGCCTATCTGTTACAGCCGCAGTTGTTCGAGCTCAAGCCCTGCTACGTCGAGGTGGAAACGGCTAGCCCCTTGAACCTGGGCCGGACGGTGGTGGATCGCTGGGGATCCAGTGGTCGCCTCGCCAATGTTCAGGTGGCTTTTGGGGTGGATGCCCAGGGGTTTTACCACCTGCTCACCGAGCGCCTGGGCCGTTACCGATAATTCTGATAGTTCTGATCCTTGAGGCCAGATCCGAAGGTGGAGAATCCCAGCGCCGTCCAACGTGCCAAGCTGGAGTGGGTGAACCTGCCCACCGCCGTCACCCTGCTGCGGCTGGCAGGGATCCCTTTTGTTTTGCTGGGGCTGAGCCTGCAGTCCCCTTGGGGAGAGAGATTGGCCCTCTGGGCTTTTTTGCTGGCGGCAGCAACCGATTGGCTGGATGGCCATTTGGCCCGCCGTTATGGCTTGGTAACCGATATGGGCAAGTTTTTGGATCCTCTGGTGGATAAGCTGCTGGTGTTGGCGCCGCTGCTGGGCCTGCTGGAACTGGGGCGGATCCCCGCTTGGGGCGTGTTTTTGCTGGTGGGGCGGGAGCTGGCCATCGCCGGCTGGCGGGTCAACCAGAGCCAGATCCGCGGCGCCAATCTCTGGGGCAAAGCCAAGACGGTAACCCAAATACTGGCCATTGCTTTGCTGATTTTGGGGTGGCCGGGAGGGATCCCTTGTTTTTGGGTGGCGGTGGTTCTCACCCTGATCTCGGGCCTGACCTACCTGCACACCGATCATCCCAATCATGCGCAGTCACCCGGCAGGCCATAGCCCTTGTCAGATCCCCCCGCCCCTCGCCGACAGAGGAGACACCCCACCTGAGCAGCGCATCCTCGGCCTAGATCCAGGTCTGGGAACCATGGGGTTTGGTTGCATTCTGGCGGGATCTGCGGGGTTGAAACCTGTGGATTATGGGGTGATCAGCACCCCCAGCCAACACTCGATGCCGGAGCGGCTGCAAACGCTGCACGAGGATTTGAGCCAGTTGCTGCGCCAACTGCGCCCGCATCAGGTGGGGCTGGAAAAACTTTTTTTCTACAAAATGGGCAATACCATTGCCATCGCCCAAGCCCGTGGCGTGATCCTGCTCACCTTGGCCCAGCATCATCTGTTGCCGGTGGAGTTTACGCCCGCCCAAGTCAAGCAAAGTTTGACAGGCTACGGACGCGCCGACAAGCAGGCTGTACAAGCTGCCGTGGCCCGGGAACTCAACCTGCCCAGCTTGCCCCGCCCGGATGATGCCGCCGATGCCTTGGCGATTGCCATCACAGTCTGGCACCACCGCTTCTCTTGAGGGATCCCCTCCCTGTCAATCCCCTACCTTTAGCAGAGATAAAGATTGGCCAATAAAGATGGGCTAGACTCAGTACAGCGAGAAGCACAAGCCCTATGCCTTCTTCTTCCGTGGATGTTCGCGAGCTACCGCTGTTTCCCTTGCCGGAGGTGGTGCTGTTTCCGGGCCGACCTCTGCCGCTGCACATTTTCGAGTACCGCTACCGCATGATGATCAACACCATTCTGGAGACGGATCGCCGCTTTGGGGTGCTGATGTTCAATCCCCAGACGGGATCCCCAGTGCGGGTGGGCTGTTGTGCTGAGGTGTTGCAGGTGCAGCGATTGCCGGATGACCGCATGGACATTTTGACCTTGGGGCAGCAGCGCTTCCGCGTCTTGGATTACGTGCGGGAAAAACCCTTCCGGGTGGGGCTGGTGGAATGGATTGAGGATGAGCCGACCACCCCTTCCGATGACCTGCAGAGCTGGGTGCGCCAGGTTACCACTCTCCTTCAAGATGTGGTGCGTCTCTCGGGCAAGCTAATGGAGCGGGATGCACAGTTGCCGGAGCAGCTCCCCACCACCCCCATAGAACTGTCCTACTGGGTGGCTAGCCACTTCCATGGGGCCCCCCAAGAGCAGCAAGCTCTGCTGGAAATGGTCAGTACCGAAAGGCGGCTGCGCCGGGAAGCCGAAATTCTCGAGTCCACCCGCAAGCACTTGGCCGCCCGCACGGCCCTCAAGGATCTGTTCACGGAAATTTCCTGAGGTTCCTGTCAGTTGGTCAGGTCTGCTCCCATCTGTTCTGGTGGCTCTTGTGGACCTTTCCAGAGAGTGCCCTTTGCCTTTCTCGACCAGGCAGAGCAGAATGCTTCCCCCGGAAAGGTTGGGTATTTCTTGAGGATCCCTTCCCCGTTTTTCATGGCCTACGCTCGCCGCTACTTGCGCTTTCCCTCTCAGATCTTGGGCCGGGAAATGGAGATGCTCCACTTCGGGCATCACGGCTACCCGCTGATCTGTCTGCCCACCAGCAACGGGCGTTTTTTTGACGTGGAAGATCGCGGCATTATTGCCAGCCTCAGCCATCATCTGGAACAGGGCTATTTGCAGGCTTTTTGCGTGGAAACCCTAGATTGGGAGACTTTGTTCAACCGCGAGCTGGACTTGCCCCAACGGCGGGATCGTTGGCTGTTGCTGGAGCAGCACTGGGTAGAAGAGCTGATCCCCTACGCCAAGGCCGAGGCGCAAAATGAGTTTCTGGTGGTGGCTGGGTTTTCCCTGGGAGCTACCCATGCTGTCAACCTCACCTGTCGGCATCCCGGCCTAGTGCGCCGTTGCTTGGCTCTGGGGGGGCCCTACGATGTGGCGGCTCTCGGCTCTGTCACCGGCTGGGATCCCCAACAGGCAGAGCAAGAGCTGTATTTCATCAACCCGCTGGCCTATATGTCCAACATGAGCCGGCAACTCTGGGATCAGTTGGGCGGGCGCAACACCGAGCTGAAGTTGCTCACCGCTCGCCGCGACCACTGCCTCAGCGACAACCTGCGCCTGGCAGAAGTGCTCAGCCGCAACGACATCCCCCATCAACTGGAGGTATGGGAGGGGGATCACGACTGGCCCACTTGGCAAGCGCAAATCCGCGCCTTCGCGTAGGATCCCTTGCAGGGAATAGCTTTTGAGAGAGCTTTGATGATTGAAGACTATTGGGTTGGCAGCCTGCACTTCAGCGAGCCTTTTGGGGACGATACTCTGGCCCGCCTCAACGCACTTCCCCCTGTTCAAGCTCGCAACGGCCAAACTTACAAGATCCGGGCCGAACATGTCACCATTCACGAGGTGAACCTGGATTACCGCACCAAGTATCGCTTGATCCTGGATCGCTTCAGCTACCTTTACCCCCAAGCCATCGGCCTATTCATGGGCTTTGCCTTTCGGGGGGTTTACCTCATCAACAACCCCTTTAGCTTTTATTACTACCTGCGCAACAAAGATGCTGCCTACATGGTGGTCAAAGAGCTGGGGATCTCCATCCCCAAAACTTACATTCTGCCCCCTAAAGAAGCCCCCGCATTGAAAGCAGAAGATTTTAAGTATCACAAGTTTTTCGATTGGCAGGGGATGGCGGAAGATCTGGGCTGGCCAATTGTGATTAAGCCGGCGGAGGGGCGAGAGGCCATTGGAGTAGAAATAGCCCACAACATGGAGCAGCTCCTCTATTTTTACGACCGCTCTGGATCTCAGGTGATGATGATCCAAGAGAAGGTCAAAACCCCTTACCCTTGGCAGATTCGCGCCCTCTGCATTGGCCGAAAGATCATTCCGATCAAGTATATCTTTCGCAAGTTCGATGCCAGCGAATATCTGTTTGATCCAGAATTTCTCACGCCGGAAATGGGCCAGAAAGTCATCAATACCTGTCGGATTATCAATCGAGTTTTGGGCTATGAAATGAACTCGGTGGAGCTATTTATCGACGAGCAGGGAGAGCTCCAGGCCATCGACTTTAACAATCCGGTGCCCGATGGACGGCTCAAGGCTTTGGGAGAGATCTTCTATAACGATTACCAGCAGGCCCTTTGCGATTTGGTCTTGGACATCGTGCGGGAACAGCGTCCTTTCGACTTCCTGCCCCCAGATATCAACCGCTTTGCTCACATTGCCCGACGGGCTGACCTCACCCGCGAGCAGAAGTTTCAGATGGCTTTGGAATTGGCCAACCGTTACTACGAGCCCAGGGATCCCGATTAAAATCAAACCAGAACCCACAAGTGTGGTTTTCCGCCGGGGAAGTTGTGGACGGGCAAAGGAGCAGCAGGGTGGTTTCCGACCCCGCTTCAGGGTGATCCATAATCAAGCAGGCGCAGGGATCCTGCCAGGTGCTGCATTTGGCGGCGGAGGATCCCCTCTTGAGTCGGCAAGAGCATTGGGGGGCCTTTTCCCGGCCAAGCTGAGGCAATTGCACGGCGGGTTGGTCTGATCCAGGCAGGCAAATGTCAACCGGGTTGAAATGGCGCTGGTGCCACGATATTCGCGAGATCCCAGCAGGGGCCTGGCACGCCTTGCAAACGGAGCGCACCTCTCCTTTTTTGGAATACGAATGGTTGCACAGCCTAGAGAGCTCAGGTTGTGCCAGCCGCAGGACAGGGTGGCTGCCCTGTCACCTGTTGGTGGAGGCGGACGGCCAGTTGGTTGCTGCTGCCCCCTTGTATTTGAAAAGCCACAGCCAGGGGGAGTTTGTCTTTGACCAAGAATGGGCTGCAGTTGCCGGCCAATTGGGGGAACGCTACTACCCGAAGTTAATCGGCATGGCCCCCTTCACCCCGGCCACGGGCTATCGCATCCTCGTCCATCCCGAGTATTCGGAAGCAGAGGTGTGGTCGTTGATGCTGGCAGCCATTGACCGGTTTTGCCAAGAGAAAGATATTTCGGTGTTTAGCTTGCTTTATGTAGATCTGGACTGGCGGACTCAATTGGAGTCGGATGGATTTACGCCCCGGATCACCCACAACTACCAGTGGCACAACCCCGGCTACCGCTCTTACGAAGACTTTTTGAGCCAGTTCAATGCCAACCAGCGGCGCAACATCAAGCGAGAGCGGGCTGCAATGGAAAAAAGCGGCCTAGAACTCAAGATTTACACAGGAGAGGAGATCACGCCCCGCCTGTTGTCTCTCATGTACGACTTTTACAGCAACACCTGCGCCCAATTTTGGAACTGGAGCAAATATCTCAATCGCCGCTTTTTCGAGTCTCTCTATCCCAACTATCGGGAGCGAGTTGTGCTGGTGGCCGGGGAACGGAATGCAGAAATTGTGGGGATGTCTTTTTGTATTCGTAAGGGAGATCGCCTGTTCGGGCGCTACTGGGGTTGTCGGGAGGAGGTGAAGTTTTTGCACTTTAACGTTTGCTACTACGAGCCCATTGCCCTCGCCATCCGAGAAGGGATCCGCAACTTTGATCCCGGCGCAGGGGGATCCCATAAGATTCGACGGGGATTTCCGGCCACGCCTGTGTACAGCTACCACCGCTTCTACAGCCGAAGGCTACAACAGGTTTTGGTGCCCTACCTGAACCGGGTTAACCCTCTCATGTTGGCCGAGCTGGAGAATGTGAATCAAAACGAGGTTCCTTTTCGAGAAGATGTTTTGCCTTCTCTATCTGCTTTGACCAAGGAGTAATCCACTCCATTGGATCGGGTTTTCAATCCCTGTCAGCAGTTGGCGGCTGACATGCTTTTTGCCCTGCTACAGCTTTTTTCGGCAATACTGACTCCAGCCAACACAGACCTGACCTATGGTTGTAGTTACTTCGAATTTCGGCGAAACGGCTTAATGGAACATCCGATCCCTTCCGTCCTTCCTGATCCCGTTAAACCTGGGGATCTCTTGGCGTTGGAGGTCACGGCCCTGACCCCCCAGGGAGATGGCATTGCCCACACGGTAGGACTTGGACAAGGGCGAGTGGTGTTTGTGTCCCAGGCGGTGCCCGGGGATCAGGTGGTGGCCCAAATAACCGAGATCAAGCGCAACTACTTGGTCGGGCGAATTCGGTCGCTGATTTCTCCCTCTCCCCAACGGGTGCGACCAGCCTGCATTGTGGCGGACAAATGTGGTGGCTGCCAATGGCAACATGTCAGCTATGCCCAGCAATTGGCCACCAAGCAGCAAATCCTCAGGGATGCACTGGAGCGGATTGGCGGTCTGACTCTGCCGCAGCCTGTCCCTATTTTGGGATCCCAGCAGCCGCTGCGCTATCGCAACAAGGTCACCTACCCCATGGCCAAACCGGAGGGCCAGCCCTTGCGCATGGGCTACTACCAACAGGGCAGCCACCGCCTGGTGAACCTCAACCAATGCCCCGTGCAAGACGAGCGGCTGGATGTGTTCCTGAGGGAAATCAAGCGGGATCTCCAAGAAACGGGCTGGAGTGTCTACGACGAAAGTCGTCACCAAGGTCATCTCCGCCACTTGGGTTTGCGCATCGGTCGCCGCACCCGCGAGGTGCTCCTGACCTTGGTCAGTTGCAGTCGTCGCCTGCCCCATCTGGAAAGCTGGGCCGAACGCTGGATGCAGCGCTACCCTGACCTGGTGGGGGTCTGTCTCAATCTCAACTCGGCCCGCACCAATGCCATCTTCGGCCCGGAGACTGAGGTGATTGCCGGTCGGGGGTCTTTGCGGGAGGAATTTGCCGGTTTTTCCCTCTGGATCGACAGCACCTCTTTCTTCCAGGTCAACACAGAGCAAGCAGAAGCCTTTTTTACCTGGATAGCCGACCAACTGAACCTGCGGGGAGAGGAAACCATCCTGGATGCCTACTGTGGCATCGGCACCTTAACCTTGCTGCTGGCGCAACGGGCGAAACGGGCGATGGGGGTGGAAGCTTTGCCGGAAGCGGTGGCCCAAGCCCGCTACAATGCCCAGTTCAACGGTATCGCCTCAGCCCAATTTTTCCAGGGCACGGTGGAACAGGTTTTGCCGACCCTGCCCCCTGCCGACATTGTGGTGCTGGATCCGCCGCGGCGCGGCTGCGACCGCCAAGTGCTCGAGACCCTAAAGCTGCGACGACCACCACGCATCGTCTACATTAGCTGTCACCCTGCCACTTTGGCGCGAGACTTGCAGATCCTACTGGCAGAGGGATCCTATCGCCTTACCCAATGGCGGGCGGCTGACTTCTTTCCCCAAACCGGGCATGTGGAGGGGGTGGCCTTTTTGGAGCGAGTTTGAAGAGTACGCACCCTGACCAAAAGGCGCGGCAAGCCCCGTCCTTCAGGGCAGGGAGCGGCAGCGGGCCGGAGGCCTTTCTGGTCGGTGCCATCAACATCCTTGCTCGCGGGATACAGCTGTTGCGAGACGAAGGGCAGGACACGGCCGACGCTGCGGTCGGGATGCGGGTGGGTGAACCACCCGTGTCAGCCCGGATGGCCTGT
Organism: Thermostichus sp. OS-CIW-33; assembly: GCF_054059615.1. Taxonomy (NCBI): domain Bacteria; kingdom Bacillati; phylum Cyanobacteriota; class Cyanophyceae; order Thermostichales; family Thermostichaceae; genus Thermostichus; species Thermostichus sp. OS-CIW-33. The sequence goes on from NZ_JBSSCH010000013.1 coordinate 44,843, forward strand.
GGATCGAACTGCACGGGCGGTCGGAAGCAGGAACCCGCCGAGACGACTGCGCAAGGAGCCATCCATGCGTAGCGTGGTAGGAATCTCCGGCCTTCAGGCCGGGGAGGATGTCAACACAGCTTGCCCTCAGGGTCAGCACAGGTGAGAATAAAAAAACAGAGAAGCCATCCTCAAGCTCATTTTTGTCTGCCTGTGAATCCTGTTCGCACCCTCTCCGCCACCAAAGCGGCCTTTTTCAGCGCCTACCCTCGCCCGATCAACGCCGTCTATCGCCGGGTGGTGGAGGAGTTGTTGGTGGAGCTGCACCTGACCACCGTCAACAGCACCTTCGTCTACGATCCGTTTTTTGCCTTGGGGCTGGTCACCCTCTACGACGGGCTGATGGAAGCCTATCACCCCCCTGAGCAGCGAGAAGCCATTTTCAACGCCCTCTGTAAGGCTCTGCACCTCAAGCCGGAGGTGTTGCGCAAGAATGCCCGCGATCTGCTGGAGTTGATGGGAAGCGGGGATCCCCGTCAAAGACTTGATCTCCTCTGTCTCAAGCCAGAGGCGGAAGATGTGGGTGGGTTGAAAGCCATTTTGGAGCGCATGACTCAGCCGCCCTACGCCTACAGCCGGGTCTTAGCTGTTGGCCTTTACACAGCCTATGAAGTTGTGGCCAAGTCCCTTTACGAAGAACCAGAAGAACGCACCCGCCGCTTTTTGGAGAATGTGGTGAGCAAGCTGCCCTTTTCAACAGAGCGGGTGAGAAAAGATCTGGAGCTCTATCGCAGCAGTTTGGATCGCATGAAGCAGGCGCGGGCTGTGGTCGAGGAGATGGTGAAAGCCGCCCGACGCCAGCAGGAACGCCGCCAATCCGCCGCCTCTTTGCCCGAGACTTCCCTTGCCGACCCGAGCGAGCCCAGCAGCTAAACCCCGGCCCTAAGCCAAATACCGAGCCCAGGTTTCCACCACCTCGGGGGATCCATACCAGCGCCGTCCACCCCGACCGGAATGGTAGCAGTTGGGCAGAGTGAGGTTAACAGCCCCCTGCAGGTGGGCAGCCTCGATGGGGGTAATGCCATCGCCCCACAATTCCCCCTGTCCAGCCGTGAGCCAATAGCTGTTGTAGGCCAGCCAAGCCAGATAATGCTCCTGTCGCCACAGGGATCCCAGACTCAACCTCTGCCCCTGGATGACCCTGCCCGCCACGCACACATATTTGACCTCGGGCCAAAAGGCCCCCGGATAGTGGGTGTTGACAAAGTCCAAATTGCGCTTCGTCCAGCGCTCCCGGCTGGTGTGGGGGGATCCCAAGCTAATCAGCGCAGCGACCTGCTCCCGCCCCTGCCACACCTGTCCCCCATAGGGCACGGATCCCAGGTAGATGCGGGCAATCCAGCCGCCGGCGGAGTGGGCCACCAGGTTAACCCGGTCAACCCCAAACTCAGCGCAGGTCTTTTGGATGGTCTCTCGAAGGGCCCACAGGATGGGAGTGACAGGCCTTCCCCCCAGCGTGGGAAACCAACTGCGCACCTGCAACGGCACCACCCGTGCCGCATAGCCGCGGGCTTCCAGCTCTTGGCGCAGGGGCTCATACTCCGACGCACCCGCCAGATAACCGGGCAAAATCACCACAGGGGCCATACGCTAGCGGGGATACCAGAACATGCCTTTGATCCCCTCAGGGTCGGCGGTGAAGCCCAGCCGTTCGTAAAAGCTGACCACTCCCTGATCGGCAAAAAGGGTGATGTTGCTGATGTCTCGGGCGCGCAGCTCGTGGATCACCTTTTCCATCAGCCGCTTGCCCAGACCCCTACCCTGGAAATCGGGATGAACCACCACATCCCAAATGGTGGCATTGAAAGCGTGGTCGGACGTTGCCCGGGCAAAGCCGATGAGGCGACGGTAGCTGCCCCGCTGCTGCCACATCGACACCACCAAAAAGCTGTGCTGCAGGGCTTTTCTCACCTTGTGAATGGGGCGACGCGACCACCCCACCGCATCGCAGAGCTCCTCTAGCTCGTACAGATCCAAGTTGGGATCCAAGCTGAAGAGGATTGTCTCCCCTCGTACCACCACCGTTTCCTGGCGACGGTCGGCCCTAGCTGTTTGCGCCGGCTCTTTGGTTGTAGCAGCTCCTGCTGACCCGAACAGGCCCTTCCAAAAACTCATGTGAATCGCTGCCGAGTGAAAGCTCACCCCTACTTTGGGTGAGCGTGTCCTCAGTATAGCCAGGATCGGTGGCGGAATTGTTTCCAATTTCTAGGGATCCCCCCGAAGGGGGAACAATAATCGTCAGAAGAAGAGGGCAAAAGCTCTTGCCATGTTTCCAATTTCTAGGGATCCCCCCGAAGGGGGAACGCTAAAGTATGCACTTTGGACGCTATGCGTCTAGCGTTTCCAATTTCTAGGGATCCCCCCGAAGGGGGAACATACCCCGTTTCGACGCCGGAAGGCGGAGCTGACACAAAAAGGGGCTGTTTCCAATTTCTAGGGATCCCCCCGAAGGGGGAACTTCAAGGGTCTATGCCTTACGCTCAAAGGCAGCTAAGCGAGGTTTCCAATTTCTAGGGATCCCCCCGAAGGGGGAACTTTATTCAAGACGGAATCGTTGGACAACTTCACAAACCGGTTTCCAATTTCTAGGGATCCCCCCGAAGGGGGAACTTCTATAACTACATCCTGGAGGCTCTCAGAGCCCGCAAGGTTTCCAATTTCTAGGGATCCCCCCGAAGGGGGAACATGCCGATGGGATCCCTGATGCCTACCGGCGAGCGATGGTTTCCAATTTCTAGGGATCCCCCCCAAGGGGGAACACTAAGTACGCCCTCGGATGTAGGAAGAAAAATGGGTTCCAGTTTCCAATTTCTAGGGATCCCCCCGAAGGGGGAACTGCTCAGAGAATGTTCTGGTGGTGCCCTGAGGATGCTGTTTCCAATTTCTAGGGATCCCCCCGAAGGGGGAACAGCCCAAAAGCTAGAGCGGCAACGCTCGCGGTTTAATGTTTCCAATTTCTAGGGATCCCCCCGAAGGGGGAACAGTAGAGGATAGATACGACTGGCATGTGCCAACCTCATGGTCGAGTTTCCAATTTCTAGGGATCCCCCCGAAGGGGGAACAGCTGCACAGGATGACTGGGAAGCTGTCCGCATCTTGTTTCCAATTTCTAGGGATCCCCCCGAAGGGGGAACGTCGAATATCGATATGAACCACATGCCAAGGTGGCTAGGTTTCCAATTTCTAGGGATCCCCCCGAAGGGGGAACGTTGTTATTGGAGACACCCCCAAACTGGTTATTTACAGTTTCCAATTTCTAGGGATCCCCCCGAAGGGGGAACGGTAGTTATGGTGAAATACACCAAAGAGCAGATCCTGTTTCCAATTTCTAGGGATCCCCCCGAAGGGGGAACCGGCCAGTGGCGAGGTGATCGAATACACCTACAGTTTCCAATTTCTAGGGATCCCCCCGAAGGGGGAACCTTATCTTTTTACCAGAGGTTAGAACAGAGACAAGTCGTTTCCAATTTCTAGGGATCCCCCCGAAGGGGGAACTCCACCCCTATTAAACCCAAGCAGGGCAAGGAATGCAAGACCCATTTGCGAGGGATCCGGAAAAAAGTCGGCAAAAAGAGCTGCGGCGAGGGGGTTTTGGGGCTGGAAAGCCTTGTGGCGCAAGGCATCGAGGGATCCGACGAAAGAATCGGCCTTTGCGGCTTTTGGCGGATCGCTCGCGGAGGCGTTGATACCGTTTGGGTGTTGTCTTGGAAACAAGGGTGAGTACCCGAGCCTCAACCGGAGTTTGCGGGGCTTGGCGATTGCCCAAGGCGTGCCCCCTAGCCGCGGGTGTAGCCGGCTGGGGGATGAAAGCAGATACGATGTTTTCAACTTTTCACAGTCGGAGAAATCTTATGAAAAAGTGGATTGCCTCGGCTACAACCCTACTCTGCTGTGTGCTTGTCCTGGTTTTGTTTTGGCCCCATGTTACCTCTGCCCAGAGGCAGACCCTCAATCTCTACATCTGGTCAGAATACATCGATCCCGACATCCTCACCGCCTTTGAAAAAGCCACCAATAGCCGCGTGCTGGTCAGCGTGTACGAATCCAACGAAGACATGGTGGCCAAACTGCGGGGGGGAGGCACCAGCCAGTACGACATTGTTGTTCCCACCGACTACATTGTGCCCAACATGTTGGAGCTGGGACTGCTGCAGCCTCTCAACAAAGAATTGATCCCCAACCTAAGCAACCTGGGCGAAAAATTTGTCGGCCTGCCCTTTGATCCAGAAAACACCTACACCGCCGCCTATCAGTGGGGCACCACCGGCATTGGCTACCGCAAAGACCGCCTGCCCGAAAACTTTGAACGCTCTTGGGGATTGATTTTCGACCCGCAGCAGCAGTATGGCCCCTTTGTGATGATCGACGAGATGCGCTCCATGATCGGCGCTGCTGCCGTTTACCTGGGCTTCGATATGAACACCACCGTTCGCTCCGAACTGCAGCAGATCCAGCAGCTTTTGATCGACACCAAGCGCCGCAGTGCCGGCCTAATTGGGGGCGTGGGGGGCAAAAACCAACTGGTTTCTGGAACGGCCAATGTAGCCATCGTCTACAGCGGCGATGCCCTGCAAGCTGCCGAAGAAAACCCCAACATCGGCTATTTTGTCCCCCGCGAGGGTGCCCACATTTGGCTGGATGTAATGGCCATTCCCGCCCAGGCCCCCAACCCCGAGCTGGCCAATCGCTTCATCAATTTCATCCTGGATGCTGAAGTCGGCGCTCAACTGAGCAACCACAACCGCTTCGCCACCCCCAACGCTGCAGCTCTGCCCATGATCAACCCAGAAGATCGGCAAAACCCGGCCATCTACCCTGACGAAGAGGCCCTTGCCAAACTCACCTACCTTAAAGTGCTGTCAGGGGAAGAGCTGCGCCTCATCGACGCCCTCTGGACAACCGTGAAAAGCAGCTAGGGATCCCTTGTTAGCTCTCGACATAAAACTTGACACTTTTTAATATCTGAGCCACATTAAAGATGTCACCCGTTGATGGAGCTAAAACCATGGAGAACCAAGAAGCTAAGTTCGGCTTCACTACCTTCGCCGAAAAGTGGAATGGCCGTTTGGCAATGTTGGGCTTTGTGATTGGCGTTGCGACCGAGTTGCTGACCGGCCAAGGGATCCTCTCTCAAATTGGCCTGATGTAATCCCAGTAGACCCAAGACACTGCTGTAGATCCTTGCTTGCCTGGCTGTAGTTTCCACCCTCTGCAAAGCAGCCAGGCTTTCGCATTGCCCTCGATTCTGGATTTAGGTCTGAATGAATCCAAATGGAAGTGGAAGCGAAATGCAGGCTGTTAAGTCCAGCTTCCACTGCCTTGCTTCTGCCGCTGACTCTCCTCTTCCACTGGGAGAGGGGCGGGGAGTGAAAGCTAGCAGTGCAGAAGGCTTGGGATCCCTAGGAATCTACTCTTCCAAATCCTGCAAGTACTGGCGGATATCAGCCAAGATGCGTTCTAGGTCTTCTGGGGCCTGCAGAGCCCGTGCCCATTCATGATCACCTTGGGATCCCTGCTGGGCCAGCGCCACTCCTAAGTGTTCCAGCTCGCGAACCACTTGGCAAAAAGCGTTGGCTCCCACATTGGAGCTGGCTCCTTTGAGGCGGTGGGCGACCCGCCGCATTCTTTCTGCGTCGTAACCGGCAATGGCTTGGCGCAGTTGCGGAAGCTGGGTTTCGCAATCTTGGATGAACACCTGCAATAGCTCTCGCTGAAACCCCCGATCCCCGCCGGAAACCTGATCCAGGTAGGCAGAGTCGATGGGGTAGGGCTGGGTGGAAGAAGAGGGATCCCTGTCCCTACCGGGGGAGCTTGGAGAAGCTGCTTTAGAAGCGGATCCATTGGAGGATCCTGCTGCAGACTGGGCAATCACCTGGCTCCAGTGGTTGAGCACCCTTTCCAAATCTTCCTTCAGCACCGGCTTGCTGAGATAGTCATCCATGCCTGCCTGCAAGCAGCGCTCCCGATCCTCCTGCATGGCGTTGGCCGTGATGGCAATCACCACTGTGCGGTGGCCGGATCTCCGTTCCTGTTGGCGTAGGCGGCGGGTGGCCTCGTAGCCGTCCATCACCGGCATTTGGCAATCCATGAGAATAAGGTCATATCTGACCTGCTGCAGGAGATCCAATACCTCCTGACCATTGGCCACCACATCGGCCTTGTAGCCCAAACTCTCGAGCTGGCGCAAAGCCACCTTTTGGTTGACGGGGTTATCCTCTGCCAGCAAAATGCGCAGGGACTGCTGGGGTCGGTCGGCCATAGGCGTCGTCTGAGAGAGAGGGGGGCCAATGCCCAAAAGAGAGGTGGAGAGGCCAGAAGATTTCCCCAGGGCCATGACCAGCGCTTCCTGCAGACGGCTTTGTTTTACCGGCTTAACCAGGTAGGCAGCAAAGCCAATTTCAGCAGCGCGGCGGGAGTGCTCCCCCAGTCCCAGTGAAGTCATCATCACCAGTTGCGTCTCGGCCAGTTGCGGATCTGCCTTGATCCAGCGGCCCAAGGTCTCCCCATCCACCTCTGGCATTTGCATATCCAAAACGGCCAGGGGGAAGGGTCTGCCTTCGCAAACGGCTTGGCGCAGTTTGTCCATAGCCTGATAGGCATTTTCGGCCTCTTCCACCACCATTCCCCAAGCCGTGGCCTGGCAGCGCAGGATCTTGCGATTGGTGGCATTGTCGTCCACCACCAACAGCCGCTTGCCCTGCAAATCCACCGGGACACGAGCAGAAGGCTGGGCAAGCTGCTGGACGTAGGGCTGCCGCTCCAGAGTCAGCTCGACGCTGAAGGTGCTGCCCTGTCCCTCCTGGCTGTGCACCGAGATGGTTCCCCCCATCAGTTCTGTCAGTTGTTTGCAGATGGCCAAGCCCAGTCCCGTACCTCCGTATTTGCGGGTAGTAGAGGCATCCACCTGGCTAAACGGTTGAAACAGCTTGCTCTGCGCCGCCGCCGGGATCCCGATCCCGGTATCTCTCACCGAGAGCCTGAGGTGGACATGGGTAGCGGTTTCTTGCAGCACCTCCGCTTGGATCACCACCTCCCCCTGGTGGGTAAATTTAATGGCATTGCTCACCAAGTTGTTGAGGATTTGCCGCAGACGCGAAGCATCTCCCCGCAGATAGCGCGGCACTTCCGGCGGCATAAGCACCGCCAGCTCTAACCCCTTGGCATGGGCAGTGGGGGCAAACAGATCCGCCACCTCTTCCAGACACGAGCGGAGATCGAAGTCCAAGATCTCCAGCTCCATTTCCCCGGCCTCCAATTTGGAGAAGTCCAGGATGTCGTTGATGAGGGTGAGCAGGGCATCGCCACTGATGCGGATGGTCTCTACAAAGTCCCGCTGTTCTGCATTGAGGGGGGTCTCCAGCAACAGCCCCGTCATCCCCAGTACCGCGTTCATGGGGGTGCGGATCTCGTGGCTCATGGTGGCTAAGAAGCTGCTTTTGGCCTGGGCAGCTTGCTCTGCCGCTTTGCGGGCTTGTTCTAGCTCGAGGCTGCGCTTTCTCTCCCGCTCCAAAAGGGCTGCTTGGGTGAGGGCAATGCCAATTTGGCTGGCCAACTGCGATAGCAGCTCCATCTCAAAGGGTTGCCACTGACGCGGGCCAGAGCACTGGTGGGCCAGCAACAACCCCCACAACTGCTGCTCCAAAAACAGCGGCACCACCAAGTTGGCCCTGACCTGCATTTTTTGCAGCAGCTCCACGTAGCAGGGCTCCAGATTTTCGGCATAAATATCGCTGACGGCCTGGATACGGCCCTGGCTGTAGAGCTCGGCGTATTTCTCCTGAAAGCAAGGATCCTCGATCACCTCTCCTGCCAGCGAGGGGATCCCCGGCTGAGTTTTCTCGTTGGAGATGATCCCGGAGCCATCCGGCTGGAAGCGGTAGACCAAGACTCGGTCGGCTTTGAGCAGGGCTTGGATTTCTGTTACCGCCGTCTCTAGGATCTCGGCGATATCCAAAGATTCGCGGATCTTCAAGCTGAGATTGGCTAGCAACTGAGCCCGGCGGTTTTGCCGCTCCAATTCCTCTGCCGCTTTCTTCTGCTCGGTAATGTTGCGGAAGATGCCCCGCGTAGCCACCATTACCCCATCTTCAAAGCGGCAGTTGACATTGCCCTCCACCCAAACGGTTTCACCGCTGGCCGTGAGGAAAGCTGTCTCTACCCTCTCCAGTTTCTCCCCCGATAGAAGCTTCTGGAAAAGAGCCTGGCAGTGCTCCCGGCAGTCGGGATGGAGAATGTCGAAGAGGGTCATCTGATAGACCTGAGCTTCGTCATAGCCCAAGGTCTCTTTCCAAGCGCGGTTGACATATAAAAAGTGCCCTTCGGCATCCACGCTTTGGATGAGGTCAGTGGCATTTTCAAAGAGATCCCGGTAGCGCTCTTCACTTTCTTTTAGGGCTAGCTCCGCCAGCTTGCGGTCGGTGATGTCGATGCCGGTGCCCATGACAAACTCCACCTCGCCGGCAGCGTTGATTAGGGCGGTGTTAGACCAAGAAATAAGCCGCAGTGCCCCTTGCTTGGTGCGCCAAAAATTCTCATGGCGATTCAAAAAGAGGGAATGATTGCCCTTGAGCTGTTCAAAAGCTTGCTTCACACCAGGCACATCTTCCGGTGGGATCAAACCTAAGTCCCATAGCAGCCGGCCCTTGACTTCTGCCAGCGAGTAGCCAGAGAGCTGCTCAGCAGCGCGGTTGAAGCGCAGGATACGCCCTTCTGGATCCATGACCACCACCAGCGCCCCTGCTGTATCAATAACCGCGTTGGTAAAATCCCGCTCTTGCTTGAGGGATCGTTCTGCCTCTTCTCGCTCGGCAGTCTCCCGGCGGATGAGGAAGTAAACCGAGGCCAAAACCAGGTAAGTAAAAATGAGCCCGCCAAAAGCAATGAGATTGGTTCTAACCCAGGCAAACTGAAATTCCTGGCTGCGTTGCTGCAGAAGGCGATTTTCCTCCTGCTGCAGCACCCGAATCAACTCGACAATTTGCTCCACCAACCTTGGCCCTTCGCTGCTTTCCAGGGCTTCCTGGGTGGCGAGTAGCCCCTCTTGCTCCCTCAGCCGGATCAAGTCTTGGATGACTCGTAGCTGTTGCTCCAGCAGCAGCTCTAGGCGCTTCAGACGCTCCTGTTGCAGGGGGTTGTCGACAGTCAGTTCCTGCAGCAGGCGCAGACGGGTAGAGATTGCTTCAAGGCTGTCTTGGTACTCACCGAGGTAGCGAGGATTATCGGTCAGAAGATAGCCACGTTTACCGGCTTCGGCGGCGCGGGTTTCCGCCAGCAATCCTTCCAAGTTTTGGATCACTTTTAGAGTGTGGGCCACTCGTTCTGTAAGCTGCGGCAGTTGAGAGGCATTCCGCTGAGCTGAGTAGGTGATCCCGCCCAAAAGCAAGGCAGCCAGGCCAAAACCGGCGGTAACTTTGAGGAGAAAGCGGTTTTTGCGGGCAGGTTTAGTATCCCCCGACTTAGGCAGCAGAGGCGTCTGAGCCAGTTCCCTCAAAGTACGGCGCAGCTCCAGTTGGGCCACCACCTGATGGGCCAGGGCTTGTAATTGCTCCAGTTGTTCTGGGGTCAGGTGCCGAGGCTGATAATCGACAACGCAAAGCGTGCCCAGGGCCTGCCCTTCTGGAGTTACCAAGGGAATGCCAGCATAGAAGCGGATGTGGGGCTCTTGCGTAACAAGCGGGTTGTCGGCAAAGCGGGGATCCTGAGTGGCATCGGGCACCACCAGCGGCTCTTTAGGCGACAAGATGGCGTGGGCGCAGAAGGCCACATCCCGTGGGGTCTCCTGCACATCGACGCCGAATTTGGCTTTAAACCACTGGCGGTGTTCGTCGATAAGGCTGACCAGAGCAATGGGCGTGCCGCAGATGTGGGCAGCCAGCCGCACGAGTTCGTCAAAGCTGTTCTCAGGAGCGGTGTCCAAAATCTGATACTGCCGCAGGGCAGCCAGCCGTTGCTCCTCATTGGGGGGGAGGGGGGCCTTAGGCATAGGTCAAACTAAGCGGAGAGAAAGGGATCCCGATCCACCGATCTCGGAGGTCGATAGTCTCAAGGTAAAAGAGGTAACCCCAGCATAACTTCCAAGCCTCTCCACCGGAAGCTACAGGGATCCGATCCCCAAACCAGCTTCCCGTTGGTTCAGTTCACTACATTTTCACCACGCCTGCGTCAGCTACTCTAGCTCCTGCAAACGAGCCGAGATGAGGGGAGGGTTGGAGCTGTAACTGGCCCAGAGTTGCCACAGCCAAGTGTAGGAAAGGCCAACTTGGCCCAGGTCTCAGTGTTTACACTGATGTCAAAGAAAGCAAATGGGACCACGAGCCCCTGCTTGGTGGGCCTACCGCCGGGCCTACCTAAGATAGGTTCATTTATACTTAACTTTTACTTTGTATGTTGCAAGTAGTCTCAATATGGACTACCCTTACCCTAATATGGACATAAGACTACCCCTATCTTTAAACCCTATCTTTAAAGTAGGCTCTCAGTTGAAAGTTTTTGGCAAAAGACTTACCATAAAGTGACAGGCTGCCCACAAGGAGAGTAGTGTTCACTATGCAGAAGCTTCAAGATAGCTTGGTCAAAGCCCTCAGTATTGATGGGGCATTGGGTGTGGCGCTGGGGGACTGGAAAACAGGGATGTGCTTGGGGTACAAAGGCACCAACAGTCCCGCCTTCCCAGAAGCGAACTTGGAGCTGGCAGTTGCCGGAAATACAGAAGTAATTCGCGCCAAAATGCGAGTTGCTGAGTCTCTTAAGCTTACTGACAAAATCGAGGAGGTTCTTATCCTGCTGGAGACTCAGTACCACCTAATGCATCTAGTCCAGCACATCTCTGGTTTGTTTTTCTATCTGGTTCTGGATCGAGAGAAAGGCAACTTGGCCCTTGCCCGCATCAAGCTTGGCCAAATCGAAAAGGAGCTGGCCCTCTAGAAGTGGAGGTGAAGCCGGACAACCTGGCAGTATCCCCTGAAACCCATTTTGGGGGAGTGCGGAACCGGGGACTTGAACCCCGATGGCATTGCTGCCACTAGAACCTGAATCTAGCGCGTCTACCATTCCGCCAGTTCCGCGGCGATCTACAAGTGTGCCCAAAGCAGGGGATCCCTGTCAAGGCTGGCAAAAGGGATCCCTCGCCGGCGGCTCTATCTGTGCTAAGCTCTGCTGCGCACAAGATTAAAGCCGATAACGCTGACCTTGGCCGACTTTACCTTTACTTGTGAGGGCACTTGCCCCCACACTCAAGCGCGGGCAGGATACTTCGTCACCCCCCACGGCGGGATCCCAACCCCTTGCTTTATGCCGGTGGGAACTTTGGCCAACGTGAAAACCCTCACCCCCGCCCAGCTCAAGGAGACAGGTGCCCACATCATCCTCAGCAACACCTATCATCTCCACCTGCAACCTGGCGAAAGCATCATTCAAGCAGCAGGGGGGCTGCACCGCTTTATGGGCTGGTCGGGCCCCATCCTCACCGATTCAGGCGGCTTTCAGGTCTTTAGCCTTAGCGCCATTCGCCAAATCAACGAGGAGGGAGTGACGTTCCGCTCTCCTCTCGATGGCCGCATCATTCACTTCACCCCAGAGCTATCCATCCAGATTCAAAACGCCCTGGGGGCCGACATCATCATGGCCTTCGACGAGTGCCCGCCCTACCCTGCCAGCCCTGAGGAAGTGGAAGCAGCGGTGCGGCGAACCACCCAGTGGCTGAAACGGTGCGTGAAAGCCCATCGCCGCTCAGATCAGGCTTTGTTTGGCATTGTGCAGGGGGGAGTTTACCCTGAGCTGCGCCGGCGGGCGGTGGAAGAGGTCTGTCGGTTGGATCTGCCGGGCTATGCCATTGGCGGGGTGAGTGTGGGGGAGCCGGTCGAGTTTATGCACGCCGTTGTGCGGCAAACAGCCCCTCTACTGCCGGCAGATCGCCCCCGTTATCTCATGGGGGTGGGCACCTATGCCGAGATGCGCGCTGCTGTGGCCGCTGGGATAGATTTGTTCGACTGCGTGATCCCCACCCGTTATGCCCGCCATGGCACGGTGATCAGCCGCGGCCAACGCTGGAACATCAAAAATGCGGAACACCGCCGCAGCTTGGATCCCATCGATCCCGACTGTCCCTGCTACACCTGCCGCCACTTTAGCCGCGCCTACTTGTGCCATCTCATCCGCGCCCAGGAGATCCTGGGCTATACCCTGCTTTCTATCCACAACATCACGGAGCTGATGCGCTACACCCAAAAGATGCGCCAGGCCATCTTGGAAGGCAAGTTTCACGAGAACTGGGATCCCTGGAGCTAAGCCGGTCAGGAGATTTCTCTGGAAATATCCGATCCATCCTAGTTCACTAGATACTCCAATATCCCGTGTATATACTTAAATTATCCCATGTAGCCGCAGGAAGGAGTCAGATCATGGCTATCCGAACCCTCAGCAGCGTAGTCGAACAGCACATTGCCGGCCTTCCGGGCGTGATTGCTGTTTTGATAGGGCGGGCCACTGATGGTACCACAGTAGCCAAAGTAACCTACGTCAGCGATTCCCAAGAGGAGCAAGCCCTAGAACGTTTGGGCACCTACGCCGGCGACCTGTTGCAGGCCAATAGCCGCCTTTGTCAAACCGTCAGCCCCGACCAAGAGGCGGACTACCTCTTGGCCGGCACTTCGGCGTTGCGGGTTGTCATCAAAGCGTTTCCCAAAAGCCCCTACTTTGTTTGGAGAGCCGGTTATCTTCCACTGCCATCACTACAACCTATTCCTGCAGCAGACTATTGAAGATCCCGACTGGATCGATGGAGTAGGGATCCTGCGCACGGCAGCCCAGGAGATCTTTTACAGTCTTCTGTACGGAGCTTTCAAGGCTCTTGGCATTCAGGAGACCCAAGAGCGCCTGGCAGTGGCAGCTCAGATCTTCAGTTTTTTAGGATTTGGGCGGCTGGCGTTTGAGGTGACCCCTTCAGGCGGGGAAGTGCAGCTGACCCATTCTCACTATGCAGAAGGTTGGCTGAGCAAGTACGGAGAGCAGGTCAGCCGCACACGTCCCATTGACCACTTGGCGGTGGGCTATGTGGCGGCAGCTCTGGATGCCACGTTTGGCGAGCTGGGAAGCTACACGGCAGAAGAAACGGAGTGCATGGCCGTTACCCGTAAGGATCACTGTGTAATCCAGGTTACTCGGCTGCCAAAGCCTCAGTCGCTGACTCCCAGTCCAGGCATGGGCAAGCTTATTGAGCAGCCAACCCAGTTCCCGCAGCCCGTAACGGCAGTGGACTATGACGCGGTCAACGAAGCTCTGTGGGGCTTGCCTTTGGCCGGAGATGAGCGGGGGCAAATTCGCGCGTTTAACGTGTTGCTAACGCGCATGCCTGCCAACTACTACAACCGCATTCAGTATCGCTTTTTACAGGAGCTGAAGGCGGTGCAGGCTGAGCTGATGGGGGTGGGAGAAGCTCTCATCCGCGAGTCGGGGCATGTCTGTGTGTTCTACACCTTCGGCAACATCATGGAATCGGTGGAGTGGGAAACCCTGGTGGGGCCGATGCTGGAGAAGGACACGGACTGGATCCACGGCGGCTATGCGGTGGCCAGCAGCCTGGGGTGGGGTCGCTGGCAGGCTTTGGAGGTGGTGAGTGGCCAGTCTTGCCGGGTGGCCATTGATGGCAACTACGAAGCCAACTACTTTTTGGCTTCCTACCCACGGGCAGAAGATCCCGCCTGCTATTTTGCTCAAGGGGCGGTGCCGGCGATGATGAATCTGGTCTACAACGGCAACATCCAGCAGAAGCCGGTTTTGGATCAAGTCTTCTACAACCGCCTCTTCCAGCGGGGTGGGCTCTTCCACGGCCAGGAGACCAAGGCTAGAGAGAAAGGGGATCCCTGGTGCGAGTTTTACGCCGCTCGCGTCAGCGGGACGGAGTCCTTGCGGGTGTAGGGATCCATGCAGGTGCGTGTCCTCAGGCGGCGGGAGTGTGGGGCTGGGTGGGCCACTGACCTGCTGCTGCCGCGCTGCCTTGCCTGGTCGGAGGTAGAGGCTCTGGCCCAGGAATGGGGAGCCGCTTGTCGCTGTTTTCAAGGGCAACTGGTGTGGCTGGATCTGCCCTCAGGCCGGATTACGGCTTCGTTGCGGGTGCCCCGCCTGACGTTGCGACTCCACGATGCTAACGCTGAGGCGCAGATCTTAAATCGTTTGCAGCAGTTGGCCAAGTCTTCTGGTTCCCAGACAGAGGGAAGTTAAGGGCAAAACGAGAAGTTTAGCTTGGCACCGACATTTTGCGGCAGACTATCGACCAATGCAGGATCGACTTTCCAGGAGTGCCATGCGCCCACCAAGTTCGAGCCTGCTGAGGAACTGGGAGCCGCGTTCATACTCGCTCATAGTCATAATGTATGCAGCATGCATGGTATGCAGCATGCATGCAGCTCGGTACCTACCTTGCCATAGCAAAGAGAGCGCTCCATTCTTGGTTGGGCACACCCGGCTTGGCGATGATCTCAAGGATGCGATTTTGGGCAGCGGGCTGGAATAAACTTTCGACGGCTACTTGGGCTACTTTCGTGCGGGGGATGCTGCCGTCAAAGAGGGTATCCGCCTTGGATAGGACAATGCCATCGTCGTTGTCTTGGTTTTTCAGGCCCCCCGGTCGAACGATGGTGTAGGTGAGGCCGCTTTTTTGTAGGTATTCTTCTGCGCGTTTTTTCCACACCAAAATCAGCCAAAACAAATTGAGGGGGTGGAACAACTGAGACACGCACAGAGAAGAAATCAAAACAAAGTGTTGGATCCCTTTGGCTTTGGCCACATCGACCAGGTTCTTGGTGCCTTCATAATCCACTCGGTAGGGCTGAAAGGGATCCCAACTGGGCCTGGCCCCGGTGGCACAGAGCACCACCGTGCATCCTTCCATGCCTGTCTCCAGCGTGGCCGGATCCAGCACATCCCCCACCACCACTTCCGCTTCGGGGGGCAGAACCCGTGCGGCCAGCTCGCGGCTGCGCACCAGCGCCCGCACTCGGATGCCGCGGCCCACCAACTCTTTGACAATGCGGCGTCCGGTTTCTCCTGTAGCCCCTGCAACAAAAGCCTGCATAAGTTTCTCCTGCAAAGCTGTTTATACCCGGCGTAGCTGTTCGAGGATTTGCGGTGGCCCCATCTGCCATTATCTTCCCGAAATCGGCCTCAGGTTCCATCCTTTCCATGACAGGATGGTAGGGATCCTGCGCCCCAGTTCACCCAGTTCATCAGATGGTTGCCCAAGCTGCTCCTACCGCCTACGAGGCTCAAACCCAAGCTCTCGCCCAATCTTTGTTGGCCTCTCTTTGGGGAGAGAAGCGATCCCTGCTGGCCCAGTGGCGAGATCAACTGCGCTGGGAGGACAAGCTGCTGGCCTGGGCGATGGAAAACCCCCACTTGCGCACCCAGTTGTTCCGCTTGATCGATGTCTTGCCCAGCTTGAAAAGTAAGGCTGAGGTGGCCCGCCATTTGCAGGAGTATCTTTCAGATCCGGCGGTGGAATTGCCGGGGATGCTGAAGAGCCTGCTCAACTTCGCAGACCCCGACTCCCTGCCAGGACAGTTGGCTGCCAGCACTCTCACCGCTGCTGTGGAAGCTCTGGCCCGCCGCTATATTGCCGGAGAAACTCTACAGCAAGTCAGCAAAACTCTGGAAGCTCTGCACCGGCAGGGTATGGCTTTCACCCTGGATTTGCTGGGGGAAGCCGTCATCACCGAAGCGGAAGCCCAATCCTACCTGGATCGCTATCTGCAGGTGATGGAGCATTTGGCAAAGATGGTCAAAACCTGGCCACAACCGCAGCCGGTGCCGCAAGTGTCGGTGAAGCTGACAGCCTTCTATTCCCAGTTCGATCCCATCGATCCCCTGGGGGCCAAAACCAGAGTGGGGGAACGGATTCGCGTCCTGTTGCGCCGGGCAGAAGCTCTGGGAGTCGGGATCCATTTCGATATGGAGCAGTACCGCTACAAATCCCTCACCCTGGCCATTTTGCAGGAGCTGCTGCTGGAGCCGGAGTTCAAAAGCCGCACCGACGTTGGCCTGACGCTGCAAGCCTACCTGCGGGATAGCTACACCGATCTGCAAAACCTGATCGCCTGGGCCAAAGAGCGGGGATCCCCGGTGACGGTGCGCTTGGTCAAGGGGGCCTACTGGGATCAAGAGACCATCTTGGCGGCGCAAAAGCACTGGCCGCAGCCGGTTTACAACAGCAAGTCTGCTACCGACGCCAATTTTGAGCGCATGACCCAGCTTTTGTTGGAGCACCACACCCATCTCCACGCCGCCATCGCCAGCCACAATGTGCGCTCTCAGGCCAAAGCCATCGCCATTGCCCAAGCCCTGGAGGTGCCCCAGTCTGCTTTTGAACTGCAGGTGCTCTACGGCATGGCCGATCCCCTGGCCAAGGCCCTGGTGCAGAAGGGACAGCGGGTGCGGGTGTACTGCCCCTACGGGGAGCTGCTGCCGGGTATGGCCTACCTGATCCGGCGTTTGCTGGAAAACACCGCCAACACCTCTTTCCTGCGGCAAAGCGTTCAGGGCTACAATCCCGAGCAGCTGTTGGCCCCGCCGGTCTTGGACGAGGGATCCGTTTTCCAGGCTCCTTCTCTCTCGTTTGCCGCCGCTCCCGATACGGATTTCAGCCAGCCCCAGCAGCGGGATCCCTTCCTTCAGGCATTGGACGAGATCCGGCCTCAACTGGGTCAGAGGGTTCAGCCCTGGATTGCCGGAGAATATCGCCCCACTCGACAAGCGATGCTCTCCCTCAACCCTGCGGATCCTGAACAGGTGGTGGCGGAAATTGGGTTGACCGAGCCGGAACAGGTGGAGCAAGCCTTGGCAGCGGCCCAAGCCAGCTTCCCCAGCTGGAGGCGCACCCCCGTTGCCGTGAGGGCCGGGATCCTGCGGCGGGTGGCGGAGCAAATCGAGGCCCAGCGGGCGGAGCTGGCTGCCTGGATGGTGCTGGAGGTGGGCAAGCCCATCGCCCAGGCCGATGGGGAAGTTTCCGAGGCCATCGATTTTTGCCGCTACTACGCCCAGCAGATGGAGGCCCTGGATCGGGGACGGGAGTGCAACCTGCCCGGCGAAACCAACCATTACCACTACCAGCCCCGCGGTGTGGCGGTGGTGATCGCCCCCTGGAACTTCCCCCTCTCCATCCCCTGTGGCATGACAGCGGCGGCTTTGGTGGCCGGAAACTGCGTACTCCTCAAACCGGCGGAGCAATCTTCGCTGATCGCCGCCAAACTGGCGGAGTTTATCCTCAAGGCCCTTGCCGAAGCTGGGATCCCGGAGGGTGTTTTTCAATTCCTGCCGGGGGTGGGCGAAGCCATCGGCCCCCTGTTGGTTCAAGACCGGCGGGTGCACCTGATTGCCTTCACCGGATCCCAGGCGGTGGGCTGCCAAATCCTCGCCCAAGCCGCGCAACTGCAGCCGGGCCAGCACCACATCAAGCGGGTCATTGCCGAGATGGGGGGCAAAAACGCCATCATTGTGGACGAAAGCGCCGACCTGGATCAGGCGGTCAAAGGGGTGGTCAACTCCGCCTTTGGCTACAGCGGCCAGAAATGCTCCGCCTGCTCGCGGGCGATCGTTTTGCAGTCCATTCACGACCTGTTCTTGGGGCGGCTCATCGAGGCGGTGCGCTCTTTAAATGTGGGGGATCCAGCCCACCCCAGCACCCAAGTTGGCCCGGTCATCGATGCAGAGGCCCAAGCTCGCCTGCAACAGGCCATTCAATCGGCTAAGGCTGATGCCCGCCTCGACCTCAGCCTGCCCGTGCCGGAAAAAGGCTACTTCGTCGGCCCCACTGTGTTCAGCCAGGTGGATCCCCAGTCAGAGCTGGCGCAGCGGGAGCTGTTTGGCCCGGTTTTGGCGGTGATCTCAGCGCCGGACTTTTCTTCTGCTCTGCAGATGGCCAATGCCACCCCCTACGCCCTCACCGGCGGTCTCTACAGCCGCACCCCTTCCCACATTCAACAGGCTCGCCAGGACTTTGCCGTCGGCAACCTCTACATCAACCGCGAGATCACCGGGGCGTTGGTGGAGCGGCAGCCCTTCGGCGGCTTCAAGCTCTCCGGCGTGGGATCCAAAGCCGGCGGCCCCGACTACCTGCTGCAATTTTTAGAGCCGCGCACCGTAACCGAAAACACGCAACGGCAGGGCTTTGCTCCCATCGAGGGATCCTGAGGATAGGGCTTGGGAAAGCTCATTGGACAGGCTTGGCCACATCCCCAACCTTGAAGCCTGCCCCGCTGAGAATGCGTCCCACACTGGAGCTGTCATCCACCTCCGTCAGTTGGATCTGTCCGGCTGGCTCGGTCAATTTGCGCAAAACGGCCCCCGTGGCCGGATCCTTCACCTCGCGGACGACGCGCTCCACAGAAAGAATCAATCCCACCCGATAGCCATCGCGGCTGCCCTTGTTCAGGATCACCTGGTTGCCGTAGACATCCGCCACCAAGGCGTCAACCGTTGGCAGAGAGCGAGGCTGAGCTGCCAAGCGCCCGGCAAAACCGGCCAACTGCTGGGCAATTTGCTCCACCGCTTGTTGGCTTGCCAATACCAACAGCTTCTCTTCGTTGCTGGTGGCGGATCCCCCGCCAAAGCCGGCAACCGTGACCGTGCTATCCGACTGGCTGGCGTTGCCTTTGCCCTCGACCACGGCCAAGATCTCGGCAGTACTGGTGCTCACCAAGCGGGCATTCAGCTGCACGTTGGCATCGGCATCCACTGACTCAGCGCCCACCGCCAGCGGGAAGCTGCCGAAGGGAGTTAAGACTGGTGCCCCACCCCCAGAACGGCGCACAGACACATCAAACTGGGTCACACTGCCGAGGATCACCGCATCGACCCCTAGGATCCGGCCTACCTGAGCAGCGGTGTTGGCATCCAGTCGACCGGATAGACCCAGGTTCTGCTCGGCCAAGATCGCGTCCAGCCGCGAGCGCTCGATGACGGAAAAGGTGCCATCTCTCACCAGCCGATCCACCAACAGGTCGCTCACCCCCCGAGAAGCCTCGCGGAAGCTGTAGGGATTGCTGAGGCTGCTGAAATCAAAGTCCAAGACCGCAATCCGAGGACGGGATGTGGGTTGCGGCGCTTGTCCCACCTGGCTGGGGGCAGAGAGAGTGCAGCGAATGTCTTGGGGAAATTGCTGGCAGAGGGCTGGATTGGCGGATTGGGCCACCACCGGGATCCCTGTCCAGCCTAGGCTTACCAAAGGGATCCCGAACAGCAGAATGGAAGAGAGGCTGCGCATGGTTGAGCGATCTCCTAGATCGAAGAGGTGGCCACAGTCCATTCTCAGCTTGCACCCAAAAGAGCTTCAGGGCGGTGACCGGTATCACCTGGCAGCTAAGGGCTAAGGATCCTGACGTCGCCTGTTCCCAGAAGATGCCCTACACTCTACCGACTACAAGGTTGTTGAAAAAAGGGATTGAGAAGGTTTGTATAGAAGAGTTGACAAATCTCAACCCTGTTGAGCAAAGGTACTCGCTCTCTGCAATTGACATCCTCCCCTGCCTAAAGGCCGGAGATTCCTACCACGCTACGCATGGATGGCTCCTTGCGCAGTCGTCTCGGCGGGTTCCTGCTTCCGACCGCCCGTGCAGTTCGATCCA
>NZ_JBSSCH010000014.1:0-54550 GCF_054059615.1 Thermostichus sp. OS-CIW-33
GGCTCATAAGTTCATTGTACTTCATCAAAGCGCATTCCTCCCGGCACTGACCCTACGGGTACAGTGCGGGGCTCCTGCGATTTCTAGCTGAGCTGGGGGCTCAGAAGCCGTGGGCCAATACTTCCTCGGCGGCGCGAGTTCCCGCCCCTGGGGTGAAGTCGCTGTAGCCCACGGTGTGTAAAGCTGACTCCAGAGCAGCCAAGGTCATCAGCACATCGCGGTCGCTGATAAAGCCCAAATGGCCAATGCGGAAGATTTTGCCCTTGAGGTGGTCTTGTCCAGCGGCAAGGGCGATGTCGAAGTGTTTCTTCAAGGTGCTGCGGATGGTGTCAGCGTTGATCCCTTCGGGAGCGAGTACAGCTGTTACCGAAGGACTGGCCGCTGACTCTGGATCAACCAAGAGCTTTAGCCCCAGAGCCTTGACGCCAGCACGGGTGGCCTGGGCCAGCTTGGCATGACGCCGGTAGATGGCCTCCAAACCCTCTGCCCGCATCATCTGTAACGTCGTTCGCAGGGCATAAAACAGGTTCACCGCCGGGGTAAAGGGAGTGGTGCCTTGGCGCAGGGCCTTTTGCGCCAGCTTAAAGCTCCAGTAGTACTTGGGAAAGGTCGAACGTTGTGAAGCGGCCATGGCCCGTTGGCTCACGGCCACAAATCCCAAGCCCGGTGGGATCATATAGCCCTTCTGGGATCCCGAGGCCACCACATCCAAGCCCCATTCGTCCATTAACACCGGCATTGCCCCCACGCTGGTGACCCCATCCACCAGGACGAGGGCTTCCCCGTGCTCGCGAGCAGCAGCAGCAATGGCTTGCACATCGTTGGCTACGCCGCTGGAAGTCTCCGAGTGGGTGAGGATGACGGCTTTGATGGTTTTTTCCCGGTCGGCAGCCAGCTTTTCTTGAAAGATCTCGACGGGGTAAGGGATCCCCCAGGGGGTTTCCACCCGCTCACACTGAAGGCCAAACTGCTCGGACATTTCCGCCCAGCGCTCCCCAAACTTGCCGTTCACCCCCACCAAAACCCGATCCCCAGGGCTGAGGGTGTTGAGGATCCCGGCTTCCATAGCGCCGGTGCCACTGGCGGAAAAGACAAACACATCGGAGGTGGTTTGG
Organism: Thermostichus sp. OS-CIW-33; assembly: GCF_054059615.1. NCBI lineage: Bacteria > Bacillati > Cyanobacteriota > Cyanophyceae > Thermostichales > Thermostichaceae > Thermostichus > Thermostichus sp. OS-CIW-33. The sequence continues at coordinate 1,116 of NZ_JBSSCH010000014.1, forward strand.
TGCAGCCAGCGCAACCCATCGGTGACCTCTTCCAAAATGGCGGTGAACTCTTTGCTGCGGTGCTCGATGGGCCCTCGTGCCATCGCCAGCAGCGCACTCTCGGGAACGGGAGTGGGGCCGGGGATCATCAATATCAGCTTGTCTTTCATGCTTGCCCTGCTTGGGATGCAAGTAAGGTTTAAAAGGTGGCGGCCAGATTCGAACTGGCGCATAGAGGTTTTGCAGACCTCTGCCTTACCACTTGGCTACGCCACCCCATTGCTCAACTGGGCGCAGATATTGTATCCGAAAAGGGGATCCCCCTTCCAGTAACCAAAAGTAGCAGTTCCCAGCTCAGCTAGGCCTCAACCCTTTCTTCCTGCACCTTTAACAGACGGGATCCCAGCAGGCGCTGCAGCCAAGGAGCCAGAAACTTGCGGTTGGCCAACTGCTGCTGGGGATCCTGAGTTTCCAGAGGGAAGGGGGCAAGAGCCCGCAGGGCGGCAGTGGTAACACAGAACATGGCCTTTTGGAAGCTAAGGCAGATTTTCACCCGCAGGTCATCATCCCCGCGAGGCTGGCGGCGGTAGTGCTCTCGCAAGTAGGGGGGCAGGTGGCGCATCATATCCTGCATCAACAGGGTAGGCGGGATCCCAGCGCTGCCTACCGGCAGCGGATCGGCGTAGAGGGCGCCGTAGGCAAAGTCAGCCTGCTCTTGCGGAATCTGACCGGCCTGGGCGTTGTAGGAAACCGTGCCCATAAAGGGAAAGGAGCGGAAAAACACCGCCTCCACATAGGGGATAGCCGTATCTGATAGGAAAGTCAGACCCGCCGAGAGAGGGATGATCTCGTAGCGGCGGCCCCAGATGCAGGGAGCGTAGGTGATAGGCTTGTCGGCAGCTGCCACCAACCCCTGCTGGATGTGAGCCACCACGTCGGGAATGGTGAGGTGGGGTTCTGTCTCAGAGCGCTTGGCCAGCGCCAGGAAAATATCGCTCATCACCCGCCAAAACTGGCCCAAGCCGCTGTACATAGCCAGCATGCGCACCTGTTCTAGAGCAAAGTCGGGAAACAAGATCCCCAAGCCCTGCAAGAAGGGGTTAAAGCGGATTTTGGCCCGGATGGCTCTCTTGGCCCGCTCGACAAATTCAGGGGTATCCAGGTAGCGGTCTAGCCCCCCTCCCCCATGCCAGAGCATGGCCTTCATGCAGTATTCAGCAAACTCGTAGTTGATGCGGTCATGCCACAGGTAGCGCAGCCATTTGCCCAGGGTAATCTCGCCGTTGAAATACTTAAACGCCGGGAAGAGCTCCAAAAATTGGTGGTCGGCAATGAAGATCAAGTTGCGAGAATAGGCGTCCAGAACCTCTCCGTAGCTGTGCAGGATCCCGATCACCTCCAGGCGATGGATCTGCGCATCCGGCAAGAGGGCTCCCCCTGCCTCTAGACGCTGGACAATAGGAGCCAGTTGCAGTTGCTCCAGAGGAGATAAGCCGGCCAGAAAGAAGCAGGAAGGAGCAGGAGCAAGAGTGGCAGTCATGGGAGCAAAAGAAACTCCGTCGATCTCATCAAATCATCAAAAGTCTCATCAAATCATCAAAAGTCTCATCAAATCATCAAAAGGAAGACAACCCAAACTGAAAGGCAGTGACCAGTCCTGCAACACCAGCTAGGTTAGCCTTGGCCAAGGCCAAGGTGGTGGACTCCACCCAGCGGGTTGCCCAGCTAGGCTGCAGGCCCAGTAACACCACCAGCGTTGCCAAAACAACAGCAGGCAGGCGCTCTTCAGTGGCGTGGCGTTGCATGGCTATGGCCACTTGCGAGAGGCGCCCAAAAAAGACACGGTTCACCATCAGCAGAAAATAGGCCGCCGTCAATCCCGTCCCCACCATGCACAGGAGCGTTTGCAGGGGAAAGACGGCAAAGCTGCCCCGAAAGAGGGTGAACTCAGCTATAAAGCCCACCATGCCCGGTGTGCCGCCACTGGCCATCACCCCTAGCACCATCAAGCTGCCAATAAGCGGTAAGCCCCGCTCCGGGTTGAGCAATCCCCGCAGCAGCTTGAGATCCCGTGTGCCGGTGTTGGCATAGACGGCTCCCACCAGAAGAAACAGCAGCGAGGAGATGAGGCCATGGCTGACCATCTGAAAGATGGATCCCACCAGGGAGAGGGGAGTGGCTGCTGCTACAGCCAAGAGGATGTAGCCCATGTGGGCAATGGAGCTGTAGGCCACCAGCTTTTTCATATCCTGCTGCACCAAGGCGTTCAGGGATCCATAGAGCACGTTAACCACCGCCCAACCGGCCAGCCAGGGCCCTGCCTGCTGCCAAGCATCCGGTAAGAGCTGCAGGCCAAAGCGCACCAGGCCGTAGGTGCCCAACTTCAAAAGCAAACCCGCCAGCAACACGGAAATGGGGGTGGAAGCCTCCACATGGGCATCCGGCAACCAGGTGTGGAAGGGCACCAAGGGGATCTTGATGGCCAGCCCCAGCAGAATGGGAATAAGCAACAGGGTTTGTTGCACCAGGGGCAAGGGGTGAGCCTGCAGGACGGTATAGGTAAAGCTGTGGGCATCGCTCAGCCAACTGAGGCCGAAAAAGCCTACCAACAGCAGGATCCCTGACAGAGCTGTGTAAATCAAGAACTTGGTGGCTGCATAGGTGCGGCGCGGCCCTCCCCAGATGGCGATGAGCAAATACAGGGGGATCAGCTCGACTTCGTAGAACAGGAAAAACAGCAGCAAATTCCGAGCCAAAAAAGCTCCGGCCACCGCTGCCGCCAGCATGAGCACCAAGCTGTAGTAGAGGCGGGGCCGCTCCACCTGGCCGCTGGCCCAAATGGCCATCAGCACCAGTAGCCCGGTCATCACCACCAAAGGCAGAGAGATCCCATCCACTCCCACCTCATAAACCAAGCCCAACTGGGGGATCCAGGCCATCTTTTCCGCCAATTGCAGGGATCCAAGGTGGGGGTCAAAGATCAGCAACAGCCCCGCGCTCAGGCCAAACAAAACCCACCCAAACCCCAAGGCCAAAGCCCGGTGCAAGCCCTTCCCCGCCTGCTCGGGAATCAACCCAATCAAGATGCTCCCCAACAACGGGATCCCAATCAAAAGGCTCAACATGGCTCTCTCCCATCAATAGGCCAACCCCAAATGGGGCGAACGCAGTAGCCAAGCTGTAACCAACACCATCCCGATGACAATCACCAGCACATAGAGTTGCATCCGCCCCGACAGGGTGTACTTGAGGGCTTCGCCGCTGAAGAAAAAGGCCAGGCTCACCCCGTTCACCAAGCCGTCCACTCCGTTGCGATCCAGCCACTCCAATCCGCGGGAGAGGGCGCTGACCGGTTGCACCACCAGGGCTTGGTAGAGGTGCCCCGTGTAAAAGTCGTGGGCCAGCAGATCCTGCAACTCCGGCCAGGGCAGATATACCCTCCGTTGGTCCCCCCAGTACAGCCAGCCGCCAATGGCTGCCCCCACCAGCCCAGCAGCCGTCAGCAGAGCCGCCATCCACCTCAGCTGCGGGTTCCAGTCGGGATAGAGCCCCCAGCGCCCCAACAGCCAGGGCATGAGCAAGGTTTGCACCGTCAGGATGCCCATGGGCAGAGCCATCAACCAGCCCACCTCAGGGGCCCGGCGGGTTTTGGGTTGCGGGGATCCCAAAAAGACCAGGCCAAACACCCGCGCCAGGTTGAGAGCCGTCAGCCCATTCACCAGCAGCAGCACCCCCACCAGGGCCGGCTGCACCCCGCTGTAGACCAGCGCCAGGCGGGTCAGCGTCCAAAAGCACCCTAGGGGCAGCAGAGCCACCATCCCCAGGGATCCCACGGCAAAAGCGGCCACCGTGGCCGGCATGCGGCTGCGCAGGCCCCCCAGCTCTGTCAAATCTTGGGTAGAGGTGGTGTAGATGAGGGATCCCACCCCCATAAACAGCAGCGCCTTAGCCAAGCCGTGCATGAGCAGCAGCTCCAGGGCCAAATCCGGCTGCTGCATCCCCACTGCCATAAACACCAACCCCAAGTAGGCGCTGGTGGAATAGGAAAAGGTGCGCTTGAGGTCAATTTGCGCCAAGGCCACCAGGGATCCGCCCAGGGCTGTGATCGTGCCGATGACCACCAAGACCCCATCTGTAACTGGCGATAGGGCCAAGAGCGGCTGCAGCTTAATCAGCACAAAAGCCCCGCAGGCCACCACTGCCGAATTGCGCAAAATCGAAGCCGGGTTGGGCGCTTCCATCGCCTCATCCAGCCACAGGTGCAGCGGAAACTGGGCGCATTTCCCCAAAGGCCCTGCAATCAAAGCCAACCCCATCAAAGCCGCCCAAGCCGGATCCAAGCTAGTCGTAGCCGCCCAGTCCCGCAGGCCGGAAAAGGTCAAGGCCCCAGAAAAGTTGGAAATTGCCACCACCCCCATCAGCAGCAACAGATCCCCTACCCGCTTGGTTAAAAACGCATCCCGCGCCGCCGTCACCACCAGAGGCTGGGCGTACCAAAAGCCCACCAGCAAATAGGTGGAAAGGGTGAGCATCTCCAGCAGGGCATAGCTGAAAAACAGCGAGTCGCTGAGGGCGATCCCTGTCATTCCCCCCTCGAAAAAGCCCATTAGAGCGGCAAAGCGACCCAGGCCCCAGTCCCTATCCAAATACCCCAGCGCATAGATCTGGGCCAGCAAGCTCAAACCGCTGATCCAGACGACGGCCCCCATTGTCAGGGGCGAGATCTCCAAAGACAGGGTCAAATCCAGATCGGCCACCCGAAACCAGAGGTAGTTCAAGATCTGGGGATCCCGACCCCAAACCTGCCGCAACAGCCAAAGGCCATGGGCAAAGGCGGCAAAAGTCAGAAGGATGTTGAGGTAAGCTGCCGGGCGCGGGCCACTGCCCTTGACCCACCCCGTTGCCCAGGGAATGGCCAAAGCTGTTCCCGCCCACCCATAGCAAGGGATCCACCAACTGCTCTCTAACCCCAAAAGAAGGTTCAAGGCCATCAAATACTTAAAAACGGAAAACTAAACTTAACAGCAATATAAACTTAACAGCAATAAGTCGGGCCTTTTAACGACCTGCTCCCCATTTCACAATATATTTCACAATGTGTCTGGCTCACAATGTGTCTGGCTCGAACGGTTCCAAAACCGGGCCGGATGGCTTGAGCCAATCTCGAAGTTGAGCGGCAATGCGCCGGGCGGCCCCTGGGGGTCCCATGCGGCGGCGTCCATGGGCCCGCAACTCAGCCGCGTAGTTGGGATCGGCGGCCAGGCGTTCCAGAATCCGGCCAACCACGGCGGGAGCCTGCTCCACTGAGGTCAGGTGGACGGCGGATCCCAAAAGACGGGTCTGCGCTTCAGCAAAGCGCGGGGTAAACTGGGGCCCTTCTCCCGGCAGGGTTACCACCGGTTTTCCCAAGCCTACACATTGCTCGGTAGCCGTTCCCGCCATGGCCAGCACCACTGTTGCTCGTTGGGCACAGGCCCCGAAGTCCCCCCAAACCAGAAGCACATCGCTGCGCTGAGATGGGATCCAAGCCTGAAGCGGGTCTCGCTCCAGGTTGGGGCTGAGGGCAGCATAGACTTGCAGCTCCTTTGGGAGCCGCTCCACCACCTGCATCATCAGAGCCCAGTTGCGATAGGCTTCCGGCGGACGGGATCCGGGCAAGAGCAGCAAGGCCGGTCGGTGGGGATCCAAAGGCAATGTCCCGCGTGGCTCTAGGCCATCCATCATCGGGTTGCCCAGGTAAAAGGCCCTTAGGCCCCGTTTTTGCAAAGCTGTAGTCGTCAGCTCATCCCGCAAAAAAGAACCCAGGCAGCGTCGGTGGGCCATCAGCCAGCGCTCCCAGGGCAGGTAATCGGAAATCGGCTGCCCAAAAGGGATCCAGGGGTGTCGGTAGGGACCCCCTTCATCCCGCCAGTAATAGTCCGACTTGGCCGTGCCCACAAAGGCGTAGGGGATCCCGCTCCACCATGCCATCAGCAAGGGCACAATATCCCCCACGGCCAGCACCAGGTTCCTCTGGGCTGCTGCCCGCCGAACCAACGCCAATTGCCGCCCCGTCAGCCCCAGCAAACCGGCCCGCAAATCCCGCCACAACTGCCGCCAATCCTGATAAATAAACCCCCCCGACGGCATCACCTGGGCAATGGGCAGCAGGGGGATCCCTTGGCGTTGGTAGGCTGTCCCTTCTCCCACAATCGGCAAGGCTTGCACCGGGATCCCCAGTTGGACTAGGGCAACAGCAAGGCGACTGCCCACCTCATCTTCCCCGTGTCCATTGCTCAGACACAGCACCTGCGGTGGATTCGTTGGATTCCATTGGGTTTCCACAGCTTGCCGTAGGCGCAATCTGGGCTGAATCAAGAGGGATCCCCCAGCTCACCAGAAATCTCCTCATAGAATAGAGCCAATCCGAGCAGGGAACCGGGGAGATGATCCGAAATGAGCGACAACGAGCCGAGCTGATTGCAGCGGTAGAAGCCCTTCAGCTGGAAGGCCCCTACTTTATAGAAGAGCGCCTCGCCCGCCATCGCGGCCCTTTCTTGCGGGCAGTGAAAGATGTGCCCGTAGGGGGAACTTGGTGGGAGATCCGCTACTTTCCCGCCTGCGAGCGCTATGCTTGGGCCTACTTGCCGGAAGGGGCCGGCCCACGGGCCTTCGCCTGGGGACACACGCCGCAGCAAGCCTTTCTTAACGCCTTATGGCATCACCCTCTTTCTCCTCAGGGCCAAGGACAGCCTCAGGGAAACCATTCCGATTTACAGTGAATTGACTACTCTCCACCCTACTGACTTGCTTCCGGCTAAGGGTAGGACGGGGCTTTAGGCGCATTTTTTTGGTAAAAATTAAGCAACTCTCTTCCCACGTATAGGGAACATGAAACCCCAGGCCGTCGCCCGTATTCTGGATGCCAACCTCGATCGAGCTCGTGAAGGACTACGGGTATTGGAAGAATGGTTTCGTTTCGGCCTGGAAGAGGGAGAGCTCTCTGCCGAATGCAAGGCCATGCGCCAAGCCCTAGCCCGCTGGCACAGCGATCCCCTGCGTTTGGCCCGCGATACCCCCGCCGATCCAGGCACCCAGATCTCCCACCCCCAAGAGGAGCAACGGCGGGATCTCCGCCACCTCTTGCAAGCCAATTGCAGCCGTGTGCAAGAAGCCCTGCGGGTGTTGGAAGAATACGGCAAGTTGGCCGAATCCCACCACTGGGTGGCCCCTGGCCTGGCCAAGCTGGCCAAAGACATGCGCTATCGGCTCTACGTCTTGGAAAGTGAACTGCTGGGCGGATCCCTGCGGCAGCGTCTCCTGGCAGCCCATCTTTATTTGGTGACCAGCCCTGTGCCCCACTGGCTAGAGGTGGTGGAAAAATCCCTGCGGGGCGGGGTGACCCTGGTGCAATATCGCCGCAAAAACCTCCCCGACGGCGAGATGCTGCGGGATCTCAAGCAGTTGCGGCAACTGTGCAACCGCTACCAGGCGCTGATGATCGTCAACGACCGCGTGGATTTGGCTCTGCTCAGCCAGGCAGATGGGGTACACCTGGGCCAGACGGATCTGCCGGTGGCTGAAGCCCGACAACTGCTGGGATCCCAGCGGCTCATTGGCCTGTCCACCACCAACGCCGAAGAGTTGGCCCAAGCCCTGAACAGCGACGTGGACTACATTGGCGTCGGCCCCGTTTACCCCACCCCCACCAAAGCGGAGAAACCCCCTGCCGGCCTGGAGTACGTGCGCCTGGCTGCCGAGAAAGCCCACCTGCCCTGGTTTGCCATCGGCGGCATCGATCCCCACAACCTGCCCGAGGTGCGTCGAGCTGGGGCCACCCGTGTAGCTGTGGTGCGGGCTTTGATGGAAGCTGCCGATCCCACCCAGACAGCCCGCACCATGCTGGCCGAACTGCAAGGGATCCCTGCCCTATCCTAAAGATCAACCGTGAAGCTCAACCGTGAGCATTTTGCTGCTTATTGGCTGTTCCAATCCAAATGGTTTCTGAACAAGTGAGAGGAAGATGAAGTAAGGATGTTCTAAACTCCAGAGGCGATGACAGAAGCCGCAAGAAAAACAAATCCAGACAGCAGGGATCCTGCCCTGGTCGAGATCCCGGCGGAGCTGCAAGCAGGGCTGGTGACAGAGCTGGATTTGATGATCCGGGCCCGCTACCCCCTGGTTTACTTGGTCTCTCCAGAAGAAGAGCCTGCCGATGCCGTGCTAACCCAAGTAGCCAGACGGACAGACCCACCGCGGCAATTGTTGTTCTGGGACTTGGTGCGGGGCTGGCAAGATACAGGCGAGGATCGGGGCTCCATCATGGCAGCTCTGGGGCGGGTGTGGCGCTCTGCCCCCAACGAGGACACCCTGTTTGTGCTGCGGGATCTGCACTTTGTGTTGCGCAACGCCAGCAGCGACAAAAACGCTCCCATCATCCGGGAGCTGAAAAACCTCAGCCGCGAGCTCAAGCGCACCCGCAAGATGCTGATCCTGCTCAGCCACACCCTGGAAGTGCCCAGCGACCTGACGGAGGAGATCACCGTCGTCGATATTCCCCTGCCCAACAGCGAAGAGATCAGCCGCCTCATCCAGCTCTATGTGGCTCCAGATAAGCTCAAGCTTACCCCTCTAGCCCGCGAGCAACTGGTCAAAGCCTGTCAAGGGCTGAGCCGAGAACGTATTCGCCGCGTTTTGGCCCGCGCTTTGGCCGCCAAGCAGGAGGTCAATGAAGCCGATATCGACCTGGTGCTAGAGGAAAAAAAGCAGGCCATCCGCCAAACCGGCATCCTGGAGTTTTTCACCGCCCGCGAGACCCTCAAAAGCGTGGGGGGCCTAGATAATCTCAAGGCCTGGGTGCGGGTGCGCCAGGAAGCCTTTACCGAAGAGGCGCGGCGCTATGGCCTGCCCAACCCCAAAGGCGTGCTGCTGGTCGGGATCCAGGGCACCGGCAAATCCCTCTCCGCCAAGACCATCGCCAATGAGTGGCGGCTGCCCCTGCTGAGATTGGATGCCGGGCGGCTGTTTGCCGGCATCGTCGGCGAGTCGGAAAGCCGGGTGCGGCAGATGATCCAACTGGCAGAGGCGATGGCCCCCTGCGTGCTTTGGATCGACGAGATCGACAAAGCCTTTGGCAACATCACCAGCAGTGCCGATGGAGATTCTGGTACCAGCCGCCGGGTGTTTGGCAGCCTGATTACCTGGATGCAGGAGAAGACCAGCCCCGTTTTCATTGTGGCCACCGCCAACAACGTGCCTCTGCTGCCGCCGGAGCTTTTGCGCAAGGGCCGCTTTGACGAGATTTTCTTCTTGAACCTGCCCACCCAGGCTGAGCGCAAAGAGATCTTCCGGGTGCATTTGCAGCGGTTGCGCCCCAGCCGCCTGCGAGAATTTGACCTGGAAGCTTTGGCAGCCGCAGCTCAGGATTTCAGTGGTGCCGAGATCGAGCAAGCCATTGTAGATGCCATGTACAACGCCTTTGGGGGCAGTGGCAGCGGCGCCCGGCGGGACTTTACCCAAGAAGATATCCTGCAGGCCATCCGCGAAACCGTGCCTTTGGCCTCGATTGCCCGCGACCAAATCGAGAGTCTTAAGTGCTGGGCTGCTCAAGCGGGCGCGAGAACGGCCTCTCAAGATGCCCAGGTGCTGCAGGAGATGAAGCAGTGTTTTGCCTCTTCTTGAGATTCAGAATGGGTGAAATCCACCTCCCAGCCCAAATAAGGCGGCTAGTATGCCAATACCCACAGCAACTCCAGCCGCTATCTTCAAGTTTTCTTCTAGGCTTTTAGCATCTGCCTTTTCCTTCATTGCAGTTAGCAAAAATAGCTGATCCTCCCCACTCAGCCCACTTATAAAATGGGGATATAGATTCGATAGGGACAGCTTTAAAATGATCGATCCTACTTCTACAGTGAAGCTCAAGCTGGGAAAGCTTCGAGTTCCTATCTTTCTCTATCTGGGCTATTACTGATTTTGCCTCTTCCTGTAGCTTCTTAGCGCTCTCAACTTGCGACTTGCTATATCCTTTATCAAAAATGGCCATAAAAAGACTAATAACTGAGATTAAAAAGAGCACAAGCCCGATTGAGCTACTTAAGGCACCAATGAACAAGCTCAGGACTAAAAGCGAGAGGGCACCCAGTATAGTGTCACTTTTGGTGGCAAAGGTATGATCAATTTTAGCTTCCTCTTGTTTTATTTTATTTTATTCTGATAGAGATCAAGTTTCTCCTTAACTCAGACTTAACTTGCTCTACTCTTTGGTTATAGTTGGCCTCGATGTTTTTCTTACGACGTTCTATCTCTTCTGCAGCTTCCTTTATCTTGTCGAAGTCAAAGGGCCAAGGTTTGCCATCTTGGGTGCTGTAGCTGCGTTCCGCTTTCAAGTCTTGGCCATGCCCGCTCCCTTTCGTGGACGAAGTCTGGGAAAGTCTTTGGGAGTCATAGGCTTTTCGCTTCACAGGATCGCTCAGTATCGAGTACGCCTCCTGAATAGACTTAAACTTTTCCTCAATGTACTGCCGCGCTTTAACAGGCGTATCTGGGTGAAGTTTATCGGGATGGTATTCTTTGGCAAGCCGCCTATAGCTCTCTTTAATTTCTTCTAAAGTTGCATTGGGCTGTAATTCCAGCTCGCGGTAAAGGTCTTTCATGGGAGGATCCGGCGCAGGGGGCCTTGTGCCAGCTACTTTGATGCAGGGATCCTATTCCCTGAGGGGAAGCCTTGCAAAGTGCTACTCAATACCTAGACTCTTTTTTAAGCCTATTTTAGGGATCGGACAGCTCCAGCCAAGCAGCCCTTGGCTCCTCCCTCAGTAGATGCTTTTTCAAGGACCAACGTCCAGAAAGGCGGGGTTATGAGCAAGCTGCTGCGGCTTGCCGCGCCAAGACCCACTCCACCAGGGTGCGCACCCCATAACCGGTGGCCCCTTTGTTGTTGTAGCCTGCATCCTTCTCTGTCCAAACGGGGCCTGCTATATCCAGGTGGGCCCAAGGGGTTTTCTCCACAAACTGCTTCAGGAACAGGGCAGCGGTGATGGATCCCCCTGAGCGGGGACCAGTGTTTTTCATGTCGGCCACAATGGAGCTGAGACCCTCGAAGTAGCCTTCCTCCAGCGGCAGGCGCCAGATTTTTTCGCCGGAAAGATTGGCAGCCTGCTGTAGCTCCTGGGCCAGCGTCTCATCTGGGGTGAACAAGCCGGCAATTTCTTCCCCCAGAGCAATCACACAAGCACCGGTCAGGGTAGCCAGATCGAGGATGGCATCAACGCCCAGCTTTTCCGCAAACACCAGGGCATCTGCCAAGGTGAGGCGGCCTTCTGCATCGGTGTTGTTGACCTCAATGGTCTTCTGGTTAGAAGCGGTGAGGATATCCCCTGGGTGGATGGCATGGCCGCTGATCATGTTTTCCGTGGCAGCGACGATGAAGTGCAGCTCCACTTGCGGCTTGAGGGCGGCTAGGGCCCGTGCAGCTCCCAAAACTGCCGCTGCTCCCCCCATGTCGGTTTTCATCATGGCGATGCTGCGGGAGTCGGTTTTGATGTTCAGCCCACCGGAATCGAAGGTCAGCCCCTTGCCCACCAGGGCCAATTTGGTAACAGGATCCCCTTGTGGCGGCTTGTAGGTGAGGTGAATGAACTGGGGCGGCAGGTCAGAGGCTTTGGCCACACCCAAAAAAGCCCCCATCCCCAGAGCCTCGCATTCTTCCTGTCCCAAAATCTCCACCTCTAGGCCATATTCCTGGGCCAGTTGGCGGGCGGTATCGGCCAGGGCAAGAGGAGTCACAATGTTGGCGGGGGCAGCCACCAATTCCCGAGCCAAGATGGTTCCTGCGGCCATCTCAATGGCCCGCTGCAGCGCGACTTCGTAATCGGGGCGAGCCTGGGCCAACCCCGGCACCAAAAGGGTTACTTCCTGCACAGAAAAGCTGTTTTCCTCTTCCCCTTTGGCTGAAGATTTAAACCGATTGTCCCGGTGCGCCACCAGTAGGCAGGCTTCGGCCACCGCCTGAACCCCGCGCACCCGATCCAACCCCGTCTCCGGCAAAGACAGCATCACCTGCTTGGCTTTTAGGCTGTGAGCCTGGCGCAGGCCGTTGGCTGTGGCCCGTCGTAGGGCTTCTAGCGTTAGGGCGGCGGGATCCCCTAGCCCCACCAACACCAGTTTGCGGATCTCTCCTGTCAGGCGCAGGGCAACACTGCTATTCGGCTTCCCCTGAAACCCCTGCTCCTGAACGGTTTCCGCCACCAGCCCTGACCACGCCTTTTCATCCCAAGAGGCGATCTCAGGGGGCAGAGGAAAGCGGCCATTCCCGCCGGAAGCGGCAAAGCAATAAACCAGGGCACATTCCCCTTGAGTGAGTGGCGGCTCGCTGAGATGAAGCTGCATGAGAAATCCTTGACCAAGCTGTTGACATGGGATCCCCAGTCTATCCAATTTCGCCGGCTCTTAGGGCAAGGGATCCCCCCTCTAGTGGGCGGGCCGGAAGATCCCGAAGCAGGAAGTGTAGCCGTGTAAAAAGGTGGATCCCCCAACGGGGCCGATCTCACCATTGCAAAAGAACCCCCCCAAGGGCAGCTCTCCAAGCAATTCCCGAAACCGTTGCGAGTCAAAATCGGGAGTGCCGTACAGGCCCTTGCCTCGCCCCAAACAGGAGAACATCAACGCCCCACAAGGCTCCGGCCTCGGTTGAGAGGGGCTTTGCCTCAAGTTGCGCTCGGCACAATAGCGGCTGAGGGCCCAACGCAGATCTTCTGCCGAAGTCTGGGCATCCCGCAGATGAAATTGCACCGTCTGGCCAGGGCGCACCTGATCCCCGATGGCCAGCGCCCCCACGCGCGGATCAACGCCCAAGATTACGCGAATGAGGAAATCTCCCGGCGTCGGCTCCGACTTGAACTCATCCATCAGCAGGCCGATGAAGAGAGAGTGGCGGGCCAATCGCTGATCCACGGGACTGAGCCGCTCTGCCAAGTCCTGCAAAACCGCTAGAGGAGGGCGACCCTCCAAGCCAAGAATCACATTCCCCTCTGCTTCCGTCACCCGCAAGGGATCCCCAATGGGGCGACACCCTTGGGCCACCACTGCATCCAGCACCACATTGCCGTAGAGCGCCAACCCCACCGTCCCTTCTCGGTACAGCTCCCGCCGAGGTGTGGAGGTACGCGCATCCAGCAAAAATAGGGCGTTGCCTCGAGGGCCGCGGCCCCCACTGGCCAATCCCCCCACTTTGACGGATCCCGGATAGGCGAAATCCAACCCCTGCAGCAACTCTGAGATGCCAGAGGAAAATCCATCGGCCAAGAGCAGAAAATGAGGCTTGCTCTGCGGCGAAACCCCAACACAATCGACCCAGGCAGAAGGAGCCGCATCCAAGTCTGGCAATTGGTTCCCCCGCAGATGAAAAGGATGCAGCACCACCTCCGGCATGACCGCCAAAGACAAGGAGAGAGCCGGGCCATCCTCAATTTCATGCCCGCCACCCACAATGCCACCGCCGGAGCAGCCGATCAAAACGTCCACCTCCAGCAGCCCCGACAGCAATGGCAACACCCGGATGTATTCGCTGGCAAAGGCCGCCGACACAAACAAAACCCCCAGGTTGGGCCGCAGAGGCTGAGAGGGGACATACCCCGTCAGCAGCCCCGGCAACCCACCGGATCCCACCGTCTGCACCTGCCGACTCAGGACACTTTTCAGCTGGGCCGCCTGAAGCTTTGCCTTGGCTTCCTCCACCACCTGCCGCAGAGCCGCTTCTAGGGAAGGGAGCTGGGAGAGCGCGTTCACCCACTGCATCGGCGTGTTCCTACGGTCTGGAGTTTGCTGTCTTTAGGCTAGCAATTTATGGCCGGGCTGGCTGTTCTGCACGGTCTCTGTTCAAGACAGGATCAGGGCAGATAAGGCCGGGGATCCACAGGCGCGCCCCCGCCGGGGCGGACTTCAAAGTGCAGATGCGGCCCTGTGCTCCAGCCGGTGCTGCCGCGGCTCATGATTGTCTGCCCCTGCTGCACGTACTGGCCTGTGGAAACGTAAATCTGATGGCCGTGGGCATAGCGAGTAACAATTCCGTTGGGATGGCGAATGTCCACTCGATTGCCGTAGCCATCCCCAGCATTCCCCGCGAAGATCACCACTCCCTCCTGAACGGCTACAATGGGGGATCCCACGGGGCCAGGAATATCTACCCCTGCATGAAGGCGACCGCGACGGTAGCCAAAGCCAGAGGTGATTTGCCCGGGGACCGGCCAGATAAACCCACTGCTGCGGGCCTGAGGAGGAGCTGGAGGAGGCGCTGGCGGCGCTGGCCGAGCTTGTGGCTGGCTCTGAGCTCGTCGGGCAGGAGCAGGGGTGGGCTGCGTACCCGGCGCCGGAATCGTAAGGCGTTGGCCAATGCGCAGCCAGTGGGGATTGCGCAAGTTGTTGGCTTGAATAATGGATCGCTGAGTTACCCCATAGCGGGCGGCGATCCGTTCGATGGTGTCACCGGCTCCAACTGTGTGGGTCAGGGATCCACCGGCCAAGAGGGCCTGCCGTTCTTGTTCCATTTGCTGGGCCCGGCGTTGCTGCTCCGCCTGTAATCGAGCTTGGGCTTCGGCTTGGCGTTGGGCTTCCTCCTCTTGCTGGCGGCGCTCTTCCTCTTCGCGAGCTTTCTGGGCAGCGATCATCTCCTTCTGACGCTGGATCAACTCGCCCACATCGCCGGGGATGAGCAGGCGTTGGCCAATGCGCAGATATTCCGGGCGATCCAGAGGAGTCGCTTCGATAATCCGCTGCTGGGGAACTCGGTAGCGGTTGGCAATGTCCTCCAGTGTGTCTCCCTGCTTGACGGTGTAGATCAATCCCGGCTGGCTGGGGATGAGGAGAACTTGCCCCGGCTTCAGCTCAGTACTGGCCTGAATACCATTGGAGACGGTGATGGCAGCCGCGTCGAGCTGATACATCTGGGTCAGTTGCCAGAGGGTTTCCCCCGGCTGAATTTCATGCTCCAGAATGCCTCTGGGCCCTTCTCCTGTCGGGATTCGCCCTTCTGCGAAGGCTTGGCGCAGCTGCTCCTTTTTCCGCTCGTAGTTTTGCTGCAGAGCGCCAGATAGCGTATGCACAGAGGGTGGGATCGGCTCTACCGCCGGAGACAGGGGGCGATTCAACTGTCGCTGCTGTAGGGTAGCGACTCCGGCCAAGCCCAGCATCAGCAAAAGACCAGTGGCCCAAGCCGGATATCCCCGACGCGCAGGAGCAGAATCCCCAGCCTCTGGATGGGCTGTCTCAGGCTCGGTTGGGCACCTGGGGGTGGCCGGCAGCTGCTCTTCCCCAGCTTCTGCGCAGGGATCCGCCTCCAGCTTCAGAAGCCATACCAGGCCCGTTAAGCTGAGAGAGAGGGCCAAACCAACCCATCTTGGCTTCGACCGCCCAGAGAGAGGGGCTGGAGCCCACTCCAGAAGATAGGCTTCCTCGGCAGATGAATCCGCAGAAGTCCAGGACTGTTCTGAAGGGATCCCTGCCGAGCCCTTTGGGGGTGGGGGGGAAAGGGTGCTCACGGCAGCACCGCGGAAATCCAGCTCCCCGTTTTGGGGATTGGGGAAAGTGGGTTTTAAAGGCATCCTCACACCAACAGGCTGACACTAGAGTGCAAGAGAAGAAGATGTCAAAATGAGGGGCATAAGCCCCTTGGCACCGAGCACCCCAGGGGTGACTCAAGCCGGGGTGGAGCTCGCTAATGAACAGGCTGGCTCGCACTCAGGTTAGAGTACCGTAGTTAACAAATCTAGACAAGTCTTGGCAGGTAATTTCAGCCACAATGCTTGCCTCACAATGATTCCAGCCCTTGGCTCGTTGAGATTTTGTCGAGCCTCATCCGATTCAAGACAAAGTGCGCCATCGTCTTTTTTTGGAAGACAAAGCCTGTTTTGCTGTAGCTGAAACTACAAACTAGGGATACCCATGGATTTGGTTGTCTATAACACATTGACTCGCCGCAAGGAAGTGTTTCAGCCGCTGGCAGCAGGTGGATCTCAATCCGTTTCCGTCGGCAATTCCCAGGGATCTGCAGCTCCAGTTGCGGAGGAGAAGCCCCTGGTGCGGATGTATGTCTGTGGTGTAACGGTTTACGACCTCTGCCACCTCGGCCATGCGCGTACCTACGTGGTTTGGGACATGGTGCGTCGCTACTTGGAGTGGCGCGGCTACCGAGTGAAGTATGTGCAGAATTTTACCGATGTGGACGACAAGATCCTCAAGCGGGCGTTGGAACGTGGCGAATCCATGCAAGCGGTGGCGGAGCGCTTCATCGCCGAGTATTTCCGAGATATGGATTGCCTGAACATCAAGCGGGCCGATTTCTACCCGAGGGCAACGCAATCGCTGCAAGCCATGTTCCAGTTGATCCAATCTTTGGAGCTCAAAGGCTTTGCCTACCGGGTACGGGATCCGATTCGACACCAGACCGACCCGTCTTCCCTCCTGCAAGCGGGACACCAGCCAGAGACCCCCGCCTCTGTTCAGTACTCTGTTTACTACTCTGTCCGCAAGTTCCCGGATTACGGCCAGCTATCCGGTCGAAAACTGGAGGAGATGGAGGCGGGAGCCAGTGGCCGGGTAGGAGAAGAAGGAGCTGAGAAACAGGATCCCTTCGACTTTGCCCTTTGGAAAGCGGCCCCCCCTTCTGAGCCGGGGTTTGCCTCCCCTTGGGGTTGGGGGCGACCGGGCTGGCACATCGAATGTTCCGCCATGGTGCGGGAGACCCTGGGAGATCACATCGACATTCACGCCGGCGGGGCAGATTTGATTTTCCCCCACCACGAAAATGAGCTGGCCCAATCGGAGCCAATCACCGGCAAGCCGATGGCCAAGTACTGGATGCACAACGGTTTTCTCAACATCAACGGCGAGAAAATGTCCAAATCTTTGGGCAACTTCACCACCCTGCGACAGGCCCTCGCCGTCTATCACCCCATGGCCTTGCGGCTGTTTCTGTTGCAGACCCACTACCGTAGCCCCATAGATCTCACCGAGGCAGCCATGCAGGCGGCTAGCCGTGGCTGGGAAACCCTCCAGAAAGGGATCCACTGTGCCCAGCACTTCTGCAAAGAAGAAAAGGGATCCCCTGATGCTGAGGCCATGCAAGCCTTTCAAGCTGCTATGGACAATGATTTTGGCACCCCTGAAGCGCTGGCTATCGCCTTTGAATTGGCCAAAGAACTCACCCGCGAACACAACCTGTTCACCCATCAAGGCCAAACCCATCTGGAGCCCCAGGCCCTCAAACAAAAAAGCGCTGCCTTGCTGGAGATTTTGGCTACTTTGGGATTCTGTTGGCCCTCATTCTCTGAATTCGAGGGATCCAAAGAAGCAGCTACAAATGGGGAACTTAACTTTAAAAAAATCGAGGAGCTGATCGCGCAGCGCTCGGCAGCCCGCAAGGCCAAAAACTTTGCCGAAGCCGATCGCATTCGGGATCAGTTGAAAGCCTTCGGCATCACCCTCATCGATCAAAAAGATGGCACCACCCGTTGGCTGCGAGAATAGGGGTTGAGGAGCATTCCTCGGGCTCATTCAAAATGGATATGGCTGTAACCTAGGGGCTCAGAGGGGCAAAGTGCTTCTCCCTTCGTTTGGATTGCTGGAAAAGTTCGGCTAGAGTCAGATCAGTGACTGTGTCAACGTCTCGGCGGATCTCAATGCTTTCTCCAGCTACCGCGCAAACTGATCTGAGTCCCATCGATCTGGATTGCCTGCTCACCCCTGAGATTCAGCGGCCAGCCCGCTACTTGGGCAAAGAGTTTGGCGCCGTCCACCGTCCTTGGGATTCGGCACGGGTGCGTTGGGTGCTGAGCTATCCAGAGCTGTACGAGGTGGGAGCTTCCAACCTAGGCCACCTCATCCTTTACAACATCCTCAACGCTCAGCCGGATCAACTGTGTGACCGCACCTACTTGCCAGGCCCGGATCTGGCTGCCCGCCTGCGGCAGTTGGGGATCCCCCTCTTTGCCGTGGAGTCCCGCCGCCCTCTGCGCGCTTTCCATATCATTGGCTTCAGCCTGGCTTACGAGCTGGGGGGCACCAACATCCTGGAGATGCTGGACCTAGCCGGGATCCCGCTCAAGTGGTGGGAGCGGCAGCCCTTTACCCCGGAAGAGTGCCCTCTGATCTTTGCCGGTGGGCCAACCGCCACTTCCAACCCGGAGCCCTTTGCCGACTTTTTCGATTTCTTCGTCTTCGGAGATGGGGAAGAGGTGCTGCCGGAAATTGGCCAAGTGCTGGCCGGATCCCTGTCCAAGCCCCGCCGAGAGGTCTTGCTGGAGCTGGCCCAGGTGCCGGGGGTGTACGTGCCCCAGTTTTACGAGGGGATCCCACCGCGGCCCATCGTGCCTGGGGTGCCGGAGCGCATCCGCCGTCGGGTGGCCCTGCCTCAACCCCAATACTCCGTCGGCCTGGTGCCTTTGGTGGAAACCGTCCACGACCGCCTGGTGATGGAAGTGCGGCGGGGCTGCACACGGGGCTGCCGATTTTGCCAGCCGGGAATGCTTACCCGCCCAGCGCGGGATGTGGATCCGGAAGCAGTGGTGGAGGCTGTGGTGCAGGGCTTGCGGAGAACAGGTTACAACGAATTTTCCCTCTCTTCTCTCAGTTGCTCCGACTACCTTTCCCTGCCGGCGGTGGGAGCGGAGCTGCACAACCGTCTCCTCAGAGAACACATTGCCCTTTCCCTGCCCAGCCAGCGGGTGGATCGCTTTGATGAGCAAATTGCCGCCATCATGAAGGGATCCCGCCGCTCCGGCCTCACCTTTGCCCCCGAAGCTGGCACGCAACGGCTGCGGGACATCATCAACAAGGGCCTCACCGATGCCGACTTGATTCGCGGCATTCGCACCGCCGTCCAAGAGGGCTGGGACAAAATCAAGCTCTATTTCATGATTGGCCTGCCCGGCGAGACCGACGCCGATGTCCTGGGGATCGCCCGCACCGTCGAGAGGTTGCAGCGAGAATGCGCTGCGGTAGGCCGCAAGCGGGTGGAATTTACCCTCACCCTCTCCAACTTCACCCCCAAGCCCCACACCCCCTTCCAGTGGCACCGGGTAGACTATGCCGACGTGCAGCGGAAGCAGGCCCTGCTGCAGAAGGAGCTGCGCCGGCTACGGGGAGTCAAGGCCCACTTCACCGATATCCGCTTCAGCATCCTGGAAGACTTCATCGGCAAAGGGGATCGCTCCCTGGGACAGATGATCGAGCGGGCCTGGCGGGCTGGGGCCGGCATGGACGCCTGGTGGGAAAACATCGACACCGCCTATGCTGCCTGGGTGAGGGCCTACTGCGGCGAAGAGGTGGATCCTGCCGCCGATCCGGTCGCCCTCTGCGCCCGTCTCCCCATCCGCGAACTGGGCCTGGAGGATCCCTTGCCCTGGGATCACATCGATACCGGCATCGACAAAAAATGGCTGCAAAAAGACTACCGCCGCGCCCTGGAAGCCCTCACCGTGGAAGACTGCTCCTTCGAGGGCTGCTCCGCCTGCGGCATCTGCGGCCCCGGCTTCGGCCACAACATCGTCATTCCCCCTCCGCCCGTCCCGCCCCTGCAGAGCAAACCCACCCCCACCCCGGATCCCCTGGAGCCGGAGCCACCTGCCCAGCGTTTCCGCATCACCTACGGCAAAACCGGGGATCTGCGCTGGCTGGGCCACCTGGATCTCATGCGCCTGTGGGAACGGGCCTGTCGGCGAGCGGGGTTACCTCTGGCCTTCAGCGGCGGCTACCACCCCATGCCCCGCCTGGCCAACGCCAACGCTCTGCCCATTGGCCAGGAAGGCTATGGCGAAATCCTGGATCTGGAGCTGCTGGATCGGCCTGAAGGTCCTCTGACGCCTGAGAAACTGCGCGCCCTTCTGAGCGAACAGCTGCCCCCGGAGATCCCCATCCAAGCCGTCCAAGAAATTAGCCTTCGGGATCCCTCGGCCACCGCAGCCGTTTACGCCGCCGAATATCAGCTCACGGTGAGCTGCGAGTTGCCCAAAGCCGTTCACGGCAGCGGGACGGAGTCCTCTTGGCCTGCCTGGGTCACCCAGATCCTAGACGCGCAGGAAATCTGGATTGAAAAAACCTCCAAGTCTGGCAAGTCCTCTCCCTTCAATGCCCGCGCCCTGCTTTACTACCTAGAGTTTCAGGGCCTGACCCCCGAGGGCAGCGCTTGCCTCCTTTACCGGGGCAGTTGCCGCAACGACGGTGCCTACCTGCGGCCCACCCATCTGGTTCAAATGGCCGAGTCATTGGGGTTGCCCCACTGGACACTACAGACGGCAAAGCGGCTGCGCCTGTTGTGGGAGAACCCCCTAGCCGATCCAGATTGAGCACTTCCTCTGGGAGCAACCCAAGGGCTAAGGGTCTGTCTGGGCTGAGGGATCCCACAAGCGCTATAATGCTGCTATTGCTGGCTCCTGCCGCTGTGGGGCTCGCCAAGCATCAACTTGACCAAGGGCGGGGTGAGCAGCAGGCAAAAGCTGGGCCGGATTCTGGAATGGAGACACTCTTAACTCAGTACCCAGGGCAGGTAACAGGCGTGATGGGGTCGAGTCGATAGGTGCAACAGAAAAGTGTGCCTCTTCGACCTAGCCCAGATCTAACCAGAAAATTTTACCCTGAGAAGGTGCTTCTTTCCGCGCGCAAACCCTGTCTTGTTGTGGACTATCGCTACGCGACGCTTTCGCGAACAGGCTGGGCCGCACAACTGGGGTTCTGCAATGGGCCAGCGTTCGATCTCCCGAGGCGGAGCCGTCTTGCTCCCTGAGCCTATCGATTGAGCCCATCCATGAATCTCCATGCAAACCTCACCGAATCCATTCATCCCATCCGATGAGTTTTCCTTCCAATCAGCAGAAGCCCCCCGCTGTACCCACCAGAGCCAGCATTGGGTAGTTCACATGCACTTAAACTCACCTCACCCATTGGAGAGGAAACAAAGCCAAGCGTCAAAGCAGAGCTGAGGGTAATGGACAGCCCCATGATGAGTCAATCCTGGTCAAAGAAACTTAAGCGGATCCCAGCAAAAGGACAACACCTCGCCAGAATGAGGGTTCAACCCGTAACCGCGTGCCCTTGGGGCGGGGAGGGAAGTTAATGCCCAGGCAGATTGTCATTGCCGAGCAACATCGAGTGGCAGCCGTCTTCGCCGAAGATCAAGTGCAGGAGCTGATCGTCGCCAGCGGCGCTCACCAAGTGGGAGACGTTTACGTCGGAATCATCGAGAACGTTCTGCCCAGCATCGATGCCGCTTTCGTCAACATCGGCCCTGCAGAGCGCAATGGGTTTATCCACGTCAGCGACCTGGGCCCGCTGCGCCTCAAGCGAAGTCATGCCTCGATTTCTGAGCTGGTCTTGCCGCAGCAAAAGGTGCTGGTACAGGTGATGAAAGAGCCCACCGGCAACAAAGGGCCAAGGCTTACCGGAGATTTGGCCTTTCCAGGGCGGTACTTGGTGTTGCGACCCTACGGAAAAGGCGTTCATCTGTCCAGCCGCATCGAGGATCGAGAAGAACGCAACCGTTTGAAGTCGCTGGCCATTTTGATTAAACCCCCGCAGATGGGCCTGTTGGTGCGCACCGAAGCGGAAGGTGTGTCCGAAGAAGCGATGATCGACGACCTGGAGCAATTGAAGAAACTCTGGGAAGATATTCAACAGCAGTATCAGGCAGCACGGGGGCCGGGGCTACTCAACCGGGATGACGACTTTATTCAGCGGGTGCTGCGGGATGTTTACTCCGACGATGTGAACCGTATTGTGACCGACTCTGCGGCAGGAGCGAAGCGAGTCCGTAGCTATCTGCAGGGCTGGAACAAGGGCCAAATGCCCCCTGGTGTCGTTGTCGATGCCCACCGCGAGCCCACCCCCATTCTGGAGTATTTTCGGGTCAACGCGGTTATTCGGCAGGCGCTGCGGCCACGGGTGGATCTGCCCTCTGGCGGCTACATCATCATCGAGCCCACCGAGGCCCTGACGGTAATTGATGTTAACTCGGGCTCCTTCACCCAATCGGCCACTTCTCGGGAGACAGTGCTGTGGACAAACTGTGAGGCGGCTACCGAGATTGCCCGCCAATTGAGGCTGCGCAACATTGCCGGTGTGATTGTGGTGGACTTCATCGATATGGATTCCCGCCGCGACCAGTTGCTGGTTTTGGAGCATTTTAACAAGGCCCTCTCCAGCGACAAAGCTCGCCCACAGGTGGTCCAACTGTCGGAATTGGGGCTGGTGGAGCTCACCCGCAAACGGCAGGGGCAAAGCCTTTATGAGATCTTCGGCCATTCTTGCCCTACCTGTGAGGGGCTGGGGATCCTAGCCCGCTTGCCGGGGGCCGAGCCAGGGCATCTGTTAACAATAGAAAGCGGCCTGACGGTAACGCTACCCACCGAGGTGGAAGAAGGGGATGAGGAAGAGGCCGGCCCGATCCTGCCCCGCGATGGCAACTCCCAACGGGCGCGCCTGCGAGTGGGAAGCGATGGGCTGTCTCGAGGCGATAGCCGTGCGCTGCTGCGGCGGTCGCGCTCTGCCCCCGGACAACGACGCCCCAGCCCGGATCCCTTTACGACTTCAGACGATCTGGAGGAAGAGCCACGGGTTGAAACGGGACGCAAGCGTCCCCGTGAAGACTGGGGGGATCCCCGCACTGGCCAGCGCCTCGTTGCCCGGAGCCTGGATACTCCTGTAGAAGAGGAAGCCCCAGAGCCGATGCAACTGCCAGGGGGCGGAGCAGACCTAAAGCGTCAAGAGCCCCGCCGTTCTGGCCCTGGGGAAGAGGCAGAATCCGCCTCACGCAAAGATCACACTTCCCCAGCCCGCACCGTTCGCGCCAGCGGGACGGAGTCCTCAGAAGGCCGTCCGGCCCCGGTACGGCAAACGGTCACCGTGGAGATGACCCCGTTACAACAACGGGTCTACTCGGAGTTGGGGCTGTCGCCGCTGTTGCTGCTTGACCAGCCGCCGCCTTGGGGCCGAGACACGGCGGTTAGGGTGGTTCTGCCGGGAACTCTAGAGGCGGAAAGTCCGCCCAGGATGGAGACTGAGGCAACTTCTCAGACAGAGGAGTTTGCACCCGAACCGGATGCCTTGCAGGAGAAGGAGCCGCTGGATACCGTTTCTCCACCCGAACCCTCGGAACCCGAAATCCCTTCTGCTGAATCGTTCCCGTCAGCCGTGCAGAGCAGCTTGGCCGAGCCAGCGGCGGAACTGGGGATCAGCCCTGCCCAGCAATCTCCGGCAGCCTCCAGGCGACGGCGCTCCCGCAGCAGTTAGGCGCTGCTCTCAAGCCCAGGGGCAGGCATGGGAGTATGGTGGAGCGGGCAAGGCCGAGTTTGATCTGGGAGGGATCCCTTTGGCAGCAGGGGATCCTGCGGGTGGCGGGGGTGGATGAGGTGGGGCGGGGAGCCCTGGCTGGGCCGGTAGTGGCGGCGTCGGTAATTTTGCCGGCCCAGATGGATCCCAAAGAACTGGAGGGAGTGAGGGATTCCAAACAACTGCGTCCGCAGCAACGCGCTCAATGGGCGGAACGGATTCGGCAGGTGGCTTTGGCTGTGGGCGTTGGCAGTGCCTCTGCTGCTGAGATCGACCGGCTCAACATTCGCCAGGCCACGGTGCTAGCCATGCAGCGGGCTTTGGCCAAGTTGGATCCAATCGAACACATTTTGCTGGATGGATTGCCGCTGGCCGAGCTGGGATCCCGGCAAACGGCCCTGGTCAAGGGGGATCACATCAGCCTCTCCATTGCCGCTGCTTCAGTTGTGGCCAAAGTCTGGCGAGATGCCTTGATGCAGAGCTGGGATCGGCAGTACCCCGGCTACGGCTGGCGCACCAACGCTGGCTATGGCACGCGGGAGCACCGACTGGCGTTGCAGAACTTGGGGCCCACCCCGCAGCACCGCCGCAGCTTTGCCCCCTTGGCAGAACTGAAAGTCAGCAGATATGATGGTTAATGCAGTTGCATTGCCCACGTAGCTCAGTGGACTAGAGCACTGGGTTCCGGTCCCAGGTGTCGGAGGTTCGAATCCTTTCGTGGGCGTCTTCAGGCATATAAGTTCAGCCATATAAGTGGGCAACATACTCTCCGTACCCGTTGTAGGGCAAGGTGGGAACGATTTGCCACTGGGAACGGGATCCGAAACCGATCAAGACTTCCTGCTCCTGTGACCAGCGGGGGTGGGGCACCCTAGGATCCACATTGGCCTCAAATCCATACTCCTCAGGGGCGAGGGTATTCCAAAACGTAGAGGGTTGATGATCCAAAAACTCGATTTTGACGATGGATTTTCCCCCCTTAAAGCCATACTTCCAGGGAACTACCATGCGAATTGGCGCTCCGTGCTGTTTGGGCAACGGCTTGCCATAAACGCCGAGGGCAAAAAAGGCCAACTCGTTGGCCATTTCCTCGATCCGCAACCCTTCCGTGTAGGGCCAAGGCAAGTTGGGGGGCCAGATTGGGCCAGGCATAATTTCCGGATCGTAAAAGGAAGTGAAGCGGACAAATCGAGCCGTCGGCAAAGGATCCACCCGTTCCAGCAACAGCCGCATCGGAAAGCCCAACCACGGCACCACCATCGCCCAGGCTTCCACACAGCGAAAGCGATAGATGCGCTCTTCGAGGGGGAAGTTAAACAGATCTTCCAGGCCCAACCGCTGAGGATGCCGCACCAGCCCGGTAATCTCGACAGTCCAGGGATCCGTGGGCAAAGCCTGTGCAGCCCGCCAGACGCGCTTTCCGGAGCCAAACTCGTAAAAGTTGTTGTAACGAGCAGCTACAATCTCCTCGGTGACGGGCCTGCCCACATCCGAAAAGTGGGGGTTGAGTGGGATCCCCCTCAGCTCTCGTTCTACCGAGGGAGCAGCTCCCCTGCTGCCAAACCCAAAAATAGAAAAACTGGCTCCCACCCCAACGGATCCCAGTTGCGCTAGAAATTGCCGCCGGCTGAAAAACATCTCTTCTGGAGTGACCTGTGCCTCTCGTTGCCAGGGGTGAGGAACTCGGATCCCGAACATCCATCAGCCATCCTTTGATTCAGAGTCAGGGAAAAAGTCTGCCGCCCGAACTACTACATCCTAAATGAATTACTACATCCTAAACGGATCTAAGCCGACATTCCCCGAGCTCGTTTCCAGCGCTGCCCCATGTGTAGTCATTTCAAATGTAGTCATTTCAAACAGCAATGAAACGATTTGTTATGTCTGTCCCTGGCTCCCCTCTCCTTTTGAGAGAGGGGTTGGGGGTGAGGGAAACCCTGCAGGCTGGGATGATCGGTGACGAAATCACGGTATAGCCGTGTTGGCTGAGTCCGTGCTGCTGGAAAAAAGTGTGGGGATCAGCTAAGGACTTGAGCTGGGCTCCGGCAAAACGTAGATGGACTCCACTTGCCGCCCTGCCGATGGCACTGCCTGGATGGTGCCCTTGTCGATGTGGTAAATGACTTTCTCCGCTTGCAACTGATTCTCCCCTTGGTTGATGATGACCTGGCCCTCCAGCTCAATGCGTTGCTCCTGGCTGTAATACACAGCTCTTTGGGCGCGGGCCGTAAGCCGCTCGGCAGGAAAACTGAGGGTGACATTGCCAATGGCCGTAAAAACCCCTGTGTTGGCGTTGGCCTCCTGCACATCGGCGCTGATGCTGATGGCACGGGGATTCTGACCCCAAGCCGGGATCCCAAGGGCCAGCACCACACCCACAGCCCAGCCCAGTGTCTTCAGCCGCTGCCAACTCTTCCGGTCAAGCGTTATCTCCAAAGTCATGCCCCATCACCCCGTCAAACCACCCCAGCAGCCAGTCTAGCTTCTCAATCCTGGTCATAATGGCGGGGCAGCCTACTGATCCGTTCCCTTTCTCCCCTGGGGCAGAGCTTGGGCAAGCTGTCTTTCCAATTCGGCAACGCGCTGCATGAGCTGTCGGTTGGCTTCCAGCAGCTCCCGCGCCTGGCTGTTGAGGTAGGGATCCGACTCCCACCAATTGATGCCGATCTCCTTGGCCTTATCCACCGAAGAAATCAGCAGGCGAATGCGCACATTCAGCAACTCCACATTGCCCACCGAAACGGTGATGTCTCCGGCGATCACAATGCCCTTGTCCAGCACCCGCTCCAGCACATCGGCCAGCGAGGAGCCATGAGTAGCCGTGGTCAAGGGTTGAGAGCTAATCGGCACAGAGTTCATCGACCTCCAAAGTGTACCAACAGGCAAAAGACTCAGCCAGGCAGTTGGTCTAGCAGATAATTCAGCAACTGGGATCCCTCTTCATAGCGCTTGCCAGCCCGGGGCAACAGCACATCCGCACACAAAGCGCGAAAATCGGCATTCTCTTTGCTAACTGCCAGCTCATGTTCCTTGACAATGCGCCCGATCATCAAACAACTGCGCAGGCTGGGGTGGCGCGTCAGATCCAACTTGCGGCGAAAAGCCCGCACAATGTGGACGATCTTGAGGGCGTCGGGGCCGGATAAGCCTATTCGCGAGGTGAGAATCTCCTTTTCGGTCTCGATGTCCGGCTCCCCCATATCGATGGTGATCATCCGATCCAGCAGCGCATCTTGGGCCCTGTGAACCCCGGTATATTCCTCCGGGTTAGAGGTAAAAATGGCCCGGAACTGGGGATGCACCCGCAGATATTCCGAGCGGTTGCTGTCCGGCGGCAACACCAGCAGCCTCTCCTCCAGAGCACTCAGGAGAGCATTGTTGGCCTCAGGGCGGGAGCGATTGAACTCGTCGTAGATGAGGGTAAACCCCTCTCGGCAAGCCAAGGTGAGGCGGGCATCCACCCAGCGCTGCTGCACATCCTCCTCCGTCTTCACCACCGAGTGAATGAAGTTGTCCACCACCCGCCGATGGGTAAAACCGGTGCGCCCCCCGATGAGGTCGGAAGAATCGAAGCGGTCATCCCCATAGATCAGCATGATGGGGCGGCCCAGCAGGCTGGCCAGATGCATCGCCAAAGTGGTTTTGCCCGTACCCGAAGGCCCCCGCAAATGCACCGCAAAGCCCGATTGCAAATAGCGCAAAGCGCGGCGGGTAATCCGCTCAATGTAGGGGGTGTTCACGAACTGGCGGGGACGCGCCTGCAGAACCGTGGCCATGGAGATACTCAACCTCTTTGCTGCCCTAGACTCCTTTGCCTTGACTATAGCCCGGATGTTCTTCCTGCGCTCGGCACAACTAAACTGCGACCGTCCCCGACACCATGCGCCGCAGCGTAGCCAAGATTTCCGAGGGATCCAACCCCAGATCCACCGCGCCGCGGGCCAACAAATCCCGCACCCGTTCCCGATCCCCAATTACCTGCAGCAGGGTCAAGTTGGGATCCTGTGCTTGTAGGGCACTCACATACTTGTTGACATAGTCAAGGATGGGATCTACCTGTTTCTCAACAGTAGGCGGAACTTCAGGGGGTTCGAGCGTTGTCAAACCCCCTGGGGGTTGGGAAACAGAGACCGGGGCGGACGGCTCCACCGGGGCTTGGTCTTCGGCTATGGGCGTTGAGTCAGAGGCAGATATTGGCGCCTCACCGGCAATCTCAACGGAACTGCCAGAACCTTCACCGGAAATGGAGACCTCAGGTTCTGGGGCGAGGACAGGGATCCCATTGCCCCACACCTGCTTATGCAACTCCGCCCGGAAAGTGGCCAGGGATCCCCGCAGGGCCTGGGCCTGGGCTTGCTGTTCCTGAGCCATCTGAGCCAGCTCCTGTCGAGCCATTTGCCGGAGAGCCTGTACCCACTGCCGCAAATCGGCGCAAAAAGACTGCCGCGCTTGCTGAGTTTCGCCGGCCATCGCCTGCCGAGCCTGCGTATAGGTGCTCAGCAAATGCTCCACAGCCGCAGTCAAGTTAGCCCGGAAAGCCTGCAATTGCTGCCGGCTGACTTCCAATTGAGCAGCTCGTTCCTGCTCCAGGCGAGCCAGACTCTCTGCCACCGACTTGGCCCGCTGAGCCGCCGCTTCCGAACGGGAGCATTCGTCCAGGGATCGCCTCACAGCCCGCTCCTGCCTCAGTTTCTGCAATTGGCTGCGGGTTTGCTCCGTCTGGTGCCGTATTGCTTCTTGTCGTTGCTGGCGGCGCTGCCCCAGCTCAACCATCAGGGCTTGGTGCTGCTCTAGGCGCTGCTGCCGGGATCGGCTTAACAAACTTCGGTTTTGAGTCACCCGCCGGCTGCGAGCTATGGCCCATTGTTCCTGCAAACTCATGGTGTTCAATCCCTTTACGTCGTGTTCAATGCTTGGGTGGATACAGCTTCTCTGCCCCTTCAAACTCGATATCCAGCTACCATGCCAGTCTGCAGCCCAACACGTCTGCAAGACTCGATCCCTGAACGAAACCCATGAGAGCAAGGCAGAGACCAGAGGTGGATCCCTGCCTCGCTTTCCGAGAGCCTTCACAGCGGCCAGCTCCAGACCCCCGCCCAAGACCCATGACCCGTCAAACCATCACGGTATTGAAGGCAAGGGGATTGAGTGATTGGGCCAGATTTAGACGGCAGGGGCAGCAGCAGTAGCCGTCAGACCCACAGCCTCAGCGTATTTCAGGTAGGTTTCCACAGAAGCCACAACGACGCGGGCTTCAATGGCCAACAGCTCGATCCCAACCAAAGAAACCCGCACCCAGGCATCGACCACGATACCTTTATCCAAGATGCGATCGATCACTTCGGCCAAGCTGGACGAGGAGTTCACTTTCTCTACTGCCATAACGATCTCTCCTGCACTGATACTGCTGATAATGATGAGGGTTGAAAAGGACAGACAACTCGGCGGCAAAATGGCATGTAGAAGGGATCCCAGCTGAGGATTCACCTTCCCTAGGGCGACAGCCGCACCCTCTATCACCCTAGCCCTATTGTGCTGGCTTTTTTCGGGGAGAACACCCGTAGATTCGCTTAAAAAAGACGGCTAAAAAAGACGGCGAACTCGAAAGGTTTACCGCTTCTCTAAGCGCCATCCCCCCTACATAGTACTCGCCAGCAGAAAAAATGGGCAAAGATGAGGGCGAGTTTTGAGCCCAAGTTGTGGAAGTGTGGTGGAGGGGCAGTGGGAAGCGGCAGGGATCCCCTATACTGGGGGCAGTGGGCTTGCTGACATACCGTTTCTCGCTGGCTGATAGGGCTGTCGTGACCGATTTCAACACCGGGATCCCGAGCGTGCGTCGCCTGCAGAAGGTCATCAAGGATCGGGAAACCCTCGAGGTCAAACTCAATACCGGAGATGTCTTCGTCGGCCAGTTGCGCTGGCAGGATCCCGATTGCCTCTGTTTAGCCGATGCCGAGGGGCGGGAGTCGCTGCTGTGGCGGTCTGCCATTGCTTTCATCAAGGTCAGGCCTCAGTCTTAAGTACTGCTCCGGATCCCTGTACAGCTCTTCTTCCCAATTTTTGAATTGAATAAATCTTTACAACAACTCAGGGCTTTTCTGTCTCCCTCTGAGGGCAGTTTTCTCCAGTTGACCCACTCCTGCTGGGTTTTTGGAGCGGTTGACTACCCTGCCGTCGCCCTGAGTCTATCCCAAAGCCGTCCCCCATTGCTCCGCAACGCTGTTGCAACTGTGTCAGCGGGCCGTAGGCCTTGAGGACGAGGCTTTAGACCCAGTTTTTTGGTAAAAATGCCAATTAAGAAGGGTATGATAAGGAGTGTTAAAAAATCTGATCTCTCCTCACCCAGCCATGACGACTGCCCCCATTGAGATACCTCTTCAGCCTGCCGCCCAACGGCATAACCACTACAGCCGCGAAGACTTTTTTCGCTTTGACCTCTCCCAGGGATCCCTTGTGGACTGGACGGGTGCCCGCAATGTCTTGGTGAGCGAAGACTTTATTCTGGGCTTGCAGCAGGGCCTGGAAGAAGAAGTGGGAGATGCCTCAGCTTCTCTGATGTACACCATCGGTCAAGAGTGGGGACGCAACGATGCTGTCCATTTTTCCCGCTGGTTTGAGGAGGAATATCGGCGCCACCCCAAGCAGAGTAATCTAATGTTTCTCTTGGAAACCTGGTGGTGGCCTCTGACCTCCCAAGGATGGGGGCGCTGGGAGGTGGAGACCGAGAGTCGGCGGCAAGGGTTTATTTTCATCAACCTCTTTGACTCCGCCGTGGCCCGCACCCTGGGGGATGTCGGTAAACCTGTCTGTCATCTTTACGCCGGATTATTTGCCGGCTTTTTTAGCACCATGGTGGAACGGCAGCTCAACTGCATCGAGATCCAGTGCTATTCTATGGGGGAAAGCTACTGCAAGTTTTTGCTCGGCAGCAAAGATCGCATTGATGCGGCTGCCTTCTGGCTGAACGAAGGGGCCAGTGCTGGTGAAATTGCCCAAAAATTGCGTTCAGGTCAGGGAGTAGCTAAGGCATGACCTGGAAGATTACTTTAGAGGATTCGGTGCAGAGCTTTTTTGCCCGTCTAAATTGGGATAACCGCCCCCTACAGATGCGCTCTCTGCCAATGCCTTTTCTGCAAGTGCGGGAGCATTTTGGTTCCATCCCCTGGGCGGGGGATCCCCTGAGTTTGGCTGCGCATTCTCTGGGATCCCTGTCGGCAGCACCAGAACCCGAGCCGGCAGAAGAACAGATCACCTTGGCAGATCTGTTCAGCTTGTTTTGAGTCTCCTAGCACCCACCGACCTCCGGGAGAAGCGAGATGGTAAGCCCCTTGGAGCAGATGCTGATCGAGTCGGAAGCCCGCTACCTCAAGCCAGAGGAGCTGGAGCATCTGAAGGCCTATGTTCTCGGCTGGCCAAAACGACAACATGTGTACCGAGTTTTGCGGGAACGGGAGAGCCAGGTGGTGAGCCAAACCCTAGATGCCCTGCAAAAGGAGATGCCCGACCTTTCTCCCCAAGTGTTGGATCTGTGCCGGCGACACCTGCTGTTGCTGCTGCGTCACAGCGCTATGGCCATGTTGCTGCAGGACGAAAACCTCCTGAAAGAGCGGCTGCTCGAGTGGATGGAAGAAGAGGTGCGCCTGTACGGACTGCAGAGGGTTTATGAGGTTGCCTATCGGATTTTCCAGCAAGAGCTGAGAGACCATCTGGCCCCTGGAGAGTTGGAGTTTATCCGCCCTTTGATCACCCAGGTACAGGTGGCCTTACTGTTTTAGAGCTAGATACTTTTTTGCTTTTTGCATTTTTCGGTGCTAGAGCGCTCTATCTCAACTAGCCGGAGACTTCAGTGTCGTTGGAGTTAATGTTAGCGTTGTAGTAAATCTGCCCAAGGGGTATTCAATTGCTGGAGGGATCGCCATAAGATTTGGAGCGTAAACAACCGTTCTCCCAGCTCAACAACCAACGAACTGTCAACTGCACCCTGCTCCTATTTGGATGCTTAAAGCTCAATAACGACTTGGATTGGATAACCAGGGGATCCCTTATGACCGGCACTAGCTCTATCTCCAATGGCTCAGTCACCTTTGATCCCTACACGCCCGTTTTGGCCAACTACTACACACCCAGCGCTTATCTGCGAAGCGATTTGGAATCGGGCTTACTGGAAAGTCGCCACGGTGAACGTCTCTTGGCCCTTCCAGAAGCATTGCTGCGGGGCATCTACACGGGCCTGGAATACGAGACTGGCCAGGCTGCTCGTTTGGTATTGCGCAACTGTGGTCGGATGTGGGGCAAGGAGTTTTTCCGCCGTTTTGCCCAAGAACTCTCCGACTACTACCAGAAGCCTTTGGCCGAGCTGGAGATGGGCCTTTTCCTGCAAAGTCTGAGACAAGCTTGGAAAACTCATGGCTGGGGATTGATCGAGATCGACTGGACTTACAAAGATCAAGGAGTGCTGGTGGTGTCGATTCGCAATTCCCCCTTCGCTGCCGTCACGCCTCCCCATTTCAAGCGGCCGATGGGCTTTCTGGAGGCAGGGCTGTTGGCCACCTGGTTTAGCCAGCTAACCGGCCAGGATTTGCTCTGCGTGCAAACCGCCAGCGAGGCTTTGGGAGCGAAGAGCAATTTGTTTGTCGTGACCGCTGCTGCCCGCCTCAAAGAGGGAGAAGCCTGGGTGGACTCCGGCCTCAGCCACGAGCAGATCCTGGAAAAGCTCCTGCAGCCCAGCTAGGCGATGGGGGCTGGTTTTCCCCAGAGGGATGGGATCCCAACAGGGATGAGTCTGTATAATTTTCTGGAAGCAAGGCGAGCTCAAGCGCGCGAGGGTGTGGCCATTGGGGTGGCGAGTCAGAGCAATTCGGGGAGCCATCACCGTACCTACAAACAGTGCCGAGGCCATTGGCGCGGCGGTGGCTGAGCTGCTGGATACGCTAGAGCACCGCAACGCCTTCGATCCGGCTGAGTTGGTCAGCGTTATTTTTTCCGTTACTCCTGATTTAAATGCAGCTTTTCCCGCCCAGTTTGCTCGTCGTCGCCCCGGTTGGGAGTCGGTGCCTCTGTTGGATGTGCAACAGATGGAGGTGAGCGGCGACTTACCCCGTTGCATTCGGGTTTTGATCCAGTTGAATACTCCACTTGCTCAAGCGGACATGCAGCATGTTTATCTGCGAGGTGCCCGCGAGTTAAGGCCAGATCTCAGCACTGTTTGATCGATCCATACAGCACCAGCACAGGGTTGACACTCTCACCGACTAAAGTCGGGGGATTTCTACACTGGAGGTGGGACAGTCTGTTGCCATGGGCAACATGGGGCATGATGGATCCCGGATTTGCCCCGCTTATTCTGGGGGAAAAGAATGGCTTAACTCAAGTTGATCCGGGTCGTATCACTACTGATTTGGGAAGGCGCAGAACATCCAGATTCACTCATAGACTTACTTGGACTTACAGTCATTTTAAACAGGTATGAAACATTTCCATCCAGCTCCCCTTTCTTTTTGGGAGATGGGGTGATGGCAGCGGCACAGAGCACTTGGGGGGCTTCTCAATTAGCTTAAAATGACTCTACTTAAGATAAGAGTAGATCTGAGAGCTCAAGGAGACAGCTTTTCTCGCAGACGGTTTTCCCACTGTTGCAGTTGCTCTTGGCGAGCGGCCACCTCTGCTTCGCGACGGCTCAGCTCTTGGCTTTGCCGAGTCAAGGATTGCCGCCAGCTTTCAATCTCCGACAGATCCACCAGACTGTGGGTTCGGGATAGGTTGTGCAACATCTCCACCAGCTTCATGGCTGCCTCTTCCACCCGCCGTACCTGCCGCTCTTCCGAAAGCTCAACCAGCAGCAACACCCCAATGTTGTAAGGGCCAACCTCTTTGCAGGTGACCCCTTCTGGCTTGCGCAGCGGCATCCAAACCCCGTCCTCGGCCTGCCGGGCCAAGAGCTGCAGCTCCCCCTGGCCGAAGAGACTTTTTTTGTGTACCCGTGCCAGATACAGCATGGAACATGCAGGAAGATGCTGCCGATTTTAGCACCGATCCCTTTTATTGAAGAGGGATCCCGTCCCTACACCCAAACCTGGGTTTTGTTGTCCGTGCCACCAGGAGGATCAATGCTAGGATCGGCTGTGGAATGGATAAGGCTCAACGCTCTCCCGTCTTCATCGTTTAGGGATCCCTGGCATGTTTCTCACCCAAAGCCCCTACTTCTTGATGGCAGCGCTGGTGGCTATTGCCAGTGGAGCCATCTTCGCGGTTCGGTTCATCAAGCGAGAGGCCTCCGCTGAGTATGACGTGATTTTTGCCACGATGGGCCTGATCTATTCCGTCTGCTTGCTCTTGGAAGGTCAGCGGCTCATCCCGTTGCTGTTCTTTGCCCAGGTGCTGTTGGCGGTGATGGCCGGCTGGTTTGCCCTCGAAACTTTCCGGTTGCGCATCCTCTTGAGTGAAAAGGCACGGCAGGTGGGCGGGGCTCGTCCGACCGTTCGGCGGCAAGGCTTTGTCCGCACCTATCCCCCGGATGGCTATGCCCAAGGACGCACGGTTTCCACTCGAGCCGAGGGATCCCGTATTCGCGATACATCCTCTTACAGTCGCTCCATTCCTGGGCGCAGTGGTGAAGATCCTAGCCGTCGCCCGCGGCCCCAACTGACCAGCGATACCCGTGTGCGTCCCCGCCGCCGACCCGAAGGGGATGAGTATTACGAGGAACCAGGATCCCGCCTGCGTCAGGACACCGACTACGATGAGCCGGCTCCGCCGCCAGAGGCCCGCCGCCCCCGTCGTCCTGCCACCGAAGAGTATCCAGAGGATGTGGATGTGCAGGAAGAGCGCAGCACAGGTACAGCTACCCGCCGCCGTCCCCCACGGCTGCCCCAAGACCAAGGGGAAAGCTACGCAGATGAACCCCCCCGCCGTCCTTCCCGCCGCGTTGTCGAAGTAGAGCCAGTAGAAGTGGAGCCAGAAGAGTATGATGACGATCTGTTCTGATAGGCTCTCAATGCCGATCTGAACTTGATAGAAGCAGCGCCAGGGTCAATTAGTCGGATCCCTCAGCCTGTGTTGCGCATCCCGGCGGCAATGCCGTTAATGGTAAGTAAAGCTCCACGCAGAAGTTCAGCTCGGTCGTAGCGTGTTCGTCCGGTGCGGGATCCCTGATGCTCTCGCAGGCGCTTGAGGAGGGAGACTTGGATAAAGCCGAGGGGCACAATAGAGCGGTTGCGCAACTGCACCGAGCGCTTCAAATAAGGGTCGTTCTCCAACAGTTCGCTGTGACCCGTAATCTGCAGCACTATTGTGCGGGTGCGGTGCATTTCTTGGGCAATACACTCAAACAGCTCCATCGCCCGCTCTAGACGTTCTGGAGAGCTCATCTCCCGCACGTAGTGACGCGCTATTTGCAAATCCACCTTGGCCAAGGTCATCTCCACTTTGGAGATCACCATGCGGAAGAAAGGCCATTCGCGATAGAGGTGCTGCAGGTGGTTGAGGTTGTGCTCGCCCCTGGCCACGTATTCCTGTAGGGCGGTGCCAACCCCATACCAGGCCGGCAAGAGAAAGCGGCTTTGCGTCCAACTGAATACCCAGGGAATGGCCCGCAGGGATCCGATGTCTTTTTGGCTACCGCTGCGGCGGGCGGGACGGGAGCTGATCTGCAGTTGGCTGATCTCTTCAATGGGGGTGACCTCGTGGAAAAACTCCACAAAGCCCTCCTGCTCGTAGACCAGGTTACGGTACACCTGCCGGGAGCGCTCCGCCAAGGATTCCATCAGGCGCGACCACTCGTGCAGATCGTTGGGGTAGGTGCGCAGTAGGCTGGCCTGGATCACGGCGCTGGTGACGGTTTCCAGGTTAAAAATGGCCAGATCCTGGAGGGAATACTTGGAGGCCAACACCTCTCCCTGTTCGGTAATTTTGATGCGGCCCCCCACACTGCGCCCTGGCTGAGCCAAGATGGCCTCGTAAGCCGGGCCCCCTCCACGGCCCACCGAACCGCCCCGGCCATGGAAGATCTGCAGCTTCACCCCGTAGGATTCGGCCACCGTCTGCAGGCGTTGTTGAGCCTTGTAAATCTCCCAGTTGCTGCTCAAAAAGCCGGAATCTTTGTTGCTATCGGAGTAGCCCAGCATCACCTCCTGCAGATTTCCCTGCTGAGCCAAGTACTGGCGATAGAAAGGGATCTCCAGCAACTGCCGCAAAACTTCCGGGGCCCGCTTCAGGTCTTCGACGGTCTCAAACAGCGGCACCACCGCCAGGGATCCGCGACCGCTAATGGGATCGTAGAGACCCACCTCCTTGGCCATCAGCAGCACCTCCAACAGGTCGCTTAACTGGCGGCTCATGCTGATTACATAGGTTTGGCAAATGGCCAAGCCGAATTCCTGCTGCATGCGGCGCAGGGTGCGAAAGGTGGCGATCAGCTCTGCCGTTTTCTCGGAAAAGGCGATCTCCAGCGGTATCAGAGGCCGACGGGTTTGCAGCTCCTGCAGGAGAAAGGCGGTTTTTTCCTCTTCCGTCATCTCGCTGTAGGGGCGCGGCAAAATGCGCAGGTACTCGAAAATCTCCGTGAGAGCGGCTTCGTGGTAGCTGCTGTCTTGGCGGATATCCAGATGGGCCAGGTGAAAGCCAAACACCTGTACCTGTTGAATGAGATGATCCAACTGACGGCAGGAAAGGCCGCTGTTTTTCAAGCTTTTCTGGATAAGCTGCAAGTCGGCCAGGAATTCTTCCGCGTTGGCATAGGCGTTGTCCACGGGGGGAGGGGTGGGCAAACAAGCGGAGTCGGCCAAGTTGCGGTTGCGCTCCCGCGTTAACTCCAGCCGCCGCTGAATGTAGCTGAGCTTGAGGCGGTAGGGCTCTTGGCGGTATTGCAGCGAAAACGATTCGTAAACCTCAGGCATGAGGCGGTGATCCTGCTCAAGGGCATCCAGCAGTTGGCTGTCCACATCCCCCCAGTGCAGGGAAATGCTCAGGGTTTTGGTGAGAGCCTTCACCGATTCGATGTACTTGCCCAGGATGAGGTTGCGCTGATAGCGGGCCGTTTGCCAGGTAACATCGGCGGTGACGGAAGGGTTGCCATCCCGATCCCCGCCTACCCACGAGCCGAAGTTGCAAAATCCTGCCGGCGGTGGCTCGACGCTGGGAAAAGCTTTTTTCAGGCTGCGGCTGAGGTACTCGTGCAGCAGGGGGATGGCCTGAAACAACACCTCTTCAAAATAGTGCAAAGTGTAATCGACTTCGTTCAAAACAGTCGGCTTGGACTGATGCAACTCGTCGGTGCGCCACCAAAGCAAGACTTCTTCCGCCATCTGTTCTTTTATCATCTGGGCCTGCAAAGGCTGGGTTTGTTCTGCCCAATCCAGTTGGCCGAGCAGGCGAGAGAAAGCTCGTTGCTTCTCGCGGATGGTGTGGCGGACGATCTCGGTGGGGTGGGCGGTAAAGACCATGCGAATGTGCAACTGCTCCAGCAATCTGCGCAGTAGGCCCGGCGGCACCCCTTGGGCCCGCAGGTAAGGGAACAGCCGTTCAAATTTTTCGTTTTCTCGCACGGTACGTTGTTGGCTATCCACCATGCGCATGTCCGAGTCTTCTGCCCGTTCGTAGTGCTGTTCAACAATGTTGATCAACTGGAAGAAGAGGGCAAAGGCCCGTGCCGTTTGGATGGTGGCGTCGAGGCTGAGGTACTCGATAATTTGTAGTACCTCTGGGATCGGGTACTCCAGGGCTTGTCCTTCTGGGGAACACATGGAACGCAGCCGCTGCAACAGATCCACCAGAGACTGACCACACTCCTGTAGAATCACCGATTCCCAGAGTTCTTCCACCAATTGCAGGCGACGGTTCAACAGGTTGTTCCTGCGGTTGAAGGCTTCGTTGACTTGAAGGGAATGGGCCAAGGGATCCCGTTCCCCAAACAGGGATGCCTCCTTCAGCCCGTTGGCAGAACCCGCTGCCCCCTCTGCAGCGGTCAGGTGGGGGGAAGAGGTCATGAAGGCAGCTCCTAGAATAACCATCCCAATATTAGAGCCTGTTTGTCGAAACGGCAGATGTAGCAGGTATCACGCTCAGATTGCGGTCTTCTCCGCGTCGGATTTTGTAGTTGAGCCTACAAATTGCAAGAAAAAAGTGTTTTACCTTGCCGCAATACCGGTCTAACGCCTTGTTGACAGGAGTTCTGGTGGCTGCCACCCTGTTTATCAACGCACATCTGCTGGATCCCGACCAGGGATTGGACAAAATCGGGCAACTGGGTTTTCACGTCGGTGGGAGATTTTTGTCTGCCGGCGGATGAGGCGGGGATCCGCTCAGGGGTGACCACGGTGGTGGAGGCGGGGATCACCTTCCCGGCGTTTTGTGCAACGGTGGCGTCAACTGCCCAGACGCGGGTTTATGCTTTGATCCTTACTCTGCTCTACATCGCCACTGCGGATTTCATCGCCCACCGCCTCAGGCTGGCTGTGGATTGGAAAAATCAAGATCTGGATCGGGCCAGAGCAGTGATCGAGACCCATCGCCAGGTGGTGGTTGGCCGCAAGGCTCGTCCCACCCTCAAGCTGGGAGAGAGGGAATCACCCACGCTCACTTCCGCTCTGATTCTTGGCGAAGAATATGCCTGCCGATCATGATTCATCTGGGCCGCTTCCCGATGGATGAGGTGTTGGAT
Source organism: Thermostichus sp. OS-CIW-33 (assembly GCF_054059615.1). Lineage (NCBI taxonomy): Bacteria > Bacillati > Cyanobacteriota > Cyanophyceae > Thermostichales > Thermostichaceae > Thermostichus > Thermostichus sp. OS-CIW-33. Next base: position 39,043 of record NZ_JBSSCH010000014.1, read on the forward strand.
CCCTTCGATTTGTTGGATCGCCTGCGTTCGGGAGAGATTGTCAGCAACGAACAAAAGGCCCGCGCCCGCGACTACGCATTGCAGGTGGTAGAGCTAGAATCCAAGGCAATTGCAGCTTTCAACCGCAAGCTGGCAGCCTTGTCACTGCTTTGAGCCACTCTGGATTGGATGCCCATTTTGTGATCTCGGATCAGCAGTGGATGGAACGGTGTCTATCCCTGGCCCGTTCCACACCTCAGCGTCCCTCTCCCAATCCGCGGGTGAGTTGCGTGATCGTGCAGGGGGATCGGGTGGTGGGGGAAGGCGTTCATCCGGGGGCAGGGCAGCCCCATGCGGAGGTGTTGGCTCTGCAACAGGCGGGATCCCTGGCCAGAGGGGCAACGCTCTACGTCAACCTGGAGCCCTGCAACCACTATGGCCGTACCCCTCCCTGTACCGAGGCCATCCTAGCTGCCGGGATCCGGCGGGTTGTGGTGGGGATGCAGGATCCCAATCCCTTGGTGGCTGGCAAAGGGATCCGCCGCCTGCAGGAGGCGGGGATCGACGTGACGGTGGGAGTGCTGGAGCGGGAGTGCCAGGAGCTGAACGAGGGGTTTGCCTTCGCCATTGTGCGGCAACAGTGTTTCGGCCTGCTGAAATACGCCATGACCCTGGATGGCAAGAGCGCCGCCGCCACCGGCCACAGCCGCTGGATCAGCAACTCTCCGGCGCGGCAGTGGGTACACCAACAGCGGGCCTGGCATGATGCCGTCATCGTTGGATCCCGAACCGTTTGGCAGGATAATCCGCGCCTCACCTGTCGTCTGGCGGAGTTGCAGGGATCCCAGCCGTTGCGGGTGGTCCTCAGCCGTTCCCTGAACCTACCTCCCGTCGCCCATCTGTGGCAGGTGGAAGAAGCGCCGACGTTGGTGATCACAGAAGCTGTGGCAACCCATCCTTTGTGGGGATCCCTGGCCAAGCAGGGGGTGGAGCTGCTGCATCTGCCCCAAGTAACCCCCTCGCGGGCGGCACAGGTGCTCTTTCAGCGGGGGTGTCTGAGTGCCCTCTGGGAATGCGGGGGCACGCTGGCCTGGGCAGCCCTCAAAGATGGGGCGATCCAGAAAGTAGCCGCCTTCATCGCTCCCAAGATCCTAGGCGGAGCCGCTGCGCCAACCCCGGTAGCAGGCGAGGGGATCCCTGATGTAAACCAAAGCTGGCAACTGGTGGAGCCGCGGCTGGAGACCTTGGGGGATAACTGGCTAATTACCGGAAAGATCTCCTCTTCAGTTGGCCACAGTAACCTACTAAAGTGACCAGCTTTCGATTGCCATACAGGGAGCTTCAGGTTTCTGAACGAACAGGCTGATATCTGTTCAATGTAAATGGATATACTCATCAGAAAAACACGGCATTTCTGCAAAGTGGGGTTCAGAATTGAGCTCAATTGTGCTAGGCTGGTCAATGTTTTGGGGGGGTCAATTGACGTTTTGGTAAGGTCAGCAAAATCAAGCTGTAGGGATCTGCTGTAGGGATCTATCGAGATTTTCCTGAGGTGAGCCTTGCAAACGGCAACGACGAAGACTCTAGCCTCTTTGTCCAGCCCTTCTTTGCTTGCCCGGTGAGCGGCTTGAAAGTCGTCCTATCTCATTTTCAAGTACAAATCCCAGGATAAGGAAGGGCATTGTGTTGAATCTTTTTGCCGGCCTGCTGTTTGCATCCGCTTTCCTCAGCCCATCGGGAAACGTCGTCATCGAGGGGGATCCAGGGGAGTGGGTTTTCGCCGATCATCAAGCTCTGGAAGGGCTTACTCTAACCCTTCTCACACGGCCCGGAGAGAGCTTGGCCTCTTGGAGAGAGATGCTCTCCGTCATGGACGTTCATGTCGAGGGATCGCCGCGCTTTCTTGCCAACCACATGCGGGACAACCTCCTGGCCAACTGTCCCCAAACGACTTGGGAGCTCCATCGGGAGAGCGAAGAAGATGTGCTCTACGAGTTTCGCAGTGCTGGCTGTCGTGGAACGGTGAGTGGAGTTGAGGAACATGAGATTGGCCGGATCACCCGAGGCCCAAGCGGCAGTGTGCGCATTGCCTATGCCGCAAAGCCAGAGATGACGTCCGAAGTGTGAAGCCGCTGGCTGAACTTACTGGGCAGCGAGGTGGGGACAGCTCAGGGTTTTCCCATTCGCAACCTCAGCGGGGCGATTGCACAGCCTTCTTCCCCGGTTTCGGAAGCCCCAACCGCAGAGCGGCAGATCGCCCGGTGGCTGCAGGAAGCAACCGATGCCCTGAAGCAGCAGGAAGATTTGCTGGCCGAGCTGGATCGCCTAGGTCAGGAAGCGCAGGCGGATGCCCGTGCCTACAGCCAAGGAACCCCCAAAGAGGCGGGGCTAAGGACAATCGGCCTGTACCGAGGTCGGGGGGACGGCAGCCCTGGCGAGGCCACAACCGAGTTCAAGACCACCGACACGTTGATCTGGGCCATCTTGCCGGTGGGCAACCTTCCTGTCAACGCCAAGGTGGAGATGCTCTGGTACTACGAGGGCGGAGAAGCTGGGGGCGAGCAACTAATCCGCAAGCTCGATGTTCCCTGGGATCCCTTGGCCGATACCGTGCGAGGCTTTCTGAGCTTCAGCCAACCCTACACCGGGCGCTACCGCGTCGAGATTCATGTCAACGGCGAGAAGGTAGGAATTGGCCGCTTCACAATCCAATAGTCTCCTGCAAGAAGTACCCCTCCTACGGGGTTACACAGGCTTGGGGGTGGACAATCTCCATCACCAACTCCGACGGGGTGAAGACTGTTGTGCTGGGATCGAGAGGAGGGCTTGCTATCCTCGACGAGTTCTGCATATGGGCCTGACTTTGAGGTTGTAGATAAGGCTGGTGCGGTATTGCAACAGCAAATTACGCAGGTAAAGGGGCAAGTTGCGTCGGTAGAGGGAGCGGGTTTTGCGGTAGATAGATTTGCTGCGCCGGTTAATTGCTTGGCTGCGCCGCTGCAAAGAGGTTTGGAGTGGACGTTGGAGTGCCAGGGATCCGGGCACACGCATCAACCTTGGCCGTACCATATCCCCCCTCGAGAGCGGCGTTGAACGTTGGATCCAGTGTAGGGGATCCTCAGGGAAGCAGCCGCCAGCGGGTCAGCCTATTCTGCAGGTGGTCTGCCCAGCTTGCCGAGATCCCGGCAAAAGCTTCATCCCTCTCCAGATCTTGCAGCAACTGCCGACCCAGAGGTGCCAGACGATACCGATCCGTGATCCCCTGCCCATCCACTTCCCGCCGCAACAGCCCTACCTGAATCAGCCACATCAGCTCCTGATCCACCCGCATTTCCGATAACGGGCGTCGGCTGTAGCCCGCTTGAACGCCGGCCCAACCTGCAATCTTCGCTGGTGGGATCCCTTTTGTGCTCATGGCCTGCAGCAAGGGCAACCGAAAAGGGCTGCAAATCCAGGCACGCCAAGCCCTTCTGTACACTGACTCAGAGTCATGGAGCATGAGGGACAAGGGGAGTCCTTATGTTCTTATTCAATTCTGTCAATGGCCGTTGAGCAGCAGGCTTGTTACAATAAATTACGATATGTTGATCATCCTTGCCATTGTTGTCCTCCTGGGATTCTGGGCGCTGCGCTTGATGGAGCAGGCTTTTCAGAGTCAGGAGTTCTCGCGCATGTTGGCAGGGACACTGGTGGCTGTGGCTGCCGGCGGCGTCTTGACCTGTTACTTTCTGATGAGCGATACCCTTCAGATGTTGTTTCATCTGCAAGCGCAGTCCCCCTCTTCCTACTCTCAAGATCTGCTCTCCGATTTGAGCTGGCTTGATCAGTAAATGGGCGGTCATGAGCTACACCAATGCAGTAGCTCCGCTAGCGAGGTTGTGACGCAGCTTTTATAGTCGTTTTAAGCCGGAATGAAACATTTCCATCTAGCTCCCCTCTCTTGCTGGGGGTAGGGCGGCAGCGGAGAACGCTTAGGGAGTGTTTCAATCTAGTTTGAAATGGAAGGCCAAAGTATCTGGGGTTATGGCATCCTCCTGCATCCGCAAGGATGGAGTAGCAAGACCTGCCGCCCGCTTGCCAACAGTGAGCGGGAGAAATCCTGCAAGCTGTGAAAAAATCCGTTGACTTGAGCCGTGGGAAGAATGTCAATGGGCCAATTGGGTTGCCAGCCAGGCTCGGATGCTTCGGATCATTTGGTGGTTGGGGGCCAGTAGGTTCTGGTAGATCAACTGTCCAAAAGCATCGATGGGGCTGAACTCCTCCCCGACTTGGAAAGGATAGCTAAAACCCAGTGGAGTGAGGTGATCCCCCTCGAGATGCTGCCACTCGGTGTGGCCTTGATACTTGCGGCAAAGCTGCTGGTAGAGCAGAGGAATGTCGTCAATATCATCCTGTCGAAATTCCACAAGCAGGTTGTTTCTAACCGGATACTGCTCCTCAATTAAGCGGTTGGTTTCTGTCGGGGAAGGCTCGAACTCCAACCACAGGTTCACAGGCGGCGAGGAGGATCCCATCCACATCCGCCACAGATCGGCGAGCTGTTGTTGAGGCCAAGCTTGGGTCAACAGCCGCAGCAATGGCAAAGCCCGATCCAACCCGGCATTGCTGTAGGCCAGAAAAATATTGCCTCGCCGACGGGATCCCAGAGAAGGAACGGCTAGACAAGAGAGGATCTGCAACTTACAGCCCAGGCTATGACCCAAGCCAAACAGAGGCAACTCCAGCAAACCCTTGCTTTGCAGGCTTCTGTGCAAAGATTGGGCTGCGTTGAGCGCCAGTTGGGCGTGATCGATATCGGTGGTGTAGGGGGTGGCAACAACGGCCATGCCCATACGGGCCAGTTCTTCCAGCAGGCGGCTGTAGAACACTTGCGGGGCAGCTCCCACAAAAGCTCCACCCAGAAAGTGAACGACGGCGCGGGGTTGAGGGGGCAGAAGGAACCAAGTATGCCCATCGGTTTGCCAAGTTGGTGCCATGGTGTTGCAACCTCGCCTGCGATTTTGTTGGAGCTTTTCCCACAACCCGGCAGATCCCACTTGCCCACCTCACGCCGGTTCCCTGCGCTGGCCAGCCCCTGGAACTCATCCTAATGGACATCTTGCCCAGACATGGGGATCCCCAGTTAACTTCTGATGCAGCAGGCAAAACTCTGCCCCGCCTCAGACTGAGGTTCTAGCACCGAAGGGTAGTGCGCTACACTCGCCGAGATTGGGTTTTGAGTGTAGGATCCCTGCCCAAAAGTTGCTGCGGCTGCTATGACTAGGGCAGTGGGTGGTGAGGGATCGTGATGAAGACTTCACAGCTTGAAAAAGGATGCCTGCTGATCGATTGTCAGGGCTTCGATGAAAAGACGATAAACCTATTTTTGGCGCCTGGGCCCGATCCCTACCGGGAAACAGAGGAATTTCTCCTGGACTGCGAGATGCGGGCAGATGAGCTGCCCCGACATTTGCGGCGGGCCTTGCTGGAGTTTCAGTTGTATTCCAATTCGGAAGGGATCCTGCTGCTGCGGGGCTTGCCCGTGGATCCCGGACTAGACCATACCCGCACACCGGCTCTGGCGCAGCGCTCTGAGGAGAAAACCACTTTTGTCAGCGAACGCTGCTTGGCAATGATCGGCAGCCGCTTGGGGCATTTGGTCTCCTACATCCAAGAAAAAAACGGGGATTTGTTTCAAAACTTGGTGCCTACTCCCGACAGCGAAGAAGTGCAATCTTCTGAGGGATCCCGCACCCGGCTGCAGTTTCACCGCGAGACGGTTTTTCATCCCTACTCACCAGAGTTTTTGCTGCTGTTTTGCCTGCGCCCCGACCATGATCGTGTGGCGGAAACCACCTACGCCAGCATCCGTCATGTCCTGCCTCTGCTAGGAGAGCGAGAGCGGGAGCTGCTGTTTGAACCCCTGTATCGCACTGGCATCGACTACTCCTTCGGCAACCGGCAAGCCCTGATCAATGGACCCATTTTGCCGGTGCTGTATGGCCGTCGAGAGGATCCCTTCTGGAACTACGACGAAGACCTGATGGTGGGGCTCACCCCCGAAGCCAGTCTGGCTCTAGAAGCCCTGAGGAAGGGAATCCACGCTGTCTACCGAGGCATCAAGCTGGAAACAGGGGATCTGCTCTGTATTGACAACCGCCGCACCGTCCACGGACGGACTGCCTTCTCTCCCCGCTACGATGGCTTCGACCGCTGGATCCAACGCTCATTTGTGGTGCGGGATCTCGGCCTTTCGGCAGGGGATCGCCATCCCGGTGAGCGCATCATTCGCACCGCCTTCGCAACAGATGATGAGGCCCAAGCTGCCCTCAATGGGGAGCAGGTCTGTCTCAGAAGATCCTGAGAAGTTTGCAGACTTCAGCGCCATCCATAGCTCAAGTCCGTAAAAGTACTATTGGCGATTTCCCCGAAAGGGTTTGGATGAGTCGCCCCAGATTCTGATGTCAAAATACGTGATCCTCACGATGGCTATCGCAGAGCGTTTCCAGCATTCTAGGCTTATGAGCCAAAGCCATCAATTCTTCTCACGATTGCGAGGTTAAGATGAGCATTCGCCAGATCATCGATGAGGTTTTACAATCTTCGGTTTTAACTCTGCAGCAGGAATCCAGCATTAACCAAATCCTCTGGGAAAAAAACTATGATCTATCTGATCTAGAGGCTTTAGATAAGCTGGTGGAAGCCATTTTGCGCCAAGAGGTAAGGGCTGCTTCCGATCCCTGCTAGAAACCTAGCCTTGCTTGCAAACGACGGCAGATCTTGCTCAAAACTTACACACTTACACAACGCACAACTGAGAGCAATTGTGCATGCTCCTAGCATGAGTCGGGATGAGATTCCAATCTCTCGACAATTTCCCGGATTAAATGCTCATCAGAGCGATTGATCTCGGGGTGGAAAGGCGCCTGTTTTAAGTAGCGCTTGAGATCCTGGCAGGCTTGCTGCCAACGGCCCAACTGATAATACAACAGCCCGCGATCCCTTAGGTGGGGCAAGGATTCAGGGATCAACAACAAGATCCGTTCCGCTGCTGCCAAAGCGGGTTCCAGTTCGGCGCGGCTCAGATAAATTTGCTTGAGGTTGTTGAGCAAGCGTACCAAGATCAGGCGGGGAGGGGTGGGGCGTAGGTGGCGTTCTTGGAAAGGGATCCCAGGCCCGTAGATTTGCGACAAAAGCTCTCGACAATCTTCTGGAAATAAAATCTCCCCCTGCTGAAAGGGATCCACAAAAATCTCGGCGCCTGCAAACAGGGGCCGGATTAAAAAGTGGCCGGGCATGCCCACTCCTGCCATGGGAAAATCGATCCGCCGCGCCAGCTCTAGATAGATCAGCGACAGCGTAATCGGGATCCCGGTGCGCCGATCGATCACTTCGTTCAAAAAGCTGTTGCGTGGGTCGTAATAATCTTCGCGATTGCCACGAAAGCCCAGATCCTCAAAGAGATAGTGATTCAAGATCTTGATGACCCGCAGGGGATAACGCTCCGGGGGAAGGCGCTCTTGCACCTCTGCGGCCATCTCATCCAGAGCGGCCACATACTCTTCCACCTCCAGATCGGGATAGGCTTCCTGGGCAATCCAGAGGGCCGCCCGACCCAGATCGATGGGCTCCGATTGGATTTCAAGGGCAAAGCGTTGACGGGCAGCAGGAATGCTCATGAAATGTTAAATATTAAAAATATTGAGGTTCTTTGCAAGGATCTCGGTTAGAACAGCAGCGTGCAAAAGCTGGTCAACAGCAAGGTCACCGCCGTCAGGAGCAGGCTAAAGCTCCAAAGCCGCAAAGCGGCAAGCAGCAGGATCCCGATCACCCAAATCAGCAGAGCATTCCAATAGGGTCGGTTGGGGGCTTTGGACACATTAATTTTCTGGAAGAAGGGCAGCAGGATGAACGATACATCCAACAACAGGCGCGGCAGCCGCAAATCGTCCGGCAGCGGCAGATCTCGCACCGCCAAATAAAGCAGCCCCCAGCTCAACAAAAGCGGGATTAGGAGCAGATAGTTGGATTCGGCCAGCAAGGGTCGATCCACCACCAGCGGAAACAGAGGGCTGATCCCCCAGAGCAGATAGAGATAAAAGTTGAAGTTCAGCAGCGGCTGCAGCAGAGGGGGCACCTTGAAGCGTTGACCTTGGGATCCGATCCCGTTTACCTGAGCTGCGATTTTCTGGCCCAGGGATCCACCTTTTTGAGGGGTTTGCGCTGCCGGAGCCGCCCGCCAACCGCAGTGGTCGCAGTAGGGAGACTTGAACCGGTAGGCTGGGATCGGCTTGCCACAGGAAGGGCAACGTTGGATCGGACGAGGTTGAGAACTGGAAGCCATGACCACCCCGCGGTACTTCTGCCTTAGCATGCCCCAATGGCTCTCAGTTTACTCCCAGGGCAAATGACAGTGTGATACAGGCTGCCCCCAAAGCCGCGCCGGCCATGACCTGAACGGGAGTGTGCCCCAGCAATTCTTTCAGGTAGGGTTCTTGGAAACGGTCGGCGCCCTTTTCTTCAAACCATTCTTCCAGGAGGCGATTCAGCACCCGCGCCTGTTTTCCAGCGGCTTGGCGGATCCCCGCGGCATCGTACATCACCACCAATGCGAAAACCACCGTCGCGGCAAACAGCAGGCTGTCCCAGCCTTCCTGCATCCCCACCCCAATGGACAAAGCCGTCACCAACGCTGCGTGGGAGCTGGGCATTCCCCCGGTTTCCACCAAGACTCGCAGGTTAACCTTGCCTGACCGCACATAGGAAAGGATCAGCTTGATGGCTTGGGCCAACACACTGGCCAGCAAAGCAACCCAGAGGACATGATTGGCCATCAACTGTTGCAGCATACGGCTCTCCAGCACAGACATGCGAGCAGGGTCTCCAGGGATCCCATCTGATCTTGTCCCCTTGTCCTGTCCTAATGCTGACGGCGAGTGATGAAATCTGCCAGGGCCAACAGCGGCTCTGCCCGCGATCCATAGGGGCGCAACGTTTCCTTGGCCGATTGAATCAGCTCCTCGGCTTTTTGCCGGGAGGCCTCTAGGCCCAACAAGCTGGGATAGGTGGCTTTGGCGGCAGCTTGATCCTTTCCTGCCGTTTTGCCCAGTTGCTCGCTGGTGGCGGTGATGTCCAAAATGTCGTCCACAATCTGAAAGGCCAAGCCAATATCGCGGGCGTAGCGGCTCAGGCGGTCCAGCAGCTCCTCATCTCCCCCCGCCAGGATCCCTCCCGAAACCACCGAGACTTCCAATAGAGCGCCGGTCTTGTGGCTGTGAATGTACTCCAGAGTTTCCAGGGAAATGGCTTTGCCCTCCGACTCCAGATCCACCACCTGTCCCCCCACCAAACCGGTTGCCGCCACAGCATGGCCAATGCGGGCGATCACCTGTAACACCAACTGCGGCGGTACCCCCTGAGTTTGGCTAGCAATGTGCTCAAAGGCAAAAGCCAGCAGAGCATCTCCCGCCAAGATGGCAATGTCTTCGCCGAACACCTTGTGGTTGGTGGGTTTGCCGCGGCGAAAGTCGTCATTGTCCATGGCCGGCAGATCGTCATGGATCAGCGACATGGTGTGGATCATTTCCAGGGCACAGGCGGTAGGCAGAGCCTGCTCCACAGTGCCGCCGGCCAACTCGCAAGCAGCCAGACAGAGGATGGGCCTGAGGCGCTTCCCCCCTGCCAATAGGCTGTAGCGCATCGCCTCGTAAATGCGCTCCGGATAGGCGGGAACCAAAGCTGCAGAGAGAGCTTCTTCCACCTGTTGCTGACGCTGGCTCAGGTAGGCTTTCAGGTTAAAGGTTTGGGCAACCAAGCGGGGTTTCCTCTCAACTCGGCAATGGGGGGATCCTTGTCGAGCCGTTCTTCAACAGACTTGTCAGGTGTCATTATCTCATGTCCACTTTAATTGGGGATCCCAGCCCAGAGGCCAAAAGGGTAAGAAGTAACAGCAAGTTGCAGCCGATGAAGAAACTGCAGGGATCCTGAGCCGCCAACTTGCGGTTGCTGTCGCCACAATGTCAGGATTCATAAGGATCTTTAGCCGGATTGCCCTCCTATGTCCCACTCGCCTGTTCAGCTCAGCGCCACCTCCTCCACCGCCAGCGGTGCGGAGCACTTGGGTGACCGTTTGCTGCGGGCGGCCCGAGGGGAAGTGCTGGATCGCCCTCCAGTTTGGATGATGCGCCAGGCGGGTCGCTACATGGCGGCCTACCGCGAGCTGCAAAGCAAGTACACCTTTAAGCAGCGTTGCGAGATCCCGGAGCTGGCCGTCGAGATCTCGTTGCAACCGTTTCGGGCCTTTGCCCCTGATGGGGTGATCCTGTTCAGCGATATCCTCACCCCCCTTGAGGGCATGGGCATCCCCTTTGAGCTGGTGGAGCATCAGGGGCCAATCATCGACCCGCCGATTCGTTCCCAAGCCCAAATTGAACGCATCCGCCTCCTGGAACCGGAAGAAAGTCTGCCCTTTATCAAGACCATTCTCAGCACCCTGCGCCGCGAGGTGGAAGGGAAAGCAACGCTGCTGGGGTTTGTCGGCTCCCCCTGGACTCTGGCCTGCTATGCCGTGGAAGGGCGCAGCTCCAAAGATTACGCCCACATCAAGAGCTTGGCCTTCGCGCAGCCGCCATTGCTGCATCAGTTGCTGAGTAAGCTGGCCGACAGCATTGCCCGCTACGTGATCTACCAGATCGAGTGCGGCGCCCAGGTGGTGCAGTTGTTCGATACTTGGGCCGGCCAGCTCAGCCCAGCCGATTACGAGTGTTGGGCCTTGCCCTACCAAAAGCAAATTGTGGATCAGGTGAAAGCTCGGTATCCGCAGGTGCCGCTGATCCTCTACATCAACGGCAGCGCCGCTTTGCTGGAGCGGGTGGGCAAAGCCGGCATCGACGTGTTCAGCCTCGATTGGATGAGCGACATGGCAGAGGCCAGGGCCCGCCTGGGATCCCTAGCGGTGCAGGGCAATCTGGATCCAATGGTGTTGCTGGGATCCCCGGAGTTCATCCGGCAGCGCACCCTAGAGGTGATTCGAAAAGCCGGATCCCGTGGGCATATCATGAACCTGGGCCATGGCATCCACCCAAGCACTCCAGAGGCCAATGTCCATCACTTTTTCGAGACGGTGCGCCAGTCGGCAGAGCTCCTAAAAGCCCTCTAGCCCAACAGGCAGTGGGAACCCCTCTTCCCTGAGGTGTTTTTGCTCAAGGGCTGTACAGCCATCCCTAGGGATCCCCGGTGTACATCAGCGTCATCATTCCCACCTACAACCGCCGTCCCATTTTGGAGCAGTGTCTGCGGGCCCTGGCGCAGCAGCAGCCCGGCCCCTACGAGGGCTACGAGGTGGTGGTGGTGGACGATGGCTCCACCGATGGCACAGTGGAATGGCTGCAGAACAACCCCGTTGGCTTGCCCCAGTGGAAACTGTTGCAGCAGGAGCACCGCGGCCCCGCCGCTGCCCGCAACCTGGGGTTTCGCCACGCCCAGGGATCCCTCATCGTCTTTATCGACAGCGACCTGGTGGTGGTGGATCACTTCTTGGCCAGCCACGCCCAGATGCTGCGGCGGCACGGCGTTACAGGGGATCCCCGCTCCCCCCACGAGGCCAAGGTCTTCACCTACGGGCGGGTGATCAACACCAGCAATTTTCAGGATCCCCGCTCCGAACCCTTCAAGCCCACCGATTTTTCGGCAGCCTTTTTCGCCACCGGCAACGTGGCCATTGCCCGCCATTGGTTGGAGCTGGCCTGCGAAACCCCCGCCGGCCCCTTTGACGAGCGGTTTCACCTCTACGGCTGGGAAGACCTGGAGCTGGGGGTGCGGCTAAAACGTTTGGGCCTGCGCCTGGTCAAGTGCCCCCAGGCCACCGGCTACCACTGGCATCCGCCCTTTGAGCTGCAGCAGATCCCAGGATTGATTGAGCGGGAACGGCAGCGGGGCCGCATGGGTATTCTCTTTTACCAAAAACACCCCACCTGGGCCGTGCGCCTGATGATCCAACTGACGCCCCTGCACCAATTCCTGTGGGGCCTTTTATCCCTGGGGGGCTGGCTGAACGAGAAGCGGGTGGAACCGCTGCTGCGCTGGTTGATCCGGCATGGCCGCTCGCAGTTGGCCTTGGAGCTGTGCCGGATTTTTTTCCTCAACTGGTACAACGTGCAGGCCGTTTACGAAAGCTACAGAGCGATGAAGGCGCGAAATAAGGGGATCCACTCGGCTTGAGCTGCCACCAGGGCGGGGTAAGTGAGTCGGCCATAATCCTTGCCGGGAATGAGAGGCTGGCCGGGATCCGGATCGGCACAGCTCAGGGGTTCCCAAACGGCGCCGGCCCCCTTGACAATGGCCCACACTGCCGCCACATCCCAGATCTTGGGCGAGCGTTCTACCGCCCCCAAAAGGCTGCCACCGGCCACCGCCAGCAGGTTGTAGGCAGCGCCCCCCAACATCCGCGCTTTGCAAGGGAATTGCGGGCTAATCCAATGGCTGCTGCGGGAACAGAAATTGAACAATTGGTTGGGGCCGGGTGAGGCGGTGCTAGGACGGATTGGCTGGGGACAGGCGGGATCCCGGTCGTGGCGGGTGAGAAAAGCTCCTGCTGCTGCATCCCCAGGAAACCGAGGCCAATAACCGTAAAAAGTCTGGCGGATGGGCGGCAGATGGACACAGCCAAACACCGGCACGCCCCAATGCAGCAAAGCCAAGGAGCTGCCCCAAATGGGGATCCCACGGGCAAAATTGGTGGTGCCATCCAAAGGATCCACTACCCAACACCACTCCTTCTCGGGAAAAATGTGGTTGGATTCCTCGCTCAGATAACCGTGATCGGGGTAGGCAGCGGCAATGGCCCCTTGAAAAGCGCGATCCGCCCACTGGTCAGAAGAGGTTACCAAGCTGCCGTCGGCTTTTAAGGACTCCGTCCCGCTGGCGCGAACCGTAGGGTGGGCCTGGCCAAAGTCTGCCAAGAGCTGGGATCCCACGCTGGCCGTAGCCTGCAAGGCAAACTCGGTAACCTCCAGCCAGAAAGGGGATAGAGCAGCAGTTGCAGAAGGAGCACTCATGCCCCAATCCTAGCGGGATCCCTGGCTTTTGGGGTGGAAAAGGGGTCGCAATGGCAGCGGATCCCTCACAAGCAGGTTCTAGGCCCATAAGCTGAATAGAATCAAATCATAGGTAAACTCCCCAGCTGGCCACCCTCCTCCATGAACCAGCGCCTGATTGGACAACTGATTGGCAACCGCTACCGGCTGACCCGCCACATCAGCGAGGGTGGCTACGGCAATGTGTTCGAGGCGGTGGATACCCAGCTCAATGACGAGCTGGTGGCCGTCAAGTTGTTGCGCCCGCCGCCCCCGGACATGGGCCCAGAGTACTACCAGCAACTGCAGCAACGCTTCATGGATGAGGCCAGGGTCAGCGCTCTGTTGGGCGAGCACCCCAACATCGTGCAGGTGCGCTCTTACGGCCTGTACCAAAACCAGCCCTATCTGGTGATGGAGTACCTGAATGCCAAACCCTACAGCGGCCAGGGGTTGGACTATGTGCTGGCTCGGGAAGGCCCCTTGCACCCAGAGCGAGTGGTGAACTTGGCTCTGCAAATTTGCTCTGCCCTGCACCACGCCCACAACTTTCAGATGGATCTGGGCAAGCACTCCATTCGCGGCGTCATCCACCGCGACATTAAACCCAGCAACATCTTTGTGCAGAAAGGGCCCGATGGGAAAGAGCGGGTCAAGATCCTGGACTTCGGCATTTCCAAGCTCATGGGGGAGACCTCTCGTGGCCTGACGCAGACGGGCTATTTTTTGGGCACGATGGTCTATGCCTCGCCCGAGCAAATGCGCGGAGAAAAGCTGGATGGCCGCTCCGACATCTATTCCCTGGGGGTGGTGCTGTACGAGCTGTTAACTGGTGCGTTGCCCTTCGAGCCGGATACCGACACCTTGCAAGGCTGGTACCACGTCCACAACTTTCAAAAGCCCCGCCCCTTCCAAGACCACAAGCTAGCCCACCCCATCCCTGCTGCTCTGGAGAGGGTCATCCTCCAGTGCCTAGAGAAAGACCCTGCCCTCCGCCCAGCCAACATGGAAGGGCTCAGCCAGCAGCTACAGGCTGTCTATGGAAACAAGGTTGCCCCTCCTGCCCCGTTCGTTCCCTCAAGTTCATCTCCTGCATCTCCAGGTGTTCGCCCCCCGCGGATCCCGACCGGATTTGGCCAGCCGACTTCCCAACAGCCGATGGGTCGAGCCGCCCCAGACGAGGAAGAAAAGCTACAACGGGCGGTAAGGCTGATCGAGGCAGGCGAGTACAAGATGGCCGTCCATCTGCTCAATGAGCTGATCCAGAGCGCCCCCAACGAAGCCCGCTACTATCTCTACCGCGGCCTGGCCCACCAACGGCAGGGACATTGGGGCCTTGCCCAGATGGATTATCAAGGGGTGCTGCGGCTGGAGCCGGGTAACCCTTCAGCGGAACAGGGGCTGCGCGAGGTGGAACAGAAGGTTGGGCAGGAACATGTCAACAGCAAGTCCGGCTCTCATCTGTTGGATGCACCCCTGAATGCACCCCGCCTGGGCAAAGGGTCGGCGTTGAGTTGGCTCTTGGCCAATTTGGGGGCGGCTGGGATCGGCTACCTGGGGCTGGGGGCATCAGCGCCTCTGCTGGCGGCTTTGGGATCGCTACAAGAAGCGGTGGCTGGAGCCGGCCTTGGCTTGCTGATGGGGCTGCTGCAGTGGCTGGTGTTGCGGCGGCAGGTTTCGGTGGGATGGGTGGCTGCAACTTTGCTGGCCACGGCTTTGGGCTGGGCGGCGGCGGATTTCCTCGCTCCCCAGGTGGGGGTAGCAACCTCTGCTTTTAACCCGACGGATCCCTGGCTCCAAAATGTCTTGCAGGCAATGGGAGATGCGCTGCGCGGTTTGCTGGTGGGGGTCGGCGTTGGTGGGCTGCAATGGGCCTTGTGGTCTCAGCGCTGGAAAGGTAGCCGGGCTTGGATCTTGGCGGCAGTTGCCGAAGGGGCAGGATCGGCTCTGTTGATGGGTTGGCTGCTGGACAATACTACCTTGAACAGTTGGCTGCTGCTGATCGTGGGGCTACTGGCCAACACGCGCCCCCTTAGCGCAATGGTGCTTTTGAATTTGCGCCGGATCCCTCCTGTTCAAAGTCAACAACAAGCCCCTTAGCCCACAGGGATCCCATCTGAGTTCTCTCTCTCAAGAAGAGGGAAAGACAGGAATCAAAACCGCTCATTATTTTTCTCACGATTTTTCTCACGGTTACCGGGGAGCGCCGTGAGATCCCCAGCTCAGAGCTACGCGACTGGTTGTAGGGAGTAGGGTCGTTTGAGCTAGTAAACTACCCGACTCCGACCGCTAAAGCGGTACGGAGCGGGCTTTCAGTAGCCCTGAGCCTGCTCTGCTCCACCAGAGAACAAAACAGGCCCGAACCTCTAGGCTGGTTTACGACAGCCCCCAAGAGCGCAATCACCTTCGCACCGTTAAAATCCGCATCCCCTTCCCAACCGCAGTGCCCGCATTTGAACTGCTTACCCTTGCGATAG
>NZ_JBSSCH010000015.1:0-54419 GCF_054059615.1 Thermostichus sp. OS-CIW-33
CGACGTTGGATAACAGTAGTCATGAGGACAAACTTCCCTAAGGAAGCGCGAAGATTGACAACCTAAACTTAAAACATCCGTTAAGTTTCGTCAACTACCTGCCTCAAAAATGAGGAGGGGATCCCTTTCTCTATCGGCTGCCCCTCGGCAGAAAGAGGGCTTCTAAGGCCTGGCCGAGAGTCGGTTCCATCACCACCCGGTCTTCGTAGGCAGCGATCACCCGGGTGAGCTGAGGCAAGCGGCCCTGTTCTGCTTCGATGTAAAGGGGCTGAACATAGAGCAAAGAAGTCTCGATGGGGATGACCAGCAGCGTGCCCAGGTTCACCCGCGACCCATGCTGGTTCCAGAGGGAAATTTGCTCGGAGATTAAGGGATCCTGATTGACCCGTGCTTCCACCTGTTCCGGGCCATAGATGAGCCGTTGCTTGGAAAACTCGTACACCAGGAGCTTGCCGTAGTTTTCCCCGTCGCAGCGGGCCGCTATCCAAGCCACCATGTTCTGCTTGTTAACAGGGGCATAGGGGGAGAGGAGGACGAACTCAGGAGTGTGGTTTGCAACCCCTTGGGGATCCCTCGGCAAGGTGAGAATGAGATACTGCGGCTGCATGGGAATGCGCCGTCGATTGCGGAACTGGCCGGGGATCTGCCATTGATCCTCGCGGTTGTAGAAGAGGCGGGGATCCGTCATGTGGTAGGTGGCAAACTGCTGCGCTTGCAGGCGGAAGAGGTCTTGGGGATAGCGGATGTGTTGCCGCAGCGGCTCCGGCATTGCCTCCAGAGGCTTGAAGAGGGTGGGGTAGATGCGGGCGTAGGCTTGGATGAGGGGATCCCGAGGGTCGGCAATGTACCAATCGATGCTGCCGTTGTAGGCGTCCATCACCGCCTTGACCGAGTTGCGGATGTAGTTGAAGGGAAAGCCGGGCAGGTGCTCCGAGTAGGGGTAGCGGCTGCTGGTGGTATAGGCATCGAAAAACCAGTAGAGCTTGCCGCCTTGAATGACCAGGTAGGGATCCCGGTCGTAGAGCAAAAAGGGCATCACCCGACGGATGCGCTCGCGGATTTGGCGGCGATAGAGAAAGCGGGTGGCAGAAGATAGCTCGCGGCTGAGAAGGATGCGCAGATCGCCAAAATGCCAGGCGTAGAGAAACCGCTGCCAGAGGTGGGGAATGGGCACGCCACCGCTGCCCCGGTAGCTGCTGTACACATAGCGCTCTGCTGCAGGGTAGTCCAACTCCCGCGCCTCAGCGCCCACGAAAACATCGGTGGTGGTCAGCTCGCCATAGTAGAGGGCCGGCTGCTCCACCCGCAAGACGGAGGCCACCTCAGGGTAGCGGGGAGAAACCCGCGGCGGGATATCCGATAGGAAAAAATCCGGCAGGCCTTCAGGGGTCACCACATTCACCGGGCTGAGGGTGAGGCCATAGCCGTGGGTGTAGAAAAACCGCCGGTTAACCCAGGTTTGGGCGGCGGGGGGTACCTGGGCAAAGTCCAGCTCGCGGGCGGCATGCATAACTTGGCGCAATTCTCCCCCAATGCGGTAGCGATCCACATTCACATAGGGGAATTGATAGTAGGGGCGGATTTCTTGCAGTTGGCGGTAGGTGGCCAATAGGGGATCCGCATCCCAGAGGCGCACGTTGCTCAGGGTGGATTGATTCTGCTGCAGGATCTCCCAGGTGAGGGCTCCCCCTTCCGGGAAGGGTTGGACTTCGACATCGGCCAGGCCAAAGCCAGCACGGGTAAAACGGATGTTGTCCTCGATGTAGGGGCGCTCCAGCTCCAGCTCGTTGGGGGTGACCAAGAAGGTCTGCACCAGTTGGGGATAAAGTTGGGTGGTTAGCAGCCCAAACCCCAGGTAGGCCCCCCAGAGGATGGCCGGCGCCAGGAGAGAGCTGGCCCAGGAAGGGCACCAGGACTTGAGGAAAGGAAGGTTGAGGCGGATCCCCTGGCGGGCCAAAGCCCAGAATCCCACCGCCGTCAGGCCTGCCACCCCGCTCATCAAGGTCGTGGCCGGCAGAGTTGCATGCACATCGGCAAAACCGGCCCCAAACACAACGCCGCGGGTGGAATAGAGCAGCTCGTAGCGCTCCAGCCAATGGCCCCAGGCGCGAATGAGAAACAGGGATCCCCCCAAGATCAGCAGGTGCCGCTGGGCATAGAGAGAGAGGGCCAAGGTCAGCCGTTGCTCGGAAAGCCCCAGCTCTACCAAGTAGATGAGGACAACGGTAACCAAGGTGAGCAGCACCAGGTTGAAGCACCAATGCTGCACCGTCTCCCAGAAAGGCAGGCTGAAGAGAAAAAAGCCGAGATCGCGGTTGAAAATGGGATCCGACTCCCCGACGGGCCCTTGGTTGAGCCAGAGCAGCAGCGTAAACCAGTGATTGGAAAGAGACCCAGCAAAGAAGCCACTCAAACCTATGGCGATCACCCAGGCCCCAGCCAAGGTTGCCCCCCGCCAGCAGGAGCAGATGTTGGATCCCGTCACCGCCAGGGCAAAGAGGAAAGCGCCCAGGCCCAGCCCCCAGCGGGCAATTACCCGCGTCCACAGTACCGGCAGGGCATGCAGCTCGGCAAACCAAGCCAGATCTACGTAGAAAGCCGCCAAGCCCGTGATGGCCAGGATCCCCAGCCCCACCCAAAGCAGCAGAAGCAATCCGCGCCGCAACCTCTGCATCGCCTCAGGATCCTCGGCCTAAAGCTGTTCTCGATCGCGTCAGCGGTGCAGTTTCCGTTCGCTTGAGCGTCGCGGAACACCCTAGGGTGCTGTAGGCATACCCCTGTTCTAGCTCTTGCACCGCCTGCACCAAGCCTGCCGGCCCGCCGTCCACCCGCACCACCGGGATCCCCACCTGGGCCTGCAGATCCTGCCAGGTCAGATCGTCCAAAAAGCGCTCCCCGTCCTTGAGGGCGATCTGGGGTAGCAATAGCCCATCATAGTCCGCCAAGTTTTCCACAGACTTCAGGGCATCCAAGATATCCTGCCCCGTCAGCAGCCCGGTCACCGTCAGGGTTTGTCCCCAAAATTGGCTGGCAATAGGCAAAAGATCCAACTGCAGCCCGCGGATGCGGTTCATCTGCTCCACCACAGGCTGGAAGGCTTGCTCTACGGCATTGCCCACCACCCACAGAACCTTGAGGGGAGAAGGGAGCTCAGGCGGCAGTTTGAGCTGCTCGAACTGGCTGAGGAAAAGCCGCAGGGAGCCTACCCCGTTCCCCAGCTGCGGGTAATCTTCATAGTGCTCTGCCGGTGGCAGTTCCCGCCCGGCCAGCAGATACCACTCATCGGCCAGCCAGGCAAAGGTGGATCCCAATGTTTGCCGAAACCCGACCTGCAAAGTTTCCACCTGCTGGATCACTTCTCGGGCCTTGGCCGCATCGACAGGAACCAGCTCATCACCAGGGGGGCGAAAGCGCGTCAACCCCACCGGCACCACTGCTGCCGAGAGGACGGTGGGGATCCCGTCTGCTGGCCGGCGAAAGGCGGCCAAATCGAGGAGTGTGCGGGTGAGGTGATCCCCATCGTTCCAGCCTGGGCAGACCACCACCTGTGCGTGCAGTTGCAAGCGATGCTGGCGAAACCAGGCCAACTGCTCCAAAATCAGGCCAGCCCGCGGGTTTTTGAGCAAGCGGCTGCGCAGCTCCGGGTCGGTAGCATGCACTGACACGTAGAGGGGAGAAAGGCGCAGGCGAGCGATGCGCTCCCATTCGGCAGCAGGCAAGTTGGTGAGGGTGAGGTAGCTGCCGTAGAGAAAGCTGAGGCGGTAGTCGTCGTCCTTGAGGTGCAGCGTTGCCCGCATTTCCGGAGGTTGTTGGTCGATGAAGCAAAAGGGGCAAGCGTTGGCGCACTGGATCAGGCCATCGAACAGGGCTGTCTCAAACTCTAGCCCCAGATCCTCGTCGATTCCCTTCTCCAGCTCAACTGTGCGCGGGATCCCTTGGCTATTCAAGATCTCCAGGCTTACACACTCCTCAGCGATCAGGAAGCGGTAGTCGATGAGATCGCGGGGGCGCTCGCCGTTGATGCTGACCAGGGCCTCTCCAGGTTGGATGCCCACTTCTGCTGCCAGGGATCCGGGTAAAACAGCGCTGATACGGGCGGGCTTGAGACTAGCACGAGACATAGCTAACTCATCCTCAACTGATGTGCCATTTGCCCCAGCAAGACGAAGTTCTGGGTCGGGACAGCGTTGCGGAGCAATAACGAGGCTCGGTTGACTACAAACAGTTGACTACAAACAGCGGAGAATAGCCGCCTCTAGCTCGGTTTGGCTGAGATCCGTTACCACAAACACCTCTTGCACGCTGCTTCCCTTGCGGGCCACCAGCTTGTACCCGCCCCGGATCGGCACCGAAACCCGCAACTGCAACTGGGGGATCCGCCCACGGCTGCAGGACAGAGCGCCCGGCGTCACGGTTTTAATGCCCGCCTGCCGGGTCAGGCGTTCCAAAACAGGGATCAACCCTGAGATATGGGTAGAGTGGTTCCAAACCAGACGACCAGAGGGCTCAGACATGGCGGCCAAAGTGAGGAGAGGATGGGATCCCTATCCTATTCCTCCACAAATACCTGCTGCTCGTTGTGGAAAACTGGATGTCCAAAATGCCTGAAGATTCCCCGCCTGCGGTCGTGGCTCTGATCTTGGCCGGGGGCAACAGCCGCCGCATGGGATCCGACAAAGCCCTGGTGCTTTGGGATGGGATCCCCCTGCTGCGACGGGTGGCTCAGGTGGCAGCAGCCTGCGCCGACGCGGTTTACATCCTCACCCCCTGGCCGGAGCGCTATGCGCCGGTGGTGGATCCCGGTTGGCACCTCTGGCGGGAAAACGTTCACAGCCGCGACAGCGTTGCAGAGCAACACCGAGGCCCGCTGCTGGCCTTTCAAGAGGGGATCCGGCGGCTACAAACCTTGGCTGCTCCCCCGGAGTGGATCCTGCTGCTGGCCTGCGATCTGCCCTGCTTGCAGGAGCAGGTTCTTGGGGATTGGCGACAGCGCCTTGCCACCCTGCCCCCTCAGACGGTGGCCGCCCTGCCCAAAAGTCAGCGGGGCTGGGAGCCCCTGTGTGGCTTCTATCGCCTGGCGCAGCTAGGTTCTCTGGAGAGTTTCTTGCAGGCAGGAGGAAGATCCTTTCAGGGCTGGTTGTCCCAGGTGCCAACAGCCATCCTGCCCCTGACCGTTCCCGACAGCGGGACGGAGTCCCTTGAGAGGATGCTCACCAATTGCAACACCCCTGCAGATCTGCAGCTGGGGGGAAACCTGGGTAGGGGGTGATCCCTGGGATCGGCAAAGGGAGGGATCCCCTCATGTCACAATGGGTAAAGATTTGCTCGGTTTCTTATCTCGGCGCCGTGCTTACTTCCCTTTACTACCGCGAGATCCCTTGCCCCGATAGTGCTCAAGTGCTGCGCTGGCTACAGGAGTGTATCCCCCTGCCCCAAGGCAGCCAGAAGGTTCTTACCCCCACGGGCCTGCGCCTACAGAGATCCGGCGCTGAGCTGGCCCTTTTCTTGTGGTCGGGGCTGAACACTACCTATCTCAAGGTGTTCCAGTGGTCGGAACAGCCCTTCCCCCGCCAAGCTCGCTGGCTGGGAGAGCTGGAACAGGCCATCCAAAGCCAATTTCCCCACCGCTACCCGCAGTTGCCCCAGATCGACCTGAACCGGGGATCCATCTTCGATCAGCTTGAGCCTTTCTACCCGCAAACGGTGAAGTATTTTCGCCGGATCCCCAATGGAGAATTTGACCTACAGCGGGTGTACTGGTGGGAAAAGCGCTGGCGGGAAGAAGTGCAACATTGCCACGCAGCCCACCGCCCTGCTCAGCCGGTCTTGTTTCGCCAGCCTGGCCCTGAGCCGGCCCCGGTGGAGTGGGATCTGGCCATCGTGGGAGGAGCGCTGGGAGCCATCTATGGAGCGGCCATGGCTCGCTTGGGCTACCGCGTGGCCTTGGTGGAGCGACTCCCTTTTGGCCGCATGAACCGCGAGTGGAACATCTCCCGGCGGGAGCTGCAAACCCTGGTGGATTTGGGCCTTTTGAGCGCCGAGCAGATGGAGAGCTTGATCCTGCGGGAATACACGGATGGGTTCAACAAGTTTTTTGACGGCAATAGCCCGGTTCGCGCTCCCGTTTTGCACACGCCGACGGTACTCAATCTGGCCATTGACGCGGAAAAGCTATTGCAGCTCTGTGGCCAAATTCTCACTTCCTGCGGGGGAGCTATCTACGAGCGCACCGAGTTTCAGCGGGCCTATGTTGGCGAACAAGGCGTCACGCTGGTTTTGAAGGATTTGCCCACCGGCGAGGAGTTTCGGCTGGGATCCCGCCTTGTGGTGGATGCTATGGGAACAGTCTCTCCCATTGCCCAGCAGCTTTACCGCCATCGGGCTTTTGATAGCGTCTGCCCCACGGTGGGGGCTACCATTGCGGGGGGGTTCGAGCCGGGGGTATGGGATCCCCAGTTTGGGGACATTCTGGCCAGCCACGGGGACATCAGCCGCGGTCGGCAACTCATTTGGGAGCTGTTCCCCGGCCCAGGCGAAGATCTTACCTTTTATCTGTTCCACTACCACCAGGTGCATCCGGAAAACCCCGGATCCCTGCTGGAACTGTACGAAGATTTTTTCACTATTCTGCCGGAATACCGCCGCTGCGACCCAGAGCGCTTGCAGTGGAAAAAAGCGACCTTCGGCTATATCCCCGGACGATTTGGCCAGCCCGGGCACCCTGTTCGCGGCAGCGGGGCGGAGTCTTCGGAACCCTTTGACCGGATACTGCTCATAGGGGATGCGGCAGCCATGCAATCGCCCCTTAGCTTTACCGGCTTTGGATCCTTGGTGCGCAATTGCCCCCGCCTGTGCGATCTGCTGGATACGGCGCTGCGCCACGACCTGCTCAGGGCGGCGGACTTAGCCCAGATCCGGGCCTACCAGGGCAACTCGGCCGTCACCTGGCTCTTCTCGCGGGGGATGATGGTGCCCACCGGCAAGGTGCTGCCCCCCGAGCGCATCAATGCCACTCTCAACAGCTTTTTCGGCATTCTCGCCACCGAGCCGCCGGAGGTGGTGGACGATTTCATCAAAGACCGGGCTGGCTGGCTGGCCTTTAACCGCATGGCCATCAAAGCTGCCCTGCAAAACCCACGGCTGCTGCTGTGGATCTGGGAGGCCGTAGGGGCCAAAGGCTTTGCCCAGTGGCTACCCACCTACCTCAGCTATACCGGCCTGGCCTTGACCTCTGCTTTGCTCAGGGGCTGGCTTCCAAATCTGCTGCGTCGCCTGCAGCCCTGGCTAGAAGCGCGTTACCCCCGCCTGTGGCTGCGCTGCCTGCAGTGGAGCTACACCCTCACGTATGGGGTAGGGCAGCCGCGCATTCAGTTTCAACTCCCCCCCACTCAAGAAAAGGCCCAAGACGCAATACCGACTTGGGTAGAGGAGAGGGCTTGAGCTGGTGGCGCGGTCGGAGAATGCGGCCACGCCAGTTTTTTGATGCCTGTGCTTTTGCTTGCCTCAAGTCACAATCTTCAATGTCTGCTTCAATGTCTGCAGAAAAGGCAGGTGACAATACAGCCTGTTCACAAACTGGGGGATACAAAAATCGTGTTTCCGAGGCTTGACCCAACGAGGTTTAAAACAAGCAGGTTTATAGTCATTTTAAACGGAACTGAAAGATTTCTGTTGTATTGCTTCCTAACTCCCCTCTCCCTTTGGGAGAGGGGCTGGGGGTGAGGGATGACTCCCTCTGGGAAAGGGGCTGGGGGTGGTCGCGGCAGCGGCGCGGAACGCTTGGGGAGTGTCTCAATTAGCCTAGAATGACCATACAACCGTATCCCGTGGTCCCTTAGTGGGCTGTAGTTGTGTAGCTAAAGCCAATTAGCAAAAGATCCCATTGGATGCTAGCAGTCCTCACTTGTGTTTGCTAGCAGCTTTACCTCTTATCTGCACAGATTTCTGCACAGATTATTTACACAGAGCTGAACGAGGGAGTGCCCATCAGGCAAAGCCTTCCTCTGTGGCGCAAAAGTATTTCGCCACGCAGGGATCTGCCTGTCCTTTGCCTTGGCATTTTGCCCAAGTTGAGTATAATCAATACCTAACATCCAGGATCAGATCGAGGATAGTTGGGAAGGGATCCCAACCTTGATTTGGTTTTGAGACTGCTAGTCCCCTTTTTAGAATCTTTCGCAAAAAACTCTGTAGGACTGAGCCCAGTCGCGTCAGCGTTGCGGAGCAACATGGTTTACACCTTCGAGATCATCGGCATTGCCCCTGCTCTGGAGTTCTTTCATCAGCAACAGAAGCTGGCCCAGCGGCCCTGTGGGGTGGAATACCTGGGCACCAGCTCCTGCACCCTCGATGCGTTGCTGGGATCCGTGGAGGAAGTGCCGGCCCGGCGCGGCTGGGACTTGGATCAGTTGGTCGACGCTGTTATCCGCTTTTGGTGCAGCAACCCCGATTTGGTGAGTTTGTGGCGCTCTCGTTTTCGCGATGCCGGGCGAGATGCGCTGTTGGTCTCGCGAGTGGGGCATATTCAATCACTGCGGCAGGAATTTGAATGGCTGCTGAAGCAGTAGGTGCCGAGCGCCACTCTCGCCACCTGGGTGGGAGAATGTGCGGTTAGCAGGTAGGCTAAGGGCAGAACTAATTTGTGAGCACCCATGAGCGACACAGTTTTCGGCAAGATTATTCGCAGGGAGATCCCTGCACAAATCGTTTACGAAGACGATAGAGCCCTGGCCTTCAAAGATATTGCCCCCCAAGCCCCTGTCCACATTTTGGTGGTGCCCAAAGAGCCCATCCCCGGCATTTCCCAGGCCAAGCCCGAACATGAGGCATTGCTGGGACATCTCCTGCTGACCGCTCAGCGGGTGGCTGCCGAGGCAGGTTTAAATAAAGGCTACCGATTGGTGATCAACGAAGGAGAAGACGGCGGGCAAACCGTCTTTCATCTCCACATTCACGTTCTGGGCGGTCGGGGGATGGGCTGGCCTCCGGGCTAAGCAATGGCTTTTCCCACCAACTGAAGCCTCTGCAGGTACAATCCTGTCATTACCGAGGTGAACAGCGGGTGGGGTCTGGAACCGATGGAGTGGCACGTAACCGATGCAGAGAGTTTGATGATCATCGACCAGGAGGTGGGCAAGCACGAGCTTTCTCCTGCTGAGTATGAGGTGGTTCGTCGGGTTATTTATGCTACTGCTGACTTCGAGTACTTGCACCTCATCCGTTTTGGCAACGAAGCCTTACAGGCCGGAGCGGCGGCTCTGGCAGCGCGTACCACCATTGTGGTCGATGAGCCGATGGTGCAGGTGGGCATTGCCTGGGCTGTTCAGAACACCTTTTCCAACCCCATCTATTGCAGCAGCGAAGCCATTACCCGCCCCCAAAGGGACAAGACCCGCTCCGCTTGGGGCTTGGAAACCCTGGCCCAACGCTACCCTGAGGCGATCTTTGTGATTGGCCAATCCCAGACTGCCCTCTCCACCTTGGTGCAGCTGATTAGAAAGAAGGAGGTGGCCCCTGCTCTGGTCATCGCCACGCCGGCTGGGTTTGTGAACGTGGTGCAAGCCAAGCAGGAGCTAGCCGATTCCATGGTGCCCCACATCCGCACTGAGGGACGCAAAGGAGGCCCGGCAGTGGCTGCAGCGGTGTTGGATGGCCTGCTGGACTTGGCTTGGCACGCCTATGTACGGGTCAGCAGCGCAGACTATCCTGGCAAATCCGCCGTTTCTTGACATGCTCCTTGCTCTACTGGCTGGCTAAGCCAAGGCAAACTGCGCAGCGGTAGAGCAGGGCTTTAGACCCCATTTCTAGAGTAGGTCTGCTGATCTGATCGAGATCACTCAACTGGGGGGATCCCGGTCACTCGGCCTGCAAATTGGCATGGGCAAGATGGGAGCTGCGCTCTCAGTCCTGCCTCTTCAGAAAATGGCCTGAGAGACGACTGGGTTGGGCCTATGGAGGGATCTTCCCATGCGGTGTGCCATCTTCTTTTGCTGGCTTGCCTGGGTTTTTGCGCCGGGGGCTTGGGCACAAGCTGAGCCATGCCCGATGGTCGTCCTTTCGCCCTCTTCACAGTTGCAGTTGTCAGAATCGTCAACACTTGCCTCTACTCTCTCGACAGCCCAGAAAGTGCTCCACACTGCTACTGCACTCGACAAGGCAGAGGTTATCGCTACGCAACATTTTCCCGAACCGGTCAGCCCCTACCAGCGCTGGCGACAGAGGTATGCCCCCTCGGATCCCTTTTCCTCAGGTTTGAACAACGTCCCTTATCGGCCAGCCCAGCAGGGATCCCAAAGGATTCAACAGGGAACAGAGGGGCTGCCCTTAGGGCCTGCGACCCGCCAAGGGGAACAGCTGGAGCAGATCAGGATCCGCCTGGGAGAAGACAGCCCTTTTTTCCTACATCCCAGTGGGTTGGTCTATCGGCAGTCCTATTGAATTTGTGAGTCTGTTCGCTACAGGGATCCCAGCTTCCCCAGGGAGAAGGGCTGGGAGTGAGAAATTATCTCTCACTTCTCTCTTCTCACTGCTCACTATCAGTATTAGTAATGATTCCCTACCTTGCGGTGGTGGATGGCGGTGAGGCCCTCTGGGCTGGAGACCCGACCGGCTTCCAAGGTGCTGTACACCACCCAGTGATCGCTGGTTTCCAGGCGGCTCACCACACGGCACTCCAGGTAGGCCAAAGCATCGGCCAAGATGGGGGATCCGTTGGCAGCAGGGTAGGTCTTGATCCCGGCAAAGCGGTCGGCCCCCGGTGGAAATCGCTTCAGGAAGTGGCGCATCAAGGGTTGGTAATGGCCTTCTTGCAGCACATTTAACACGAAGGTATCTCCCACCTGCAGGAAGGATTCGATGGCCCGATCCTTGGCCACCGCAATGCTGATCCCTGGCGGATCGGTGCTGGCTTGGGCTACCCAGGAGGCGAGCATAGCGCTGGTGGCTTGCCCTTTGCGGGCAGTGATGATGTAGAGGCCATTGCTAATGCGGCCCAGGGCGCGATCCAGGTCGGCATCCAAGGCTTTCATCTGCTGAATGCTGCGATCCCGGGTCAGCCACTGCCCCAGGTCGGTACCTGCTTCTTCGGCCAGTTGCAGCAGGGCCTCGCCAGCAGGCTGCTTGAGCAGAATGGGGGCAAACACCTCTTTGGCGCCGATTTCTTGCAGTGTGTTGCGGCAGAGGTACACCGACTCATCATCTTCGCCGCCCGACTCAAACAGACCAAAGCCTTGCTTGCTGTGGGCAGAGGCCAGCAGGGTTTTCAGCAGCACTTGAGTGGTGGCGGCCTCAGGCCCTGATTGGGGCGGCATGCCTATCACCACACCGGCGGCCAAGCTCATCAGCTCCCGCACCTCGTGGGCATCCACCAGCCGCAAATCTGCCAGCTCCACCTGGATGCCGGTTTTTTGGATCCCGCGGGCAATGGCTTGAGCCAAGGTTTCCGCCTGGCCATAGCCGGACAGGTAGAACACTGCCACCAGGCGCTCGGCTTTGGCCTGCTCGAGGCTCCAGGTGCGATATTGCCCCACCCAGTCGGACAGGTGATGGCGCAGTAGGGGGCCGTGGCCGGTAGCAATGGCAGCGATGGGAGGCAAGGCTTCCATGCGCTTCAGGGCGGACAACACCGAGCGGGCGTTGGGCCCCATGAGGCAGTCGTAGTAGAGCTTGAAGTCGGCCTGCAACAGGTGGGGATGTTCGTCCCAGGCGAAATCGTCGCAGTAGTGCATCCCAAACACGTCGCAGGTGTAAAGGATCTGGGTGCCGTGGTCGTAGGTGAGGATGGTGTCGGGCCAGTGCAAGTTGGGGGCAGAGATAAATTCCAGGACATGCCCCTTGCCCAGATCCAGGACATGCCCCTTGCCCAGATCCAAGCGATCTCCCTGTTTCACCACCAGCCGCTGGAAGGGCCGATGCACCAGATCTTCCAGAAATTGCACCGCCACCTTGGAGGCCACCACCGTCATCTGGGGCGCCAGCTCCAGCAGATCCCCAACCAGGCCGCTGTGATCTGGCTCGGTGTGGCTGACCACCAGGTAGTCGATCTGGGCAGGATCTAGGATCCCTTGCAGGCAATCCAGGTACAACTGGCGAAACTTCTCGTGGGAGGTGTCGATGAGGGCCACCTTCTCGCCGCGAATCAAGAAGGAGTTGTAGGTGGTGCCATTTTCCAGAGCAAATTCGATGTCAAATCGATCCCGATCCCAATCTTGGGAGCGAATGGCAAGGGTGTCGGCCCCGATGGGCAGAGTTTGCAGCGTCAGATGGGGCTGGGCCAGGCGAGGTGCGACTTGAGGTGCAACTGCAGTGGTGGCCATGTTCTCTCCCTAACTTTAAGTCGGGTCACAATCCTGATCTCAATGTAACCGAATGTTTATGTTGACAGGGGGTATAAATGCAATTTGCAAGTTGCGAAATCCTTATGGAATGCTTCTAGGGATCTCTGGGTTCCTGACTATCGAAGGGGTTGGGGCTTAGAACTGCAGCAAATTGGGCCAGGGTGTGGCGCAACTGATCCAGGTTTTGGCCGGTGGCGGCGGAAACAAACAGGGCCTTCGGGTAGAGCAGGCGCACATCCTCTACCCATTCGGGATCCAGGCGGTCGATTTTGTTAAACACCAGTTGCCGGGGGCCGGTGGCCAAGGGCAGCTTGTCCAGCAAGGTTTCCACCGCCTCGATTTGCCCCTCCCAGTTGGGGTGGGAGAGATCCACCACATGTAGTAGGGCATCGGCTTCCGTCACCTCTTCCAGGGTGGCTTGAAAGGCATCCACCAGTTGGTCTGGCAATTCGGTTAGAAATCCCACCGTGTCGGTCAGCAGGACCGCCTGCTGGTCGGGCAGCTCCAGCCGCCGCGTGGTGGGATCCAAAGTGGCAAAGAGTTGGTCGGCCACGTAGACCTGGGCATGGGTGAGGGCATTGAGGAGGGTGGATTTGCCGGCGTTGGTGTAGCCCACCAGGGCCACCACGGGAATTTGGGATGCCTCGCGCCGTTGGCGCAGCCGCTGGCGGTGGCGGCGCAGCTCTTCCACCTCTTGCCGCAGCTTGCTGATGCGCCGCTGGATGGCCCGCCGCTCCATTTCCAGTTGGGTTTCCCCCGGGCCCCGAGTACCGATCCCACCCCCCAGCCGCGACATGGTGCGACCGCGACCGGCCAGGCGAGGCAGCAAATACTGCAGTTGCGCCAGCTCCACCTGCAGCTTCCCGGCTCGGGTTCTGGCCCGCTGGGCAAAAATATCCAGGATCACCTCGCTGCGATCCACCACCCGCACCCCCACCGCCTCTTCCAAGGTGCGCACCTGGCTGGGGGTGAGTTCCCGGTCGAACACCACCAAGTTAGCGCCCAGATCCTGGACCAGCAGAGCCAGCTCTTGCACCTTACCGGATCCGATTACCGTGGCCGAATTGGGGCCTTCCCGCCTCTGCCAGAGGGCTTGCAGCACCTGTCCGCCGACACTCTCCACCAGGCGGCTCAGCTCCGCCAACCCATCCATGAGATCCTCGTAGCTCTGCCCGGACTCCTGCAGCCCCACCAGGATGGCCCGATCCTGATCCAGATCCACCTGGCGGGCGGTCAACTGGCGCCGAAACCCATCCTCCAGCTCCGCCACCAGCTCCTGCAGATCCTGTTCTGCCAGGATCCCCAAAGGCAAAGGCTCAGAAACCTGCCAACGGCGCTCTCCCTCCGGCAGCAGATGGGCCAGATAGGCCCGGTGAACAAAGCCCGTAGCCGCTCCTCCCCGGCGTCGGTGCCCTCCTGACTTGGACACGGAAAGGGTGATGAGGGCATCCAAACGCTGCAAAGCCATGGCCGTCAGCGCTTTTTGACTGGGGCCCCCCTCCCCCATTTGGGTGGTGATGCAGCGGATCCCGGATAGGCGCTCGGCCCCCTGGCGGGGCAATTCCCAAGCGGGAATCTGGGTTTCAAAAGGGGATCCCAGCCCCACGCGGATCACCTGGCCGCGCCGGTTGAGGTAAACGCTGATGGGCCGGCCTTCCAACTCTTGGGTCAGGGATCCCAGCCGTTGGGCAAACTCCACCGTCACCAAGCGGTCGGGGGGTAGGCGCAGTTGGTAAAGCCGTTGCAGTTGCTTTTGTTGGTGGGGCTTTAACCCTTTGGCCTGTTCGGGAAAGCGTCGTGGAGCGATAGCAGAGCTGAAGTGGGGGTCGGTCTGATGGCGAGAGGTGCTAGCCCTGGGCATAGGGACGGGGAAAGACCCAAAAACAAGCTTTCATCTACCATACACGCTAGCTGCCCGCAGGAACTTGGGATCCAAAAGCAACGGCGGCAAACACTGGCCCAGTGTTGCGGGGGCAACAGTACGGCGATGTCATCAGCAACGGGTGCAACATTCAAACCAAGGTCATTCCCGAACAAAAGTAGGCGGAATACTTCCATGACCCAACCGAGGTACGCATGGGGCAGCCAAACCCAGACGATCACAGGCTTCCTGCTCGCCCATCATCTGCTCAAGGTCAACCCCAAAGATGTCAATGTGTTGGATCTGCCCAAGCGGGGATCCCTGTATTGAGCTTGCTGTCGGTGAGAGAGTTTCCAAATCGGTTGGGCAGTCAGGGATCCCTTTCGCTCCGTGTTGCCGGAATCCTGCTGCAACTCGGAGTAGCTGCATAAATCGGAAAAAGCCGTAGTGCCAGCTCTTGGTTTTTATAGATGCACGATTTCAACATCACCCCATTTTCTGCGCAAATATTCAGCAACCAGCCTACGATGACAGTGCTCAGCTGTAGCTTCACTACAAAGCAGACATCCTCCATCGAGAATACTTTTATCCACTTGATCTTCAATGCGACGCTCGGCCATCAACGACAAAAACTGTCTCTCGTAGTTAGACCATTCACCACTGGCTTTGTAAGCATCGAGAATCTCTTGAGTTGGTGCAAGTTCCGGCAAATGAACATATCCAAGCTTGCAGATCTCGTGAAGAAAAAACTCTAGATCCCTCTTTTTCGTGAATCCCGCCAGTTGCGAGGTGCTATTAAGTCGAGTATCAACAACTCGAACCAGACCAGGCTGTTTTAAGCGATTAAATGTTTTAAGCGATTAAAAAATTGCTCTGCACTTTTCTTCGTAAACCCTATCGTAAATATCTTCATGGCCTCGCGCTCCGCTCATCATTTTTTGACATTTTCTCATCTCGATAGGCGACACGCCTGCCTTGAATGAGATAGGCTTCGGCTATAAACTCTTCCCGACTTCTAAACAAGTCCCCCTCTGGAAGTTTGCAAAGGGCAAGAAGACGAGATTCTAGGGCCTCATGAGTCTCCAAAGAGCCATTGGCCAAGATGTGGTTGACCGGAATCCCACTTTGAAAAAGTTTACGCGCCACCAGCAACGATCTATGACATTCAATAGGGTCTTTCTCAGCACACATCGGTGCGATCCGATACCGACTAGAACCTTGGATCAGACGGTCGATCCCTTCGAGGAAGGCTGGCTCATTTGCCAGTCGTTCATACTGAATCCTACCCTGATCATAGCAGCTCGGATTTTCGCTACGTCCTCCCAATTCTTTGCCCAGAAAGACGTAAGCAATACCTGCTGCCGCTAAAGCACTTTTCAACTTTTCTTGTGAATATTGAGGGACGTAACGGCTATATGGACGTGAGCGAACGTCGCCAATACCGGTGATGTTGTACTGGCGCAGTAAGTCTATGAAAAAATCAATCTCGTGGTTTGAGTGACCAATCGTGTAGATCTCTGATTTCATATGAGTCGACCTGAGTAGAGAACAGCCGCTATCAGCTTGTAGTAATAGCCCAAGTAGGGATCGCTAAGGCTAACACACAGCACCGGATCGGGGATGTCATATTGACCGTCTTCGCCCATTAGGAAATCCCGTTCAATCACAGGATCGGTAACATCCATGCAGTATTTTACTCCCTTGTATACAAACTCGCCGCGTACTCTACGCTTAGAATTCGGGTATCCTGGTGCCTTGTAACCAACCAACAGACGCAAATGCTCGACCGGTACAAGGTAAAGAGAAACTCCGCTTTCTCGCCCGACACTTAACCGGTTGTTCCACCCAGCATAGCTGCTCTCGCCAGTGCCCCAGAGATTCTCAGGGTTGTCTAGCCAACTGTTGATATCCTCCCAAGGCAGGTGGCCAACTTTTTTCCAGCGGTGCTTTGGATTGATAACGTGGTTCTCCCTCTGGTGAGGTAGTGGCTGAGGTGTATCACAAGAGACACAGAGAATATCAAGAAGTTCTGGGTCGCCACCGCTTAGGAAGGCTCGTGGATGTAGTTGTCAAACACGGCAAAATTGCTCAGGGCAGGATCCGGCTTGAGGCTGGATCCCATCAAAAAGCTGACCTTAGGATAGTCTTTGGCCACCTCCCGCGCTTCCCGCTCCACCCCAAAGACCTCACCCACCAGCAGTTGGACGCCGCTCTCGGCATACTGACGCAGCACCCGTGGGTAGTCGGTGTTGGAAACTGACTCTGACCAGGTATAGTCAATATCCCCCCGCTTCTGGGCGGTCATCAAGGCTTTATGGATCCGGCTCACCCACTGCTGCTCAATGGGAACCGTATAAACCCCAGCCACTTTCAGCTTGGTTCCTTGGGCCACCGTGGCATCGCGAACCAACCAGCGGCTCCCCATCAAGCCAGCCACGAAAGCCCCAGAACGCAGGCAGAAGTCCCGCCGGGAGAGTTCTAAACGTGCCATAGTCGCTTCTGTTGAGGTTACTTCGAGATCGGGTTACTGCTCGGCTTATCCTAAGGGGGAGATCCCTGAAAATATGTATCCTGAAATACAATTTTTTGAGAAGGAGCTTGTTTGTAATGGACAACGAAGTTTCGCTGACGGTTGGAATGGATGTAAGGGCCAAGTCCTCTCAAATCAGCTCTCGATAGATTATCCCTCTGACTACTTGGTTGATATCTTGCACAACCGGATGCTGTTGGGGACTGCAGACCTCTTTTATAAAGTGAGCAATAACCCAATCAACTGGTTTCCTAAATTCGGGCTTTGAGGTAATTTAAGACATCTTTATCTGATTTGGCCTATCATTCAGTCAACTGTAGTTGCTTCTTTCTATCCTAAGTTCAAACAAATAGCCACAACATATGGATCTCATTTTGCGTCGGGCCAACTTGCCGGATGGCCGCAAGGGGATCGATATCGGTATCCAGGGGGATCGCATTGTGGCTCTGGAAAGCAACTTGCAAGCCACTGCCCCCCAAGAAATTGATGTCAGCAACCGCTTGGTGTCGCCCCCCTTCGTGGATGCCCACTTTCACATGGATGCCACCCTCACCTATGGGATCCCGCGCGTCAACCAATCGGGGACGCTGTTGGAAGGGATCGCCCTCTGGGGGGAGTTGAAGCCGCTGTTGACCCCCGAGGCGGTGATGGAGCGGGCCTTGACCTATTGCGACTGGGCGGTGGCTCGTGGGATCCTGGCCATCCGCACCCATGTGGATGTGTGCGATCCCAACCTGTTGGCGGTGCGGGCGCTGCTGGAAGTCAAGCAAAAAGTGGCTCCCTACTTGGATTTGCAACTGGTGGCCTTTCCTCAGGATGGCTACTATCGCTCGCCAGGGGCGGTGCAGCTTCTGGAGAAGGCTCTGGATTTGGGGGTGGAGGTGGTGGGCGGGATCCCCCACTTCGAGCGGACGATGGCCGAGGGAGCAGCTTCGGTGCGGGCCCTGTGCGAGATTGCTGCGGCGCGGGGTCTGCGGGTGGATCTGCACTGCGACGAGACGGACGATCCGCTTTCGCGCCATGTGGAAACCTTGGCATACGAAACGCTGCGGCTGGGCTTGCAGGGGCGGGTAGCCGGATCCCATCTAACTTCCATGCACTCGATGGACAACTACTACGTCAGCAAA
This sequence comes from Thermostichus sp. OS-CIW-33, assembly GCF_054059615.1. Classification (NCBI taxonomy): domain Bacteria; kingdom Bacillati; phylum Cyanobacteriota; class Cyanophyceae; order Thermostichales; family Thermostichaceae; genus Thermostichus; species Thermostichus sp. OS-CIW-33. The sequence goes on from NZ_JBSSCH010000015.1 coordinate 17,854, forward strand.
CTGATCCCCCTGATGGCCGAGGCAGAGCTGGGGGTGATCGCCAACCCGCTGGTCAATATGGTCATCCAAGGTCGCCACGATACCTACCCCAAGCGGCGGGGGCTGACCCGGGTGACCGAGCTGATGGACGCAGGCTTGACGGTAGCCTTTGGCCAGGATTGCGTGATGGATCCCTGGTACCCTTTGGGCAGCGGCAACATGCTGGAGGTGGCCCACATGGCCATCCACGCCGCCCACCTGACAGGCTATGAGCAGATGCGCCAGTGTTTTTTGGCGGTTACGGAGAATCCGGCCCGCATTCTGGGGTTGGAAGGCTACGGCCTGGAACCCGGCTGCTACGCCGATCTGGTGGTGCTCCAGGCCGCCGATGCCGTCGAAGCCATTCGCCTGAAACCAGCTTGCCTGTATGTCTTCCGCCGGGGCCGGCTGATCGCCCAAACCCCGCCTGTGGTTGCCCAGCTCCATTTGCCTGAGCGCCCCACCCAGGTGGAGTTCAGCCGCCAGCTTTGGACCTCATCGGCGCACGGTACCGCTGAAGCCGCTGGCCTTGAATTGCTCCAGGGTGAGGGGCAGGGGGCTGGTTATGGGCACCGAGATGCGAATTGAAAAAGGGCTCTCGCCGGGAGGAACTTCTGCAATGGCCCCCAGGCGGGTACGCTCCGGCAGAACCTCGTTGCCGTTGGCATCGTAAAGCCGACCGAAGACATCCGCGTTCAGCAGGGTATTTTTGGAGCGGTTGACCACTGTGCCTTCGACGAACAGGCACCTGGCCGGTATGGGGTTGCCGTTGCTGGTCACCAGGTTGGTGTATTCGGGGGTATCGGGACAGGGGGTGACGTGGAGATCCTTCAGTTGCAGGGGGATCGCCCCAAAGCCCATCAAGAGCACCGCCAATGCCACACAGCCAAAGCTCATGCAGACAAGACGCAGCTTTTGGGTTAGCCACTGCGCCGGCTTCCAAACTTGGCTCATCGTTTTTCCTCCAAGGCCCACCCTCTTTAGTCTAGGGGATCCCCGTCTCGTAGAACCTCTCCTCGGTTTGGATCCCATCCAGGCGCTGATCCCAAGGATCCTGAGGCAGGGGCTGCTCCAGCAAGCAGGCTTGGGGGAGGATGCCCCACTTGGGCACACTGGGATCCGGCAAAGCGGCCAAAAAGCGGTCGTAATAGCCGCCGCCATAGCCCAAACGCCTTCCCCAACGATCGCAGGCCAGGGCGGGCACCAGGATCAAATCCGCCTTGCCAGGGTCGATAACTGTGCTGCCGGGAGAAGGCTCCAGCAAGCCCCAGCAGTTGGGGACAAGCTCAGCCGGCTGGTAGCGGTGCCACTGCATTTGCCGCCGCGGCAGACAACGGGGGATCCCCCACTGCTTCTCCGGGAAAAGGACAAACAGGGATCCCAAGTCCACCTCGGAGCCGAAGGCCACATAGGCCAGGATGGTTTTGGCGGCCAAAAGTTGGGGGCAAGAGGCCAAATGAGCCACGATCTTCTGGCTGATAAGGGATCTGTCCAACCTCTGCCGTAGCTGGCGAAAGTGCTGGCGCAGGCGAGCTTTTTCTAGGGCAGGATCTGCTGCCAGAGAACTGGGCCGCCAAGAAGAAGACAGTTCCGGTGAAGGGAGTTCCTGCACAAGCCCAATGCCGCTTGGATATTCGGTCTCTGCAAGATCTGAATCTACTGGATGGCCAGGAGCTCCACTTCAAAATCCAAGGTGGCGTTGGGGGGGATCACCCCGCCTGCCCCGCGGCTGCCATAGGCCAACTCCGGCGGAATGCGCAAGTAGCGCTTGCCCCCCACTCGCATGGTGGCCAGCCCTTCCTCCCAACCGCGGATGACTTGGCCCACTCCGTAGGTGAAGATAAAAGGCTGATTGCGCTTGTAGGAGCTATCGAAGATGGTGCCATCCTGTAGCTTGCCCACGTAGTTGACCACCACCGTTTGCCCCGGCTGAGGGGAAGGCCCACTGCCTTGAGTGATGTCGTAGTATTGCAATCCCGACTCGGTGGTGATGAAGTCCTTGGCTGGGGATTGCACGCTCACCACCGGATTGTCTTTGGCCCGCGACAGAGCCACGGCCGGCTGGCCGCCCCACACCCCGAGCCACAGCAAACACAGCACCAGCAGCAGCACCCGTTTCATCGTTGGCATCCCCCCGCCGCCGACTTTTGGCTTTCCTTTAACAATCTTAGGGGATCCCGTCAGCCTTTCAGTTCGGCAAATTCGATAATCTGACCCTGGTGATCCCGCACCCAAAAGACGAAGGGCTTCTCGGAGCGAATGCTGTTGCGGATCCCTTGTTTGTTGATTCGCTTCAGAAGGGCCTTAAGGGACTCCCGCTCATAGCTGACATGGCGATAGCGAACGCCGCTGCTGCGGCCCGCTGCCGGTACAGTCCCGTAAGCAGAAGCAGATGAGGAGCTGGGCCTGGAGGTGCTGCCGTAGGGGCCAGAGCCCCCATAGGGATCCGTGGAGCCGGGGATCACGTGCAATTGCACATTGTCGGAGAGCTGATACCAAAGGCCGGGGGTATCCAATTGGGTGGGCCCAGAGGTGGGACGGGCTTTGGCATCGAAGCGGGGACTGAGGCCAATATCCCCTGGAAAGTAAGCGGATCCTAGGCTGTAGCCGACCATGCTTTGCTCGTAGCCGTAGTAGTACTGCAGGGGCAGCTCCGCTTCCGGCAGTTTCAACACCTTCTCGTAAAACCCTCTGGCCTGCTCCAAGTCCGGCACGATGATGGTGTGGACGCGGGGGGCGCCGCTTAAGAATGTCCACATGGCCCCCCCATAGGCTGATAGCAGCAAAAACATCAGCCCCTTCGTGGAGAGCAAAACCTCCAGGGGGATTAGGGGCAGCATCAGTCCAGGTGGGATGACCATCGGCACTTGTCCCTTCGCGGGTGGCTCTATGTCCAGTATAGGATCCGGGGAGAATCCTGGCCTTGGCCCACGCTCGATGAAGCTTGCTCTGTTTGCCCCCAGCCCGCGCGCCCGCCGGTTGGCCAACTCTCTGATCCCGCTCTTGGGCAAGGAGGTGAGCTGCTGGAGCAAAGCTGACCCGCAGGGGCTGCCCTCCCCCTGGCAGGCTTACGGGGATCCCAAGGATCCCACAGCGCCAGGCTCCCTAGCAGAAGCCGTTGCCCAAACCTGGCCCCAGGTGCAGGGCTGTCTCTTCATCTTGGCCGCAGGGTCGGTGGTGCGGCTCATTGCCCCCCTCTTGCAGGACAAGCAGCGGGATCCAGCGGTGGTGGTGGTGGACGAAGCCGGTCGCTGGGCTATTAGCCTGTGCGGGGGACATGTGGGGGGGGCCGATGCCCTGGCGCGGCAGGTGGCCGCTACCTTGGGAGCCCAGCCGGTTCTCACCTCTGCTTCCGAGGGGCTGGGGATCCCGCCTTTGGATTTGCTGGGGGATCCCTACGGCTGGCGGCGGGGCGCTGGAGATTGGAACGGGGTGGCAGCCGCCTTGACGCGGGGAGAGCCGGTGGCCGTTCACCAGACCTGCGGCACGCGGCTTTGGCGACAAGCTTGGCCGGCAGATCATCCCCTAGTGGCCTCCTCTCCTCCCCATTCTGTTGCCCAGATCTGGATTGGGGAATACCTCTCCCCTCCCACGGGGATCCCGACAGTGCACTGGCATCCGCGGGTGCTGTGGGTGGGGGTGGGCTGCGAGCGGGGCACCACCCGCGCTTGGCTAGAGGGATCCCTGCGCCGCCTGCTGCAGGCCCAGGGGCTGGCGTTCGAGGCCATTGCCGGCCTGGCCACCCTAGAGCTCAAGCAAGACGAGCCGGGTCTTCTGGAGCTGGCTCAGGCCCACGGCTGGCCCATTGAGTTTTTCCCGGCAGAGGCTTTGGCTGGGATCCCAGTGCCCCACCCTTCGGAGGCCGTTCGGCAGGCGGTGGGCACTCCCTCCGTAGCCGAGGCGGCTGCTCTTTTGGCGGCTCAGATCTGGGGAAGAGGTGACCGAGCTTTTGAGAGGCCCTCTTGCGTTGCGGAGGGGAAGGCAACTCTTCTCTGCCCCAAGCAGGTCTTCACGTCAGAAACCGAAGGGGCCTGCACCCTGGCCATTGCCCGCGCGGCGCAGGAGTATTCCCCTCGCAGCGGCCACCTCTGGCTCATCGGCACTGGTCCTGGGGATCTGGGTCAATTGACTTTGGCTGCCCGTATGGCTTTAACTCAGGCCGATGTGGTTGTTGGCTACCAGCTTTATCTGGATCTGGTGGATCCCCTTTTGCACCCCGGCCAAATCCGGGAGGCCTCTCCCATTACCCAAGAGCTGCAGCGAGCCGAACGGGCGATTGCTTGGGCGCAGCAGGGGCTGAAGGTGGCGGTGATTTCTTCGGGGGATGCCGGCATTTACGGCATGGCGGGCTTGGTGCTGGAGTGCTTGGTCCGCTCTGGCTGGGATGGGATCCGCCCTTCTCTGGAGGTGCTGCCGGGGATCTCTGCCTTCCAGGCGGCTGCTGCCCGGCTGGGGGCTCCGCTGATGCACGACTTCTGCGCCATTTCCCTCTCGGATCTGCTTACCCCCTGGCCAGTGATTGCAAAACGCCTGCAGGCGGCTGCAGCTGCCGATTTTGTGGTGGCCCTTTACAACCCCCGCTCCCGGCAGCGGGTGGATCCCTTCCTCAAGTCTCTGCAGATCTTTTTGCAGGCCCGGCCCGCCCATACCCCTGTGGCTTTGGCCCGCAACCTCTACCGCCCTGGCGAAACTCTCCGCCTTACCACCCTGGGGGAGCTGGATCCAGAGGAGGTGGACATGCTCACCCTGGTCTTTATCGGCAACTCCCAGACCTTTCGCCATGGGGAGCGGCTGATTACCCCGCGGGGCTACCGCTTGGGCGAGCCCACCTGACTCCTGGGCTCCAGACTCAAAACACCCTCAGATGCCGGGGATCCAACTGCAGCCACCACGGGGATCCCCAAGTCTCCACCTCGCGCCAGCGCTCCCGCCACACCTCAGCTTGCAGGTGATAGTCCTGGCGGTGGGCAGGAGGACCGCCCAGCCTAAAGAAGAGAGTCAGTCGGTGGGGGGTCTCGCTCCACTTCACCAGCCAAGCCGGAAACGTGTTGGGCAGCTTCCCGTCGGGCCTGAAGGTGAGGTGGTGGGCGCGGATGGCGATGTATTCTCCCGCTGGGGATCCCTGTACCTGCAGCTCACAGCCCCAATCCAAGGCCAGCACCCGTTGAGGGCCCAGGAGCTTGGCCCGCGAGATGTTTTTGCAACCCGTCAGTTGCGCCACACTAAGGCAGGGGGGAGCCTCAAATAGCTGACGCTTGTCCCCCTGGGCAATGATTCGCCCCTGCTCCATTACAGCCAGATCCCCGCAGAGGCGGAAGGCTTCCTCAATGTTGTGGGTTACCAAAAGCGTGACTCCCTTGTAGTCGGCTAGGATTTCCCCCATCTCCTGCTCCAGTTGGCTGCGCAGGTGGGCATCCAAAGCAGAAAAAGGCTCATCCAGCAGCAAGATCTCCGGCTCAGAAGCCAAGGCTCGCGCCAGGGCCACCCGCTGCTGCTGTCCTCCGGAGAGCTCCGTGGGATAGCGGTTTTCCCAGCCCTTCAGCTTGACCAACCGCAGCTGGGCCTGGATCCGCTCTTGTTTTTCCGCTTCGCTCAAGCCCGCAGGGATCCCAAAAGCGATGTTCTGGGCGACGGTGAGATGGGGAAACAGAGCGTAGTTCTGGAAGATCACCCCTACCCGTCGCTGAGCGGGGGGCAGCCGGATCCCCTGTTCGGCGTCAAACAACGCCCGCTCGTTGAGCAAAATGCGCCCACCATCCGGGGTTTCGATCCCGGCAATGCAGCGCAAAAGTAGGCTTTTGCCGGATCCAGAGGCCCCCAGCAAGCCCAGGGGTCGCCCATCGCAGCTCAGTTGCGCCTGCAGCTCAAACTGGGGCAGCTTCTTGTCAATGTCCACCCAGAGGCGGGGGGCCGGAGTTGAGAAATCCAGATCCCTTCTGGCCAGAACCCGCAGGGGGCGAGGGGGAAGCTGCTGCAGAGGCTGTCGCTGAAACCAAAGGTTAACTGCCGTCATCACCCCCAAGGACAACCCCAAGACCAGGGCCGAGCTGATGGCCGCCCCCCGCATATCCCCCGCCTGAACGGCAAAGAAGATGGCCATGGACAGGGTTTGCGTGCGGCCTGGGATGTTGCCTGCCAGCATCAAGGTGGCGCCAAACTCCCCCAGAGCGCGAGCAAAACTGAGGGTAACCCCCGCTAGGATCCCCGGCAAGGCCAGTGGGATCAGCACCCGCGTAAAAATCTTGGCCCTACTTGCCCCCAGCGTGCGGGCTGCCGCCACCAGCGTCGGGTCGATCTGCTGGAAAGCTCCCAAAGCCGTGCGGTACATCAGGGGCAGGGCCACCACCGCTGCCGTGATCACCCCGGCATACCAGGTGAAGATGACCGACAAGTTCAGCGAGGCCAAAAGTTGTCCCAGAAGGGTTCGCCGGCCAAACAGCAGCAGCAACAGGAAGCCCACCATGGTGGGCGGCAACACCAGCGGCGCCAACAAGAGGGCCTCGATGAGAGAGCGCCAGCGACCTCGGTAGTGCAACATCCCGTAAGCCGCCAGCGTCCCCACCCCAAAGGTGATGCCCGTGGCCAAGCCGGCAATCCGTAGGGAGATCCAAAGCGGGGATAGGTCGTAGTCGCTCATTTGGAGTAACTCATCCGCGCCATTGCAGAGGGATCCCTCACAGGCGGATAAAGCCGTACTTCACAAACACCTCTGCTGCTTCTTCTGAGGTTAAAAACTCCAAGTAAGACTGTCCGGCGGGAGTATCGCGCACCAATGCCACCGGGTAGATAATTGGCGTAATGGGATCCGCCGTAGCCACTACTCGCACCCGATTTGAAAGCTGAGCATCCGAGGTAAACAGGATCCCAGCGTCAGCATTGCCCTGTTCTACCGCCGTTAAGATTTCCCGCACCGTGCTGGCAAACACCATCTTGGGCCGCAGCGTCTCAAACACCCCCGCCTCGGTGAGAATTTCCTGGGCATAGCGTCCGGCGGGCATGGCCTGCAGATCCCCAATGGACAGAACCCGGATCTCTTCCGCCACCAAGTCGGCAAAATCCTGAACCTTGGTTCTGGCATTGGCAGGCACAATTAGAGCCATGCGGTTGCTGAGAAGATCTCGCCGGGATCCCTCCACCAGCAGGTTTTGCTGGGCAAGGGCGTCCATAAAAGAGGCGGCTGCGAAAAATACCACGTCCAAAGGAGCCCCCTGCTCCACCTGTTGCTGGAGAGAGCCGGAATTGGCGAAGTTGTACTCAACCTTGATGTCGGGATAGCGGGCGGTGAACAACCGGTCGATTTCCGTTAAAGCCGGTTGCAAGCTCACCGCAGCCCCCACCAAAATGGGCTGAGATTGCGCCAAGCCGGGAGCCGACCCCCACCTCAAAGCCAGGGCGGCCAGGATCCCTAGGAATAACATTGCAGTTCTTCGTTTCATAGCCATTTTTCTTTGACCCGTGACAACTCTCAGAACAGGAAAATCCGCCAATGGTTCGGTGCTTTTGACTGTCGGAATTGGGTTGTAATTTGTATCTGTAGATACACACCTAGACTATCGGCAGCCATTCCTCCCCAGAGGCAACGATAAGCATCTGATAGTATTGAAACCAATGTTGAATGGCCATCCGGCAAGCTCCTCTCTTGTTCAGTTCGGTCAACACCCCTGTTGCTCTGCTTGTTCAACAAAGGAGAAGTCATGCAAATCAGCACTCGCAACTTGTTTAAAGGAACTGTAAAAAGCTTCCAGGTGGGCATGGTCAATGCCGAAATTGTTCTGGAAGTTGCACCAGGCATAGAAATAACAGCCATTATTTCTAAGCACTCTGCCGAACGGTTGGGTATAGCAGTTGGGAAAGAAGCGTATGCTGCCATCAAAGCCTCGGATGTGGTCATTGCCGTGGATGAGTGAGTGGATGAGTGAATTGAGTAACTGGCCTAGACTTGATGTTGCCTGGGATCCAAATACAGGGCTTTGATAAGGCGCTGGCGATCGTTTAGGCTGATCTGAAGCCGCCCATTCTCTACATCCCGCACCCAGCTCTGGCTGCGCCCCAGCCTCTGGGCCAATTCCCGCTGGCTGATTCCCTTTTGCTGGCGTGCCGCCGAGATATCCGCTCCACGCAAAGCTTTGCTTGAGGGGAAGTCTTTTGGGTTTTCGGGAGGGCCAGGGAGATCCGAGTCTGTTGCAACAGGCGCAGACTTTGCCCTACGCTGCCGCCGAGATCCCGATTCTCGGGTTGGGGATCTGGCTTCTTGAACTGCTTGACGATGCCAGTCGGAGGGCAGATGAAATCGTTGAATGCGAGCCTGCATCAAGAGTCCCCACTTGCCCCGCGGCCCGGCAGCCGTCAGCAAGCCACCGTTGTTGGCATCTTCAATCCAAAAGTTCAATGCCTCGTCCGCATCCTCGGGCACAGCTTCCAGGCGAGCCCACAGGGGTTGAATGGAAGAAGGATAGGTGAGGGGATCGAACTCCGGCTTGAGGCCGTAGTGGTTGAGAACCTCCAGATCGCTTTCAAAGGTGCGCACCAGCCGTTTGCGTTCTTGGAGATTGAGATAAGCTTCCTGCAGTCGCTCTTCCCCGTAGGCCACTCGCATCAGGGTGGGCACCGTCAGACGCTGTTGCCGCCCCATCCTCACTTTGAACAACAGCCACAGCAGCAGGCGCATGGCTCCTTCATGGTGTTGCCAATGGCTCATCACGGCCTGCAGCAGGGATAGGGGCAGGCTGCTGTACTGATAAAAGGCTTGCCCCTGGCGGCACCCTTGTCGATTGAGAAAGTACCGTGTCCATTCGCCGGGCTGAATCGCCCAAGTCAGGCCCACCAGATGGTTGCAGCCCTGCTCATCTTTTTGAAAGTGGCGATGCATCTTGAGCAGCCTCCACAGAGGGCCAGCCGGTACCGAAAACCCCTTCACCCGCCCCTGATCCGGCCAATCGATGGAGACTTGAATCCGACAGAGCTGCTCTATCCAGGTCATGAACAGGTGGAGACGGGTCATCTTGCTCAGATCTTTACGTTTATCCCAGCCCAAATAGGACTCCAATTGTGAGTCGGTGAAAACAAAGGATTCCTTCCAGGGGCTATCCAACCCGGCGGCATAGGCAGCAAAAATAAGATGCAAACAGGCAGTTCGCACATCGATCGGAGCACTTTGTGGGATCCCGTCCAAACATAGAGTTAGGGTCAGAGATCCCTGGTTGTGGCCAACAGATTTCTGATAGCAAACCTGGTTATCTCCCTGCTTTTGCAGATTGAGAGATTGAAATTGAGATAGGAAATTGCAAGCTTCCCAGACCACAATTGACGAAGCAAAAGCCTGGCTATGGCCGTTCAAAAATAGAGGTGGACTGCTGCGAATGCGGGCCGTGACCGTGCGGTTGCGCCCCTTCATGGCTTCATAAGGCTGCGGGGCAGAACCGGGACACAGGCTAACGCACTGAGGTTCTGGGAAGAAACCTTCGCAGTCATTGCACAACAGAGGATTAATCCAGTATTCCCCATCCTGAACAACAATAGCTTTCGTAGGACAGCTATCTACACAAGCGTGGCAACCGATACAATCCCCTGAGATTTGATAAGCCATAGCCCTCAAACTCCATAACGTTTCCCTGTAGCTCTCCCTCGTTCACACCTGCTATCGGTTCACACCTGCTATCGCATCTGCGCAACCCTAAACCCGGCCATGGAGACCTTCCTCGCAAAGCCGTGGCAGCCCGGCGAGAGACCTTAGTTTAAGGTCTGTTTCCTAAGCTCAATTCGTGAACTGGATTGAACGATACCTCAAAAGATCCCCGGCAGGCCAGGGAGATTTGGTCTAGGGTGAACCTTCTGGAAAGCTTTGTTTTCTCTTAACTTCTAATGTTTGCAGTGAACTTTTGAGATGGCTTTGCAGGCTACTCCTCCCCCCTTGAGAGCCTTTTAGGGATCCGAACTGCAGCAAGTGTCAGGCAAAACGCTCAATAACCAAGCCGACACAAGGTCGTCCGCCCACCCAATACGTCGATTCATCGGCAAGGTTGTGGCTTGGCTCTAGATGCCAACCCAAGGGATTGGGTTCTAGCTCCAGCGCCCGCACGATTTCTTCTGGGCTGAGCCCTGTGCAGAGTTGAATGTGTTGCAACTTGGGAAATGGCTTTTCCACAAGGCTAAGCTCTTCAGCAGCTTTAAGGATGGAGCCCAGGTGTAGCAAACAGGTGTTCATAGCTTTGCTCCCAAATCAAGATAGATTATGAAGAGATGTGCTTACCTTGAGTGTCTCTCATTGCAAGTTAAAAATTGGATAAATAGACTACATTTTAGAAGGCTCTTGGCAAATTTAAGATTGTTTTCTTATTCGGTTCTTGGGTAGACATCAAGGCGCAACGGGGATCCATGTAAACCCAGATGGGTTTAGCTAAATGAGCAGGAAGGGAAAGTTGGCCACTGGGTAGGAGTAGGATCCACTCAGGGTGACGTTGGATAACCTGGAGATAGGTACCTGGAGTGAGACCCATTTGCTGCAATTGGGCGCAAGCAGCTTCGGATCCGCGCAGTTGGTAGATGCGACCTTCTTCTCCAACCTTCATGAGTTGGAGAGGAGATATGGTTATTGAGATCTTAGGGACGGTGGGCGGTGCCAACATATAGGGATCCCTAATCTTAGAAGAGGCCATTTGAGCCTTGCCCGAGTCCATTTGCGAGCAGCTTGAAAGCAGCGATCTATCAAACCAAGTAAGCTTCCTGGTGGGTACGAATTGTACAACTGGAGCGAGGTCTGGCCACACAGAGCAGCACAAATCCTTTGGCTATTTGCTCCTCATCCAGAAAGGTTTGCTCCGATTGATCGACTTCTCCTTCTACCACTTTGGCCACGCAAGAGGAACAACTACCGGAGCGGCAGGAAGAGGGCAAGTCCACATCTTGATCCTCAGCCGCTTCTAGGATGGTCGAATCTTCATCTACTGAGATATAGGTATCAAGCTGTCGTTTTAGGTTAACCAAGTGAACTGTGTAGGTAGCCATGATGGAGTCTCCAGAGAGCTGACGAGGGGTAAACAAGGGAGCTTAGGCAGGGATCCCAGGGCTGCATTCGCCCCGCTCTCCCGAAGAGCTGCAGCCGGCACAGCCGCCGACAGCATCTGGACAACCGTAGTCTTGAAAGACTCGGAATAGCTTCTCCTGCTGCGGAGTAGAGGTGAGAAAGGTTTGGTACGCTTTTTCCAGCGCTTGCCGAGCTTGCTCCAATCGCTCTTCTTCGCTGCCCTGGAAACACTCCAGAGGGCCTAGATACTGAGCGAATTTGCGTAAGATATGCAGGCGATTCACGTTGACCACCCGCGGATCGTAGGGGAGCTCGAAAAAAGCGAAATAATCCTCGGCATTGACTAGGGCTTGGAAGTCTTTCCAACGGCGGTTGTGGTTCCAACTCATCGGCAGGTCTCCAGGGTTTTCAAGCGTTGTCTGAGGGTGTGCAGCCGGGCAAACAGGGCATAGGTGCGGGCTGCCAAGTCGGGGAGTCGCTCGAACCCGTCGGGTAGCCCCTCGGCCAGATCGTGCAGATCCATTTTCAGTTGGCCTGCTTTGCTGTTTAGTCGTTTGATCTCGCTGCGGAGCTGGTCGGCAGACAGGTGTTCAAAGGGCTCGAAATCCAGGCCGTTCACAACATTCTCAACGTCACTCTCATTCAACATGGGCAAGGCACTCCTAATTGCTGAAGAAAAAGAAGAAAAAATGGCTGCCGGGACGGAGACAAGCGGCTACAGCCGGCCCACCTCGGGGTAGGTTCGGGCCAGTTGGATCCCTTTGTCGATAAGGGCAGTAGCTTTTTCAGTGAGCTGTTCGAGAGACTCGAAACCGAAGCGATGGGCGTCTCGCAGGGTGTTGACCACCAACAACAGCCGCCCCGAGAAGACCAGCACCCAACCAAAACCTTCACTGTTGAGATCCAGCACCACCTGAGCCAGGAGGCCCGTCTCCTTTTCGATCAGGGCGGCAATGGCGCGGTAGTAGATGAGGATGCGGCTCCGCACTGCCGGATCCACCTCCCCTTCCAGGGATATTTGGCGCTTCTGGGCTTTGGTGACGACAAAGGGCTTGAGCAGCAACTCATCCCTCCAGGTGCGGTAGGTGCCGTAGGGATCCGCCGCCCGCAGCTGGCGGACGATCTCCTGCAGGATGGGGCTGGTCGAGCGGGAAAGAGGGGTAACCGTCATGGCTAAACCTCCGCAGGGGAAGTAGAGGGATTTGGGGCTTCGGCTTTGCGGGCGCGCTCGGCCAAGAGCACTTTGCGCAGCCAGGGGGGAGGATTGTGCAGGGTGGTTACCAGGCGCTGCAACAAGCTCTCGATGGATTCTTCTTCCGACTGCACTTTGATGGGGGTGATGCGGCGGTTGATCAGGCGGGCGGCGGCACTGCTGCCAATGGCAGCCACGTAGATGAGGGTGACATCGGCCAAAGCCTGCAGCTTGGGCACCAGCTTGTCCTCGTTGCCATCTGCCTCCAAGTTGCCCCCAAAGGTGAGGGTCTTACAAAATCGGTAGCCTTCGGGGGTGACTTCGTAGAGGTCGATCTGGTTGGCCCAGCCAAAGTGGGCATTGACGTGCTTGCCGTCGCGGGTTGTAAAGGCCACTTGCATAGGCGTTCTCCTTAGAAACGTGAACTTGAGGGTTTGGGGGAGCTAGGGGCACTTGGGCTGCCCTTCGAAGCTCTGGATCCCTTAGAATCCCTGCCTAGAAACCTGGGGTGGGCTGGGGTGACGGGCTTCCTCCTGCTCCATCAGCAGGTTGCCGACGGCAAACAGTTGGGATAGGGTGCCGCGATAGCCCACCTGACAGATGTGGTTGGCCCCCAGCCGGTCGAAGATAGGGATCCCCATCCGATGCACCGGGATCCCCAGCCGCTTGCCTAGGCGCGCCGCGTGGGAGTTGCCCACCAGCAGGTCGGCCCCGGGTGCCAGCTCCTCCAGATCCCCCAGATCCCCCACCCGCACTGCCTCAATGGGAAGGGTGCTCAAGTGGGGATCCGGTGTGGGGCTGATGGCCGCTTGGATCTGGCAGCCCATATCCAGCAGCCAGTCCACCCACCCCCAGAGCAGATCGGCTTCCAGGGCCAGGGCAATCCGCTGGTTGCCGAAGAAAAAGTGGCAGTCCAGGAGGGCATCCTGGACTTGGCTGCGCTGGCGGCGGTAGCGCAGGGGCACCGGCTGTTGGCTGTAGTCGGCCAAGGTTGCCAAAAAGGGATCCACAGCCTTGAGGCCGGTTAGGTGGGGAAAAGCCCGATAGGGGGTGCCGAAACGCTGGGCCAGGAGCTGGGCGACAGGGCGCATGCTCTCCCCAATGGCCAAGGTGAGGCCGGATCGCCCCAGCTGCCGCAGTTGCTCGAGGCTGGTGCCGCCGTCCGGGGTTGCCCTAAAGCCAGTGCCCAAGTGGCCATCTAGGGAGCCTGAGAGATCCGGCACCAAGATTGGCTCCAGGCCAAAAGCTTCCACCATTTCCTTGATCTCCTGGGCATCGGCGGGGGTGAGGGCAGGCCCGCACAGCACCGTTACCTGAGCAGGGTGGACGGATCCCGACGGCGGCTCTGGCAAGGTGCTGACCAAGCTGTGGACAGCGATGGCATAGCCGTCCTGCAGGGATCCTTTAAAGTCAGGCGTGGAGGCCAAGACGATGGGCAGATCCTGCAATTGCGGCTGGCGTCGGCGCAGCTCCCGCAGGATGCGCGGCATATCGTCCCCGCGGGTTTCCGTGAGGCCGGTGGTCAGAAGACCAATCAGCTCCGGCTGGGCCTTCTCCACCAAGGTGAGGATGGCAGCTTCGACATTCTCCTCCCCCCCCAAGATGGTGTCCACTTCGGACATGGCAGTGGTGGACATGGGAATGGCCTCGCGGAAATGACGTACCAGCAGCGCTTTGGCAAAGGCCGTACAGCCTTGGGAACCGTGGAAGAGCGGCAGACAGCCCTTGATCCCCAGAAAGGCCAGGGCCGCTCCCAGCGGAGCGCTGAGTTTGAGGGGGTTGACGCTGAGAGGCTTGCGTTCTTGGATGAGCTGGGCCATCATCCCACCTCCTCTTCGGCTGGAGTCTCCCAGGGGGCAGGCCGTCGCAACTGCTCCCAGATGGGGCTGTGGAGGGCAGCATCGATTTCCCGCGCCAAGTTCACCAGGCCGCGATAGCCGGCATAAGCGTGGTGCCGCTCCTGGTTGATGTCCAGAAAGGGGATGCGGGCCTTGAGGGCGGTGTACTGGTTGCGTCCGCCGGCGATGAGCAAGTCCGCCTTCGTGCGCCTCACCACTTGGAGCAGCTCTTGGGGGCTGCCCTTGTCCAGGAGAATGCCCTCTTGGCCGAGCAGCTCGCGGATGCGGGCTTTGTCTTCTTCGGTGCTTTTGCGGGTGCTGGTGGCCGTTACCTGCATCCCCAGATCTCGAGCGGCGGAGATGATCGACCAACTTTTCACCCCGCCGGTATAAAGGACAACTCGTTTGCCCGCCAGCCGCTGCCGGTAGGGGGCCAAAGCCGCCTCAGCGGCGCGAGTTTCTCGCTCGATGAGGGCCTCGGTACGCTCCTGCAGTTGCGGATCCTTCAGCCCTTGGGCAATGGCCCTTAGGCAGTGGTTCATCTCCTGCAGCCCGTAAAAGGAAGCCTCGATGTAGGGGATCCCGTAGCGCTCCTGCATCTTGCGGCCCACATTGAGCAGGGCTTTGGCGCAGATGAGGACGTTCAGCTTGGCCCGGTGGGCGGTACAGATCTCGCGGTAGCGGCCATCGCCGGTGATCTTGGCCAAGATGCGGATCCCCAGCTCGTCAAACAGAGGCAAGACATCCCACAGCTCGCCGGCAATGTTGTACTCGCCGATGAGGTTAATGTCGCGGCGGGTGGTGTATTCCGGGGAGGCGGTGCCGATCACATAGTCCAGCAGCGCTTCTCCGGCCAGACGGTTGCCTAGGTTTTTGCTGCCCACAAAGCCGGGCGCATTCACCGGAATGACTGGGATCCCAAGCTGGCGGCTGGCCCGCTGACACACGGCCTCCACATCGTCGCCAATGAGGGCAGTTACACAAGTGAGATAGACAAAAATGGCGGCAGGCTGGTATTTGGCCTGCAAGTCAAGGATGGCCTGGAACAGCTTCTCCTCCCCCCCGAAGATGATCTCGTTCTCGCTCAGATCGGTGGTGAAGCCCACCCGATAAAGCTGGGGGCCAGAAGAGAGGCTGCCCCGCGTCCCCCAAGAGTTGCCGCTGCAGGCGATTGGCCCATGTACTAGATGGGCGGCATCGGCGATCGGCACCAGGGCAATCGAAGCCCCGTCAAAGGCACAGCCTCCCTGCGCTCCTCCTGGCTTGGCTTGCTCGGCACAGACTTTGTTTTTGCCTTTGCCGTCTTTCTTGTGGTTGTGCTCGCAGGCGGTCTCGTTGAGCAGCTCCGCCACTTTAGTCCGGCTGATCAAGGGCATGATGGGATCTCCTGAGAAGAGGGGGGCTGGGGTTGAGCCGCAGCTTCGGCCAGATAAGCCGCCGCCCGTAGCCGCAGGGCGATGATCTCCTCGTAGAGGGGGTTGATGCGACAGAGGGCCGGAATGTGGACGGTGCGGGATCCCAGCCGAATATCCCGCTCAAAGGGGCAGGAAGCCGGGATCAAACGGCAAATCCAACGGGCCTGCCGGGATCCCCGAATTTCAATGCTGTTGAGCCAGCGGCGCGGCCACTTCAGGGCGGATCTGAAAATTGAGTTCAAAACCAGGCCGAGCCATCCCAAAGGGTTGCCGACTCTGGGAAAGGGAAGAGAAGGGTAGGGATAAGTCATGGCTTAAACCTCCGAATGGGTAGAATTGGTAACAAGAGGAGGGGGAGCACACCATTCAAAAATCTGCTCCAGTTGCTCCAAGGAAATCAGCCCGTAATGCCAAAGAATCATGGGCAAAGGGCCCTGTTCACACCCATGCCGTTTCAGGGCGAAGGTGAGGGCGGATTCCGGGATCCCAAGCTCAACTTGCAAAAACTGCAGCAGCGGCGCCCGATCGGGGGTAAGCATGGCAGAGTCTCCCAAAACGAGGGGTAGGCGTAGATGGGCAAGCTAGGATGGGGACAAGCCCAAAACCAAGCTGTCGGCAGCCAGAAAGTGGGCCAGGTGAAAGGCCCGTTCTTCCGTCCGCAGCAAAATCTGCTCGTAGAGGTGACGGGTGGCGCGATCCCCAACACTTTCCGCCAGAGCCGCCTGGCGACGCAGCAGATCGATTAGGCTTTGCTCGGCCCGCAAATCCGCTTCCAGCATGGGCCGCACGGCCAATGCATCGTCCCCTTCCGGGCTGAAGCAGCACAGCTCCGCCAGCTTGGCAAAGCTGGAGGCCGGGATCCCACCCAGGCCGTTCAGGCGCTCCCCCACCTCATGGGCGTGGTTCTGAACTTCCTGTAGACTTTCGTTGAAAAATTGATGAATTGAGTAGAACTCTGCTCCTTCGACAACCAGATGGTGCTTCAGATACTGCAAATACAGCCCCTGAAGACTGGCCCAAACTAGGTTGAGGCCCTCGCAGATGGGAACCGTGATCTCCCGTCCCAGGTGAACGGGGTTGTCTCGGACTTGTTGGAAGGAGCGAGTTGAGGGGGATGGAGTGCTCATTGGCGCTACCAAAACGAGGTGAACAGGAGAAGCAAGAAGGCAAACGGCAGAGGTTCAGGGGCGGTCATCCCCTCCTGCAGATCTCTCAGGGGGATCCCAGGTTTGGAGAGACCAGCAGCGATCCAACCAACTCAGCCAGCCAGAGCGGTTGAGGGTGAAAAGGCGGAGCACACTGTGGACGAGGAGGGCTTCGGTGGGGGTGCGAATCATCACCCACAGTTGGCCGGTCGGGGTACAGCCACAGGTCAAATCCAGCTCCTGCAGACGGTAGAGAATCCGCCAGCGATCGCAACGGGGCACCTGCAGCACTTCAGCCGTTTTCGGTGGGGGAGAAACAAGGGGGGACATAAGCTCACCGGTTGGGAAGCAGGGGGCGAGTCTCAACAGAGGGGCAGAACCGTTGGGGTTCTGTTCCCCCGCTTATATCCCCCGCTTATAGCAAGCGGCTGCAGGGGCTCAGGCTTGGCAGCGGGCGATCAGGATTGATTGAGTTATTGCCGATGTACTCAAACCCTGGAAGCTTGGCCCAGAGGGCAAAAAAAGTTTTTCTGAGGGCAGGGGGTTGAGTCTTTTGCCCGCAGGGATCCGGTATTTTTGGGGAAGGGTATGGGTATTTGAGCGAGTACATCCCCCCTGTCACAACAAGAAAGTCCGACGGCCTGCCGCCGCAATAGTCTTCACTTCCTTGGCGAGGACTTTGCCCCAGGGGGATCTTTCCTCAAACTCAAACGGCTATTTTCAATACACTTTTGGGCTGATACGATATTAAATCGTAGCAATTGATGCAAAACGCAGCCGAGGCTGCGGCGCTTGAGTGCATCTGAGCAGATTTTTAGTATTTCTTAAGCATTGCCCCAAGCCCTTGTCGAATCAGGGATTCCGGGGATCCTCCCCACAGCCGGATCCCCCGCCCCTTTGGGTCAAAATACGGCATCCCCGGCCTTGAAAAACCAGACCCTTGACCCCTAAAAAAAGTTGGATTTGGCCTGCCATTAGGCTTTGCAGGTCTTGAGTACAAAGCCAATAAACTCGATCAGTTCTACCGGGCTGAGTGCAACGGAGCGGGCAGAGGGCGGTTGATATAACCGCCAGTAACGTTCTATCCCCTGGTTGACCCCACTATGCCGCCCCTTTCAACTCCGCCCCGCCAGGGATCCCCTTCCCCATCGGCCTGCGCTTGCAGCAGCAGCCCCCGCCAGGCCCTCCCCCCTCATCTGCAGCAGCGCATCGCCACCCATCCCTGCTACAGCGAAGCGGCTCACCATCACTACGCCCGCATGCACGTGGCGGTAGCCCCCGCCTGCAACATCCAGTGCAACTACTGCAACCGCAAGTTCGACTGTGCCAACGAGAGCCGGCCCGGTGTGGTCAGCGAGCTGCTTACCCCGGCGGAAGCCGCCCACAAAGTGCTGGTGATTGCCGGCAAGATCCCGCAACTGACGGTGGTGGGCATTGCTGGGCCTGGGGATCCCTTGGCCAACCCCAAGCAAACCTTCGAGACCTTTGCCCGCATCGCCGAGAAAGCTCCGGATCTCAAGCTTTGCCTTTCCACCAACGGCCTGATGTTGCCGGACTACATCGACGAGATCAAACGGCTGAACATCGACCACGTCACCCTGACCATCAACATGGTGGATCCAGAGATCGGAGCCAAGATCTACCCCTGGATCCGCTGGCGGCGCAAGCGCATTCGAGGGGTGGAGGCAGCCCGCATCCTGCACGAACGGCAGATGGAAAGCCTGGATCTGCTGCGGGAGGCAGACATCCTCTGCAAAGTCAACTCCGTTCTCATTCCCGGCATCAACGACACCCACCTCTTGGAAGTGAACCGGGTGATCCAGGAGAAAGGGGCTTTCTTGCACAACATCATGCCCCTGATCTCGGCGCCCGAACACGGCACTTACTTCGGCCTCATCGGCCAGCGGGGCCCCACCCCTCAGGAATTGAAAGCCCTGCAAGATCGGTGCTCCGGCAACATGCGGATGATGCGCCACTGTCGCCAGTGTCGGGCGGACGCGGTGGGCCTGCTGGGGGAAGACCGCAGCCAAGAGTTCACCAAGGAGCGCTTTATGCAGATGACCCCCGAATACGACCCCGAAAAACGCCGCCAGGTCCAGGCAAGCATTGCCCAACTGCAAGCTCAGCAGCAGTCAACCCCAACCCACTGGACAGCCGACCTGCCTCCCGACAGCCCCTCCATCCTGGTGGCCGTAGCCAGCAAAGGCGGCGGCCTGGTCAATCGCCACTTCGGCCATGCACGGGAGTTTTTGATCTACGAGGTCAACGCCCGTGGGGCGCAGTTTGTCGGCCACCGCAAGATCCCGCAGTACTGCCACGGGGGATCCGGGGAGGACAACAACCTAGAGCAAATCCTGGATCTCATCAGGGATTGCCGAGCCGTGCTGGTCTCCAAGATCGGCGATTGCCCCATGAAGCGTATTCGCGAGGCCGGCATCGAAGTGGTGGAAGACTACGACCTCATTGAAACGGTGGCCCTCAAGTTTTACCGCACCTGGTTGGTCAACCAGGCCCTGGACAGCAAATCTTCCCGATCTTGAGACCTCATCTTTTGGAGACGCGGCCATGGCTACTGTAACTGCTCTCACCAAAGGCGGACTGCCCTGGATCCCACAGTTTATCGAAAGCCTGGATATCACCCGCTGCCTCGGCTGTAGCCGTTGCCTCAAGGTCTGTGGCCGTGGTGTGTTTGCCCTCAGAGCCCTCAACGAAGACGGCGAGTTTGTCGACAACGAAGAGGAAGAGGAAAGCGAGCGTAAGGTGATGACCATCCTCAACGCTGCCCTCTGCATCGGCTGTCAGGCTTGCGCCCGCATTTGCCCAAAGCAGTGCCATTCTCACGCTCCGCAAGCCGTTTAACTTTGCCCAACCCCTATCTTGTACCGGAGCCTGTATGAACCCTGTGATCTACCTGGACAACAACGCCACTACCGCCGTGGATCCCCTGGTTCTGGAGGCGATGCTGCCCTATTTGCAGACCTTCTACGGCAACCCCTCCTCGATGCACAGTTTTGGCGGCCAGGTGGGGCGTGCCCTCAACCAAGCCCGCGAACAGGTGGCAGCCCTTCTGGGAGCCGACCCGACGGAGATCGTCTTCACCAGTGGCGGCACCGAAGGCAACACCACGGCCATTTATGCAGCCTTGGCAGCCCAACCCCAGAAGCGCCACATCATCACCACGCAGGTAGAGCACGCCTCGGTGCTCAACGTCTGCAAGCACCTGGAAAAACAAGGCTACCGCGTCACCTACCTCTCGGTGGATGAGCAAGGCTGCCTGGACTTGCTGGAGTTGGAAGCAGCCCTGACCGGCGATACTGCCCTGGTGAGCTGCATGGCCGCCAACAACGAGACGGGCGTGCTTTTCCCCATCGAGGCGGTGGGATCCCTGGCTCGCAGCTATGGGGCTGTTGTCCATGTGGACGCAGTACAGGCGGTGGGCAAGATCCCTCTCGATCTGCAGCGCCTGCCGGTGGATCTCCTCACCCTTTCCGGGCACAAGCTGCATGCCCCCAAGGGGATCGGCGCTCTCTATGTGCGGCGGGGCTTGCGCTTCCGTTCTCTGTTGCTGGGAGGGCATCAGGAGCGAGGCCGCCGCGCCGGGACGGAAAATGTGCCGGGCATCATCGCCCTGGGCAAAGCGGCTGAGCTGGCCCAAGCCCACCTGGGGGATCCCCATGAGCGGCTGCTGCGGGATCGCCTGGAGCAGGGCTTGCTGCAGCGGATCCCGGATGTCCAGGTTAACGGCCACCCCACTCAGCGGCTGCCCAACACCACCAACCTGGGCTTCAAGTTCGTGGAAGGGGAAGCGATCCTCTTCTGGCTGAACAAATACGGCATCTGCGCCTCCTCCGGCTCCGCCTGCACTTCCGGATCCCTGGAACCCTCCCATGTGCTGCGGGCCATGCGCCTGCCCTACACCGTTTTGCACGGCTCGATCCGCTTCAGCCTCTCCCGCTTTACCCAGCCGGCAGAGGTGGAGCGGGTGCTGGAGGTTTTGCCGGGGATCATCGAGCATTTGCGGGCCATCTCCCCCTTCAGCCACGAGGCGGAAGACTGGCTGCAACAGCAGGAGCGGGAACTGGCTCGCCGCTGACCCCCCTCAAACTCATCTTCCCTCGACCGTTAGCATCCTCAACTCAGGATCCAGCCATGTGGGACTACAGCGAAAAAGTTTTGGAACTCTTCTACCACCCCAAAAACCAAGGGGCAATGGATCCCAGCTCCGAGCCTGGTGTTCGGGTGGTGGTGGGAGAAGTGGGCAGCATCACCTGTGGCGATGCCCTGCGGCTCTACTTAAAGGTGGACGAGGCCAGCGAGCGCATCTTGGCTGCCAGCTTCCAAACCTTCGGCTGCACCAGCGCCATTGCCTCTTCCTCGGCCCTGACGGAGCTAATCACCGGCCTCACCCTGGATGAAGCCCTGCAGATCGACAACCGCCAGATCGCCGATTACCTGGGCGGCTTGCCCCCCGCCAAGATGCACTGCTCGGTGATGGGGCAAGAGGCTCTGGAGGCAGCCATCTACAGCTATCGCGGCCTTCCTCTGCCTGACCACACGGATGATGACAGCGCTTTGGTCTGCTCCTGCTTTGGCGTCAGCGAGCAGAAGATCCGCCGCTTGATCCGGGAAAACCACCTCACCTCCGCTGAGGAAGTAACAGCCTACAGCAAAGCGGGTGGTGGCTGTGGTTCCTGCCTGGCCCAGATTGAAGACCTGATTGCCGCCGTTCTGGCCGAGACTGACGCAACCCCTTCAGAAGATTCAAGAAATTCAAAAGGGAACTCCCAAAACCAGACAGAGCCCTCTCCCGCTGCTCCCTCTCCCCTCACCACCTTGCAAAAGATCGCCCGCATTCAGGCCGTCCTGGAGGAGGAAGTTCGCCCGCTGCTGTTGGCCGATGGCGGCGATGTGGAGCTTTACGACCTGGAAGGGGATCAGGTGTGGGTGCGCCTCAAGGGATCCTGCACCACCTGCCCCAGCCAGCAAAACACCCTGCGGTTGCTCATCGAAACCCGCCTGCAAGAACAGGTGTGGCCCACCTTAACCGTGCATGCCCTCTAGTTCCCCATTCTCGATAAGCCTGAGAGCCCTATGATCTGCCCCACTGTTACTCCCCGTCGCTTCCCCCATCTCCTGCATCAATTCGGGAGGGCCCCACCGTTCAACCGGTTTGCTTTTGGATTCCAAGGGATCCAAGGCTGCCTTCCCGCGAGCTGAAATCCTTTGCAGTAAGGATCCCGTCTCGCTAATGCGACCAGTTGCGCCCATTGGCAAGAGATTTCTAACCCTTAAGTCGCCCCCAAGTCTTTCCTCAAGTCTTCATTAGGAGAACTGAACCATGAGACAAATTGCATTCTACGGCAAAGGCGGTATCGGCAAATCCACCACCTGTCAGAATACCGTTGCCGGTATGGCCGAATTGGGGCAGCGGATCATGATCGTCGGCTGCGACCCGAAGGCCGATTCCACCCGCCTCATGTTGCACTGCAAAGCCCAGACCACCGTCCTTCACCTGGCGGCTGAGCGGGGATCCGTAGAAGACGTGGAGCTGGAAGAAGTGGTTCTCACCGGCTACCGAGGGGTGCGCTGCGTGGAATCCGGTGGCCCCGAGCCTGGTGTTGGCTGTGCCGGACGAGGCATCATCACCGCCATCAATTTCTTGGAAGAAAACGGTGCCTACGAGGATCTGGACTTTGTCTGCTACGACGTGCTGGGGGACGTGGTCTGCGGCGGTTTTGCCATGCCCATTCGGGAGGGCAAGGCCCAAGAGATCTACATTGTTTGCTCCGGCGAAATGATGGCCATGTATGCGGCCAACAACATCGCCCGCGGCGTGCTGAAATACGCCTACTCTGGCGGCGTGCGCTTGGGTGGCTTGATCTGCAATAGCCGCAAAGTGGATCGCGAGATCGAGCTGATCGAAGCTCTGGCCGAAAAGCTCAACACCAAAATGCTGCATTTCATCCCCCGCGACAATGTGGTTCAGCACGCAGAATTGCGCCGCATGACGGTGATCGAGTACTCCCCCGACTGCAACCAAGCTGACGAGTATCGGGCCTTGGCCAAAAAGATCATCAACAACACGGATCTGAGGATCCCCACCCCCATCTCTATGGATGAGCTGGAACAGTTGTTGATAGAGTTCGGCGTTTTGGACGACGACCAGAAAATCGCCCACCTCATCGGCAAAACCGAAAAAGAGCTGGCCCCTGTCTGATCCCCGAAAAGACGGGCTGGGGGTAGCTGGTTTCCTCCCTCAGCCCCCCCCTCGCACTGTGGCTTTTATCCATGACACCCAATAGCTGAGGTTCTCATGACTACTCTGAAAAGTACCCTCAAAGAGGAAACCCGGAAAATCGTAACGGAGGTTCTGGAAACCTACCCCGAAAAAGCTCAGAAAAAGAGAGCTAAGCACCTCAACGTCTATGACGAGGGCAAAGCAGATTGCGGAGTAAAGTCCAACATCAAGTCGATCCCCGGCGTCATGACCACTCGCGGCTGTGCCTATGCCGGTTCCAAGGGGGTGGTGTGGGGGCCGGTCAAAGACATGATCCACCTCAGCCATGGCCCCGTGGGCTGCGGCTACTACTCCTGGTCGGGACGGCGCAATTACTACGTGGGAATCACCGGGGTGAACACCTTCGGCACCATGCAGTTCACCTCCGATTTCCAGGAGCGGGATGTGGTGTTTGGGGGGGACAAAAAACTGGCCAAACTCTTGGTAGAAGCCAGCGAACTCTTCCCCTTGGCCAAAGGCATTACCATCCAGTCCGAATGCCCCGTCGGCTTGATCGGGGATGACATCGAGGCAGTGGCCAAGAGAGTTTCCAAAGAAATTGGCAAGCCGGTGGTACCGGTGCGCTGCGAAGGCTTTCGGGGGGTCTCCCAGTCCCTGGGCCACCACATCGCCAACGATACGGTGCGGGACTGGGTTTTGCCCATTGCTGACAAGAAAGCGAAGGAGGGATCCCTCAACTTTGAGCCCGGCCCCTACGATGTGGCCCTGATTGGGGACTACAACATCGGCGGCGACGCTTGGTCTTCCCGGATTTTGCTGGAGGAGATGGGCCTGCGGGTAGTGACCCAGTTTTCCGGCGATGGCACCTGGAACGAGATGCTGCTTGCCCCTCGGGTGAAGCTGAATCTCATCCACTGCTACCGCTCCATGAACTACATCTGCCGCCACATGGAGGAAGCCTACGGGATCCCCTGGCTGGAGTTCAACTTCTTTGGCCCCACCCAAATTGCCAAATCCCTGCGGGCCATCGCCCAGCGGTTTGACGAGACCATCCAGGCCAAGGCAGAGCAGGTGATCGCCAAGTACAAGCCCCAGAGCGAGGCCATCATTGCCAAGTACCGTCCCCGCCTGGAGGGCAAGCGGGTGATGCTGATGGTGGGCGGACTGCGGCCCCGCCACGTCATCCCGGCCTTCCGGGAGCTGGGCATGGAGGTGATTGCCACCGGCTACGAATTCGGCCACGGCGACGACTACAAGCGCACCACCCAGTACATCGACGATGGCACCCTCATCTACGATGACGTGTCCGGCTACGAGTTTGAAGAATTTGCCAAGAGGTTGAAGCCAGATCTCATCGCCTCCGGCATCAAGGAGAAGTACGTCTTTCAAAAGATGGCTTTGCCCTTCCGCCAGATGCACTCTTGGGACTACTCCGGCCCCTACCACGGCTACGACGGCTTTGCCGTGTTCGCCCGCGATATGGATCTGGCCTTGAATAGCCCCACCTGGGATCTGGTCAAAGCCCCCTGGAAGTCTTAGCTTGCCGCCGGGATCCCAGACGCCAACGGCCCTTCCTTCCCCTGCCCCTCATTAGGAGACCGACCATGCCGCAAGATATCCAAGACATCAAAGATCACGCCCGCCTGTTTCAAGATCCGGAATATCAGGCGCTTCTGCAGTGCAAGCAAACCTTTGAAGATCTCCCTTCCCCGGAAGAAGTGGCCCGGGTGGCCGAATGGACAAAATCTTGGGAATACCGGGAGAAAAACTTTCAGCGGGAAGCTTTGACGATAAACCCTGCCAAGGCTTGCCAGCCCTTAGGGGCCATCTTCGCCGCTGTCGGCTTTGAGGGAACTCTGCCCTTTGTCCATGGATCCCAGGGGTGTGTGGCCTATTTTCGCACCCATCTCACCCGCCACTTTAAGGAGCCCTTTTCGGCGGTCTCCACCTCGATGACGGAAGATGCGGCGGTGTTTGGCGGCCTCAAAAACCTAATCGAGGGACTGGAAAATGCCTACGCCCTCTACAAGCCCAAGATGATCGCCGTGTGCACCACCTGCATGGCGGAGGTGATCGGGGATGACCTGGGAGCCTTCATCACCACGGCCAGAAATGAGGGAGTTATTCCCCACAACTTCCCGGTGCCCTATGCCCACACGCCAAGCTTTGTGGGATCCCACATCACCGGCTATGACAACATGCTCAAGGCCATTCTCAGCACCCTCACCGAGCCGGTGGGCCGCACGGGTAGCAATGGCTACATCAACGTCATCCCTGGCTTCGATACCTACGTGGGCAACTTGCGGGAGATCAAGCGCATCTTCGGCTTATTTGGGATCCCGCTGACCCTGCTGGCGGACAACTCCGACTATTTGGATTCGCCCAACGACGGCACTTTCCACATGTATCCCGGAGGAACCCCTTTGGAGGCGGCTGCCCAATGCCTCAACGCCGAGGCTACTTTTTCCTTCCAGCGCTACACCACGCCCAAGACCCTGGAGTTTCTAGCAGAGGCCTCGGGTCGGCCCACCCTGACGGCGCGGCCAGTGGGTATTCGGGGCACGGATGAGTTTTTGATGCAGCTATCTCAGCTAACCGGCAAGCCCATTCCCCCCGAGCTGGAGATCGAGCGGGGCCGGGCGGTGGATGCTTTCACCGACTCCCAAGCGTGGATCCACGGCAAGCGGGTAGCCCTGTATGGGGATCCGGATCTGGTGATGGGCTTGCTGAGCGTATTGCTGGAGCTGGGGGCCGAGCCGGTGCATGTGGTGGTGACCAACAGCAACGAGGAGTTCGAAGCCGAGGCGCGGGCACTGCTGGCCTCTAGCCCCTATGGGCAGGGGGCAACCGTCTGGGGGGGCAAGGATCTCTGGCATCTGCGCTCTCTGATGTTCACCGAGCCGGTGGATCTGCTGATCGGCAATTCCTACGGCAAATACCTATGGCGGGATACGGGCACGCCTTTGGTGCGCATCGGCTACCCCATCTTCGACCGCCACCATCTGCATCGCTATCCCACCTATGGCTATGTGGGGGCGCTCAACCTCCTTAACTGGCTGGTCAACACCATTCTGGATGAGGCCGATCGGCGCAGCATCATCCCCGGCAAAACCGACATCTCCTTCGACTTAATTCGTTGATGGCCAGAGCAGCGGGATCCCAAAGGCCGGACTTTGTCGGACTTTGTCAAGGATCCCCTGCTCCAAAGACTCCACCCCGCTAAGAGGAACAGCCAAGCCTTACAGGAATCTGATGAATTCTGCGGCAACTTGGTTGAGCTTTCTACCCTGGACATGATTGCCCTGACGCAACCGGGGTCCCGCTAGCGGTGCGGAGCACCATCGACGGTTACCGATTGCCTAGGCGGGCCGTAGGTCTTGGAGGATGGATCCCATGAATTCCTCTGTTACCATCAACGACACCACCCTGCGCGATGGGGAGCAAGCAGCAGGGGTAGCCTTCCAAATCCCCGAGAAGATCTCCATTGCCGCCCTCTTGGATGCCATTGGCGTACCCGAAATTGAGGTGGGGATCCCGGCCATGGGCGCCGTGGAAACGGAAGCCATTCGCGCCATGCTCAGCCTGGGGCTGCGGGCTCAGCTGCTGGGCTGGAACCGGGCTGTGCCCAGCGATATCCTCGCCTCTATTCGTTGCGGCCTCAAGCGGATCCACATCTCCGTGCCGGTCTCGGATCGGCAAATCGCTGCCAAGTTCCAAGGGGATCGCCCTCGGCTGCTGCGACAGTTGCGCCAATGCGTGGAGATGGCCTTGGAGCAAGGGCTGTGGGTCTCGGTGGGGGCAGAAGATGCCAGCCGCACCTCCCTGGAGCAGGTGATCGAGCTGGCCCAAATGGCCCAGAGCTGGGGCTGTCGGCGCTTCCGCTACTGCGATACGGTGGGCGTTTTGGATCCTTTTAGCACCTACAAGCAGATTCGCCGTCTGGTGCGGGCCATCGATATCCCTGTGGAGATGCATACCCACGACGACCTGGGCATGGCCACTGCCAATGCCTTGGCCGGAATCCGCGCCGGCGCTCAGTCGGTAAACACCACCGTCAACGGCCTGGGGGAACGAGCCGGCAACGCCCCCCTGGAAGAGGTGGTGATGGCTCTGCGCTGCACCTTGGGGATCGATGTTGGGGTGGATACCCGCCGTTTGCGGGAGCTGTCTCAACAGGTGGCGCGGGCCAGCGGTGCTCCCCTCCCCCCCTGGAAGGCCATCGTTGGCGACAACGCCTTTGCCCACGAGTCGGGCATTCACGCTGCAGGGGTGCTGCGGGATCCCCAGACCTATGAGCCTTTCCCACCAGAAGCCGTGGGCGGCCAGCGGCGGCTGGTGTTGGGCAAACACTCCGGCCGGCATTTGCTGCTGCAAATCCTCAAGGAACACGGGATCCCTGTCGAGCAGATCCCACCTGGCCAACTGGAAAAGCTCCTGGAACAGGTGCGGCAGCACGTCACCCACTGCAAGCATCCGATCCCACCGGCGGAACTGGCCCGTTATTGCCGCGCAACGCTGACGCAATGGGCGCAACACACTCCAGAACCCATCCCAGAGGAGAGCCATCCCGATGTTGTCTAACCGCTTGTCCGGAAAGGAAACTTCCAAATCTCAGGCCATTTTGGCAGCCGTGTCTCGACGGGCGCGCCAAGTAGGCCGCAGCCTAACCCGCCAAGAGCTTTGTCAGGTGCTGGCAGAAATCACAGGAGGTACCCCATGAGCGACGAACTGGAGCTGGATCGCCCTCCCCAATTTGAGCTGGGCGACAAAGTCCGCATCCGTAAGGTCATCCGCAACGATGGCACCTTCTTCGGCCAGCCGGTGGGGAAAATCTTGGCCGTTCCGGGCGACGAAGGTTACGTGATTTCCATTGGCACCTTTCTACAACGGTTTTACGTCTATGCCGTCCACTGCTTGGCCAAAGGCTTGGTGGTGGGGTGCCGTGCCCAAGAGCTGGAACTTGTGGAGAAAGGGCTATGAAAGTCATCCTGCACGAAAGTGCCTACGGGCATTTGATGGTCTACGTTCCCAAAAAAGATCTGGAAGAATCGGTTGTGGCCACCCGTTCAGAGGCCGGGGAAACCATTTTCACCTTGAGCAACGGTTGGGAATTGTCCATCCCGGAGCTGCCGGAGCCTTTGTCTCTGCCCAAGACGGTAGAGGCCAAACGCCTCTAGCCAACGGTTGGCTGAACAATTCAAGCAATTCTATTCCTATCGGCTCATCCCCGAAAGGGCTGAGAGAATGGGTTGAACTCAGCTCTAACAAGCTCCAAATACCCATGAAAAGGGTTGGATCCCCCATTACTTTGTATAGACAACCAGCCTATGGAGGGAGATGGCTTTTTATCCTCCTGGGGCTCCTGGTTCTTCTTTGCCTGGGAACCGTCTATTCCTGGAGCATTTTCCGCAAGCCCCTGGAAACAGAGCTGGGGATTGGGGCCAGTGAGAGCCTGCTGCCCTACACGATTGCCCTCGTGTTCTACGCTACCCTCATGCCCATCACAGGGTTTGTCATCCCCCGCTGGGGATCCCGCCGAGTACTGGCTCTGGGGGGCAGCTTGGTGGGCCTGGGCTATGGGCTGGCCAGCTTCGCCCCCTCCATTGGGTGGATTGCCCTCTGCTATGGAGTCATTGCCGGCAGCGGTGTGGGAATAGCCTATGGAGTGCCAATGGCCGTGGCAGCCCGTTGGTTCCCGGATCGCAAGGGATTGGCGGTGGGGTCCACCATTATCGGCTTTGGCCTATCCCCCCTGCTTACCGCTCCTCTAGCCAACCGCTTGATCGAGGCGCTGGGGGTTCGACCTACGCTGCTGATTTTGGGGATCCTCTTCGCGGCAGTGATCCTGGGGATCGCAACCCAACTGAGATTTCCTCCTCCCGATTGGATCCCTTCCTCACCTTTTCCAAGAAAATCCACGAATGGCCCAGATCGCTCTCCGTTGACTTCTCGGCGCTCTCTCCCTCTGCTGAGAAACCCCTCCTTCTATGGCCTGTGGATCTGCTACGCCATCGGCACCCTGGTTGGTTTAAGCGCCATTGGGATTTCTGGTCCTGTGGGGGAAGAGCTGATCGGCCTGGATCCCCCTGCGGCTGCCAACAGCGTGGCTCTCTTCGCCATTTTCAACGGGCTCAGCCGTCCTCTGTTTGGCTGGTTGGCCGATCGATTACATCCCCATCAGGTCACTACGGGCTCCTATGGGCTGATCCTGCTGGCCTGTGGGCTGATGCTCCTGCCTCCCCAGGGATCCCTTCTGGCCTACTGGGTAACTTTTTCCTTGCTTTGGTTTTGCCTGGGGGGGTGGCTGGCCATGGCTCCCGCCCTGACCCTGCGCTTGTTTGATCCCGAACGCTACGCCCAGAACTACGGCATTGTGTTTACCGCCTATGGAGTTGGGGCCTTGGTGGGAACGATGATCGCGGGGCAAATTCGCGATAGGCTGGGCAGCTATAGCTATACCTTTTATGGGATGGCCGCCTTGGCGGTGGTGGGGATCTGGGTGGCCAACGTTTTTTTGAAAGAGAAGTTGTAGGAGCTTCAAGCCAGCGGGCACAGCAGGGATCCCATCAGCAGGGGCAGCAATCCCCTACTTCATACCCTCCACTGCAGGGCTGGGTGAACCAACTTAAAGACTTGCCCCCCCAAGGCAAGCAGTTTGGTAGAGTAGTACGGCTATTGCCGACAGATTGGGATCGTGGCGGAATGGTAGACGCTACGGACTTAAAATCCGTTGTTCCTCAAGAACGTGAGGGTTCGAGTCCCTCCGATCCCATCATCCCTTGATCCCTGTCTGTTCCAGCACATTCAGCAAGTCCGGGATCCGAACCCAGGCATCTTCTCGATCCAAATCGGGGCTGGAAAGAAGAGCCACCAAAGCCGGATCGCAAACAGGCGCCACCAAGGGGAAATACCTTAACCCTGCCACCTGAGCAATACTCCAAAAATAGGGAAGCACTGCATTGCTGGGCAAGATCTCGATGACGGTGGTGCCGGGTGGACAAAAGGCGAGGTTGGTCAGGCCCGCCCCGTGGATCCCGATCACCGCCTCTGCCCCTTGCATTAGGGCTATTTGCTCTTGAAGAGAAAGGGTTTCCATTTGCACCGGTGCAAATCCCCAGGAGCGCAAGCAGGCCAGCACCTCCGCTTCGTTGATCACCCGCCGCCAGCGGGCAGACCGACGGCTGATGTAAATCCGCCGCGGCTGCAGGGGGTCGATGGAGAAACTCGGCTGGGCCAGTTGCCGCAGCACCTCCAATCCCCTAGGCGTCAAGCACCCCACCGGAGCGCCTGCTGAGGGCACGATCAGGTTTTGGGCTTGCAGATGGGATCCCCCCAACTGCTCAAAGCTGAGGATGCGCTCGGCTGGGATCCCCAAAGCAGCCAAGCTCTGCACCTGAAAGGGCTTTCTTTGATACCCGTGGATCAAGATGGGGATGTCCTTTTCCAGGGCGCCCGACCGCTGCAAGATATCGAGGGCCGGCAGAATATCCACCATCCAGTGAAAGTAATTAACTGCCCCCAAGGGCAAAAGGGCAACGGGGCCATCCAGTGGGATCGGTGGGGGGAGATGGGGCAAGCCCAGCAGGGGGTGGTGTCGCAGGTGATCTGGCCTGTAGTCCCAGTCGAGGAACTCCGGCGGCGGCAAGCTCAGGGATAGATCGGCGAGCAATTCTCCCCGGCGGGTGAGCACCCCGCTGGCAAAGCTGGCGTAGAGGTGGCGGGGATAGTGGCCCACGTGGACGGATCCTCGGGGGATCTGGGCGACAAAGGTCTCTGCCAAGGGGATGCGCTGCGGGCGCAACTTTTGCAAAATGTCGGGATCAGCGGCAGGGGGCGCTTTTAGACAGAGAACCCCCCCTGGATCCAGCAGTTGGTAGTCCCCTTCGCCCGTGGCCTGATGCCACTGTCGGGTGGTGAGGTAGCCTTGGGTTGGCACTGGCCAGAAGTCAGTTGTAGGGGGAGTGCTCTGGGAAAAGGAGTCTGCTGGAGGGGCAACGCCTTCTGGAGCCCAACGCTGCCGCCAAGCCGAGTACAGCAGGCAATCGGGGCCCTCCCCTCTGCATGCCTGCTCCAGTCCAGACCGCAGAGGGCTTTCTCCGCCGCTGCCCTCGCACCACGCCTGCACCCAATTCCGTTCCGCTGCCACCGCTCGGCAAACCTTCTCCCAAGCCGCCTCAGGGTGAGCCAACCGCACTTCCGCTTCCGCCCAGTAGCTGTAGAGCTGCGCTGTCCCGGTGCCCCGCGCCTCAGCCGCCTGGAAACACCCCACAGCCTGAACTGGATCCTGCAGATCCAGCCACGCCAGGCCCATCTGTACCCAGGGATCCCCCCACTCAGGGCGCAGCCGCGCAGCCTCCTGCAGAGGGGAAATCGCCTCTCGCAAACGGCCCAGCTTCATCAGGGCCAAGCCCCAGCGCCAAAAACTCTCTGCTGCCGCCGGATCCCGTTGGCAAGCCCGCTCAAACCACTCCGCTGCCGAGCTCCACAGCCGGCTCCGCTCTTGGGTCAGGCCAATGCGGTGGGCAGCCAAAGCCTGGCCAGAAGACGGCTCCAGCCCAGAAAGCCCATCCCCCACCTCCAGAAGCTGCCGATACAGAGCTGCTGCCTGCGGCCAATGGCCCTTCTCCCACAGCCTTTCCGCCAAAGCCTGCAAGCCCCTCAGCAGGTGGTAAGCGGCCTCGGATTCGGCCACGCCCTCTGCATGCAGCATTGCCAAGCCCTCTTGCCACGCAAGCTGCCCCTCCAGTTCCCGACCCAGCAGGAGATAGGCAGATCCCAGATCCCAATACAGCTCTGGAGACAGGGATCCCTGCTCGAGCCGCTGCTGCAAGACCTGAATGACGTGCTCGTAATGCCCCTGCTCCCAATCCTCAAGGAGAAAAGCAGAAGACAACAGATGGGGGGGTAGAGCTGGGTTGGGAGCCATGTCTTTGTGGATGAGAAACAGTGTTACAAACTGCAACAATCCTCCCCCTCTGGGCCCATGCCCCTAGTATTCTAGGCTTGGCCTCCCATTCAGGGATCGGACAGCGATCCTTCTCAGCTCAAAGAGGGATACTTGTCCGGTCGCGGGTCAGCCTCTTCATCCCCTTCGATGGCACTGTCCTCGGCCTTTGTCGGCAGTTTTTTCGATCAAAACGGAGTTTAAGAGATCGATGGGTATCAACGTATCCGCTGGCGCAGTCGTTTCCAGCCCCCGTCTGTACCAAACCGTGCCTGTATCGACCATCTCCCAAGCGGAACAGCAGGATCGCTATCTGGGACGCACCGAGTTGGATCGCCTCGAGGATTTTTTCTCCAGCGGCCTGAAACGGCTGGACATTGCCCAGGTGATTGCAGCCAACTCCGAAATCATCGTCAGTCGCGCCGCCAACCGCATCTTCACGGGGGGCTCGCCCATGGCCTATCTGGAGCGGCCCGAAGTTACTCAAGATGAGAAGGAAGCCTTCAAGCTGGGCACTGCCTTCTATGTGGAATCCACCGGCGGATTCATCGAGGCCATCCGCAACATCTTCAGCGCCAGCGGCGTGGAGATTCCCCCCAACTTCCGCCCCATCAACATCTCCCGCTACGGGGCTGCCAACATGCGCAAATCGCTGCGGGATCTGAGCTGGTTTTTGCGCTACGTTACCTACGCCCTGGTGGCCGGGGATCCCAGTATCATCGCCGTCAACACGCGCGGCCTGCGGGAGATCATCGAAAATGCCTGCTCCGCCGAGGCCACCATTGTCGCCATTCAAGAGATGAAACGGGCGGCGGCTGGCTACTTCCGCAAAGATGCCGAAGCAGTTGCCATCATCAACCAATATTTCGATGTCTTGCTGAGCGAGTTCATCGCCCCCGCCCCTTCCGACAAGCTGCGGCAGCGCAATGCCAGCACCGCCGACGGGATCCCTCTGCAAGGGCTGCAGCTACCCCAGATCTACAACTTGGCTGCCGAAAAAGTTCCCGTTTTTGCCATGAAGCCGGGGCTGTCCAACGCCGAGAAAGAAGAAGTCATCAAGGCCGCCTATCGACAGGTGTTTGAGCGGGATATCCGCCGCGCCTACGGCCTCAAGCTTTCCGACCTGGAGTCGAAGGTGAAAAACGGCGAGATCTCCATGAAGGAGTTCATTCGCCGCCTGGGCAAATCGGAGCTGTATCGCAAGCAGTTCTACGAGCCTTACATCAACAGCCGCGTCGTGGAGCTGGCCTTCCGCCACTTCCTGGGGCGGGCTCCCGAAACCCGCGAGGAAGTGCAGACCTACTTCTCCATCATCTCCAGCAAGGGTCTGGCTGGCCTGGTGGACGCGCTGGTGGATAGCCGCGAGTACGGAGACTACTTCGGCGAAGAGACGGTACCCTACCTGCGCAAGCTGGGGGTAGAAGCGCAAACCAGCGCCAACTGGGGGGCCAAATTCGACCTCTACAACTACGCTGCCCCCCGCCGCAAGGTGCCCCAGTTCATTACCCTCTTTGCCCGCTACAACCGGCCCCTGCCGGATCAGCATGCCTATGGCTCCGGCAATGACCCGCTGGAGATCCAATTTGGGGCCATCTTCCCCAAGGAAACCCGTTCCCTCAGCGCCCGCCCTGCTCCCTTCAACAAAGATGTCAAGCGCATCCTCATCCGGCGCGGCTTTGCCCTCACCAACGAGCGCACCAATCCCAGAGCAGCAGGGGATCCCGGCAGCCTTGGCCCGAAGGTTTTCAAGCTCACCCAGACTCCCGGCGATCGCAGCCGACGGCTGGGGGTGCGGGCCGGCATTGTCGGCAGCGAGGGATCCACCCAGGCGGTGATCCGCGCCTGCTACCAGCAGGTGTACGGTTACATGCCCTACGAAGGCCAACGGCTAACCCGTTGGGAGATCAAGCTGGAGTCGGGGGAAATTCCTGTCAAAGAGTTTATTCGCCAACTGGCCAAGTCGGATCTCTTCCGCAACAAGTACTGGTCCAGCTTGTATGTCTGCAAAGCCATCGAGTTTATCCACCGCAAGCTACTGGGCCGACCCACCTACGGGCGCCAGGAGATGAACCGCCTATTTGACATCGCCTCCAAGCAAGGGTTCTACGCCGTCGTGGACGCCATCCTCGACAGCGAGGAGTACCAGCAGGTCTTCGGGGAAGATATCGTGCCCTATGAGCGCTACCTCACCCCCGGCGGCCTGGCGCTGCGGCGGATGCGCCCCGGCTCCACCGACATGGCAGTGACCAAGCCCATTCGCACCGACGACGACATCCCTCTCTTTGTCAAGTTGGGTCAGCCTCGGGATATGCCTTCCGGCGAGCTGGAAATCCAGCGGCGGGCCCAGCAGGGGGTGCCCAAGGTACGCCAAGAGATCCCTGTCTTCAAGCTCACCAGCCTGGCCAACAAAGCGGAAGTCAACAACCTCATCCGCGCCGCCTACCGGCAGGTCTTCGAGCGGGATATGGACATCTACAACATCAGCGCCGAGCTCAGCTCTGCCGAGTCCAAGCTGCGCAACGGCGAGATCACCGTCAAGGAGTTCATCGAGGCGCTGGGGTGTTCCGAGCTGTACCGCTCCGAGTTCTATGCCCCCTATCCCAACACCAAGGTGATCGAGCTGGGCACCAAGCACTTTCTGGGCCGTGCGCCCCTCAACCAGCAGGAGATCCGCAAGTACAACCAGATCTTGGCCACCCAGGGGGTGAAAGCCTTTGTGCGCGCCCTGCTGAACACCCAGGAATATCGGGATCTCTTCGGCGAGGACACGGTGCCCTATCGCCGCTTCCCCACCTTGCCGGCGGCCAACTTCCCCAACACGCAGGAGCTGTACGGTCGCCTTACCAAGCAAAACCGCGAGCTGGTGGTGCCCAGCTTCAGCCCTGTGGGCAATGACCGTAGCTAGATGGGGCTCTCAACTGCTCTCTTTCTTGTGAGAGAGGGGTCGGGGGTGAGGGGAGAGACGAGTTAGCTCCACAAAGGCAGGGGGGATTGGGCTTCATAGCCCAAATGCCGTAGCGCAGCGGGAGTGACCACTCGGCCACGGGGTGTACGCTGCAAGTAGCCGATCTGCAGCAGATAAGGCTCATACACTTCTTCAATGGTTTGGGGATCCTCACCCGTCACCGCGGCCATCGTCTCCAAGCCCACTGGCCCTCCACCGAACTGCTCCACCAGCACCGTCAGCAGCTTGCGATCGATCCAATCCAAACCCATGGGATCCACCTGGAACAGCTCCAGAGCGGCTGCTGCCACTTCTTGGCTAATGTGGCCATCCCCTCGCACCTGGGCGTAATCTCGCACCCGCTTGAACAGGCGGTTGGCAATGCGGGGCGTGCCCCGAGAACGGCGGGCGATCTCTGCAGCCCCTTCTGGATCGGTGGAGACATTTAAGAGGCGAGCCGTGCGCAGCACGATCTGCACCAGCTCGTGAGGCTCGTAAAAGCGCAGCCGTTGCACGTGGCCAAAGCGATCCCGCAGCGGAGAAGTGAGGGCGCCAATGCGGGTTGTGGCCCCGATGAGGGTAAAGCGTTCCAAGGGCAGAGAGGTGATGCGAGCAGAGCGACCTTTGCCAATGGTGATATCAAGACGAAAATCCTCCATCGCCGGATAGAGCAATTCTTCTGTAACCTTGGGCAGGCGGTGGATCTCGTCAATAAACAACACATCCCCCCGCTTCAAGCGCACCAAATACCCGGCAATGTCGCGGGGGCTCTCCAAAGCCGGCGCGGTGGTCATGTAGAACTGGGATCCCATTTCTGCCGCCAGCACTGCTGCCACCGTGGTTTTGCCTAGACCAGGCGGGCCGTAGAACAGCAGGTGATCCAGAGGCTCTTGGCGAGCGCGGGCCGCCGCAATGGCAATGGAGAGCACTTCTTTAAGTTCCGTCTGGCCAATATATTCCGCTAGGGTGCGCGGGCGCAGGGATTCTTCCTGGGCTTCGCCAGGGTGGGCTTGCGGCTGCAACAGGGCAGAGGGATCCGCTCCCCTTTCCCCAGCAAAGCTCAACTCTCTGCCTTCTTTTCTCCAGGCTGAAGACTTTTGCTGCCGCCGCTTGGGGCCCTCAGCGTTCTGGCCTGTATCCCGAGAAGAAATGATTGCCATATCCCTAAGTCACAGAGGCAATGGCCCCAATTTAACTCTAGAAAAGCTCTGGGAAAGATCACCCCAGCAAAGAGAACAAAAAAATCCCCCAGACCAAGCTGGGGGATCCACCAATGCTGTTGAAGCGTCAGGTCAGGCCATCAGCCACGCACCGCAGGCGCTACCTCCACCGCCGCCAAATCCAGCGGGAAGTTGTGCGCATTCCGCTCGTGCATCACTTCCATCCCCAGGTTGGCACGGTTCAGCACATCAGCCCACGTCCCAACCACTCGACCGTTGCTGTCCACAATCGACTGGTTGAAGTTGAACCCGTTCAGGTTGAACGCCATGATGCTGATGCCCAAAGCCGTAAACCAAATCCCAATCACCGGCCAAGCCGCCAGGAAAAAGTGCAGGCTCCGGCTGTTGTTGAACGACGCATACTGGAAAATCAACCGGCCAAAATACCCGTGCGCCGCCACAATGTTGTAGGTCTCTTCCTCTTGCCCAAACTTGTACCCCAGGTTCTGAGACTCCTCTTCCGAGGTCTCCCGAATCAGGCTCGAGGTCACCAGCGACCCGTGCATGGCACTAAACAGCGCACCCCCAAACACGCCAGCCACGCCCAGCTGGTGGAACGGGTGCATCAGGATGTTGTGCTCTGCCTGGA